>DASPIL010000107.1 GCA_035629175.1 Verrucomicrobiia bacterium | reverse complement strand
CTATCCGTTTACTTCCAGTTGCTCTCCACGGTTCATTTCTGAACCGCAGTTACCTTCAGTCTCTGGCGGGAAGCGCCGCCAGACAGGGACTCTCACCCTGCGATGTGCGTTGTATCCCAAGCGCACTAGCGTCAGGCATCCTGCCTGCCGTAGAGCCGGCGCTTCCAGCCCGGCGGAAGAAACCTCGTGCAATCCGAGTGCGTTACACCTCCCCAACGTCTCTCGTTGTTACAGCTTCTGCCGGCGGCAAGGATGCCCGCCTCTACGTCAGGCAGGGATGCCTGACACCACCCGCTACATTTGCCTTTCGCCTGCTTCGGTTTTGTCCTTCGCTGTGGCGATGCCATTGCGAATTGTTTTCATGGGCACGCCGGCGCTGGCTGCCGAAAGCCTGAGGGCGCTGCTCGCAGCCCGCGAGTTCGAGGTTGCGGCTGTGGTTTCCCAACCCGACCAACCGAAAGGGCGCGGACTCAAACTTCAGCCCACGCCAGTGAAGGAACTTGCGGTCGAAAGCGGAATTCCCGTTCTGCAGCCGGAACGCGCACGCAATGACTCGTTCATCGAACAACTGCGCGGGTTCTCTCCGGAGTTGATCGCCGTCACCGCCTACGGGCAAATCCTTCCCAAGGCTATTCTCGACCTCCCGCGCTTTGGCTGCCTCAACGTTCACACGTCGCTCCTTCCCAAATTTCGCGGCGCCGCCCCAATCCAACGCGCCATTCTGGAGGGCGAATCCGAGACTGGCGTAACGATCATGAAGATGGATGTCGGACTGGACACGGGCGACATCCTCACGCAGGCGCGCACTCCAATCCATGACGAAGACCACGCGCAGACGTTGCACGATCGACTCGCGCGCATTGGCGCTGAGTTGCTCGTCAAAACGATACCAGATTACGTCGCAGGCCGGATCCAGCCGCAACCACAGCCAACTGAAGGCGTGAGCCACGCCGCCAAAATCCGTAAGACCGAAGGCCAGATCAAATGGTCCGACTCAGCGCGGGCCGTATGGAATCGCATTCGGGCCATGACGCCGTGGCCTGGCGCCTACTCGCATCTCCAAACATCCGCGCAACCGCTCCTCCTGAAACTCTGGGCGGCGCATCCAAGGCCGGACAGCGGGCCAGCGGGCGAAATTCTCGCGGCCGACAAATCTGGAATCGTGGTCGCTTGCGGAGAAGGCTCCGTGGCAGTGACAGCGCTCCAGCGGGAAGGCGGCCGTCGCATGGCTGTTCAGGAATTTCTCGCGGGAAATCCGCTCATGAAGGGACAAAGATTTATGATTTATGATGGATGATTGATGATGTGGAGAGACCAAATCATAGATCATAAATCGTAAATCATAAATGCCGCCTCCCCGTCGCCTTCGCGATCAATGCCGCGTACTCCTCTTCTGAAACCCGGCGGGGAATGGCATCACAGACTTTCTCGAACCCGGGAAAATTCCAAAGATTGGGAAAGTCACTGCATTGCTGAGGTTTCACGGCCTGAACCGCACAATTATCGCCCTCGAGGAAAATGCATTCGCCATTCAACTTGTTCTGCAGCGCAAGCCCCTGCCGATCGGCGCGCAGCTGCAGGTAGCGTTGAATGAACTCGAACTCCCCCATTCCAGTGAATTCCGCCAAGCGCGCGATTTCGGCATCGGAAACGCGCACCTGTCCCGGCCAGCGACAGCAGGCGGTGCAACGCTGGCATTCGTAAAAAATCGGCACGTTAACAATCTGGCACGCGCAGCGCACCGTTCCAAGCCTGCTGTATCGCAGTGCATCGCGCATTTTGGAATTGAACAGCACTGGCAGACCAAGTGTCATTAGCGGGTGCCGGAATTGAAACGAATCGCGATCCTGACCTTTGTGCAATCGCCATGACTGAAGAACTCGATCCAACCAAACGCGTTTGGAGACATTCCCGCTATGGGTTTGCCACATTCTTCTTTGCCACACTGGTGGTCGCCCTCACCATCCTCCGGCTGATCCTCTACTTCTCCTTTGCAGGCAAGGCGAACGTGTCCTTCGGCACATCCGTCCAGGCGTTTTTCATCGGGTTGCACCAGGACATTGTCATGTCGCTGATCACCACCCTGCCGCTGCTCTTCTGGTTTTGGATCGTCAAGGAGCGCTGGTTCGCGCGGCGCTGGCATCGCACGCTGCTCGCATGCGGCATGGCGCTGTTTTGGGCAGTCCAGATCTTCATCCTGTTCACCGAGTTCTTTTTCTTCGAGGAATTCCATTCGCGATTCAATACGGTCGCCGTGGATTACCTGATTTATCCCGATGAGGTCGTGGGCAACATCCGCGATTCCTATCCGCTCTACACGATCATCGCGATCTGCCTTGGCCTGGGAATCGGCTGGACGATTGGCGCCTTTGCCTGGTTCAAGCCGATGTGGCAAAACTCCATTCCGTCGCGATCGCGTTTCCTCCGGCTCGCCGGTGCCACAGGCGTGGTAGTGGTGCTGCTATTCACAATCAGCCTCCAGGGAACGCAATTCAGCCAGGATCGAACCATCAACGAAGTGGCGAACAACGGCTCTCTGTCGTTTGTTCATGCTGCTTGGACCCGCAACCTTGAGTATGCCGCGCACTATAGGACGCTTCCCCACGACGAAGCCTATGCACGCGTTCGCAAGTTGCTGGCATCGCCCGAGGCGGAATTCGTCGGCGGCCCGGAAAGCATCCGCCGAAAAATTTCCGGCGATCCCACGCGTCCAAAACTGAATGTCGTGCTCATTCTCGAAGAGGCGCTGGGCTCGGAATTTTTCGGGGCGCTTGGGCGCAAGGACACGCTGACACCTGAGATGGACAAGCTGATGACAGAGGAAGGGCTGCTGTTCTCCAACATTTATGCGAGCGGGAACCGGACGGTGCGCGGATTCGAGGGCGTTTTTTCATCTTTCCCGCCGTTGCCAGGGGACTCCATCGTCAAGCGCGATCGCTCGGAGAACGTGGAATCGATCGCGCGCGTGCTGAAGCGCGACGGTTACAACACGCTGTTCCTGTATGGCGGGCGCGGCCTGTTCGACGGCATGCGGGCTTATGCCGTCAACAATGGGTGGGATCGATTCATCGAGCAGAAGGATTTCAAGGATCCCGTGTTCACAACGATCTGGGGCGTGTCGGATGAAGATCTCTTTGCGCGATCGATCGAGGAATTCCGAAAACTCAACGAAACTGGGCAGCCGTTTCTTGGAACCGTCCTGACCGTTTCCAATCACAAGCCCTACACCTATCCGCGCGGCCGTATTGATGAAGACCCCGAAGTGCCGAAACGCAGCCGGAAGAAGGTCGTCAAATACACGGACTGGTGCCTCGGCAAGTTTTTCCGCGATGCGAAGAAGGAGGCGTTCTGGACCAACACGCTTTTCGTCGTCGTGGCCGATCACGGCGCGCGCGTTTACGGGGCACAGGAAGTTCCGATCTTTTCGTATGAGATTCCGTTTGTGATCTTTGGGCCCGCCGTCGTGAAGGAACCGCAGCGCGTCGGGACGCTGGGGAATTCGCTCGACGTCGCACCCACGCTGCTGGGTCTTCTCGGGCGTCCGTATGAAACGATGTTCTTTGGCCGCGACCTGTTGAACGACCCGCCCGAGGCCGCTCGCGCGCTGCTGAATCATAATCGCAGCATCGGGATGTACGCAGACGCGAGAATGGTGATCCTGGGACTGCAGAAGGCGGCGTATTTCTATGAAGGCGATCCGAAGCTTGTGGAACTCCAACCCGTGCCGGGAACCACGCCCGAATATGCGGAACTGGAAAAGAACGCGACGGCACTCTACCAGGTTGCAGACGAGCTTTATATGAACCGCCAATTCCGAATAGATGAGGCGCCCGCAACGTTGAGCCAGGAACGGACGGAGGCGGCCAAGTCGGCGCCGCGGGAGTAGCGCAGATTTCGAAGTCTGCTGTATCGCAGGTTTCCAAACCTGCTCGCGCGGTCCACGCTCTGCCAGCATGGAAGCTGGCGATACAGCAGGTGTGGAAACCTGCGCCACGATGCATGACCATTGACCTGACAAGCAGGCGCCTGCCACGCGAGTTCTACAATCGCGACACCATTCACGTTGCGCGGGAACTGCTCGGCAAGCTTCTCGTGCATGTCGAAGAGGGCGTCGAACGCGTTGGCAGAATTGTCGAAGTGGAAGCTTACCTCGGCGAGCACGACCTCGCCGCGCACTCCTCGAAAGGGCGAACTCCCCGGACAGAAGTGATGTTCGGGCCGCCTGGACATGCCTACGTCTACTTCATCTACGGCATGTATTACTGCATTAACGTGGTCACGCAGCCGGAGGGCCATGCGTCGGCTGTGCTGCTGCGGGCGCTGGAGCCTGTAAAGAATCTGGAAAGCCGCACGCAGGGCCCCGGTTTGCTGTGTCGTGCCATGGGAATTGACAAGAGCGTGAACGGCCACGACCTGCTCAGCAACACGCTGTTCATTGCTGAAGACGAAGATACTGCTTCCTTCGTCATTGCAAAAGGTCCTCGCGTCGGCGTTGCGTACGCGAAGCACTGGGCAAAGCGCAACCTGCGGTTTTACATCAAGGGGAATCCGTTCGTCTCGCGCGCCCGCGCCTGACGGAGCGCGTGCCTTCAGGCCGGTTCAACGTTCCGACGACGTCCGTTGTGGAAACCGGCCAGCCCTGGGCTAATCTTTTTACGCTTACGCGGCCTGAAGAGCCGCGCTGCTCCTGCATTGCAGCTTGGGCAGTGTCAGATGCGCCGCCGCCACGCCGGGTTTGCTTCTTTGTAGTTGCCCGGCACGAAACGACTCAGCACACTCCGGCCATCAGCCTTTGGAACAACGGACGATGGTATGATTTCACCTTCCACAGCAGCACTCGCTATTTCTGTCGCCAGAGGAATCATCAAATTCGGGCATCGCCTTGACGCCCTTGTGGCCGAACGCGAAGCCGTCCAGGGCGCCCTGGTGCTGTTGATGCCCGAGATCTACAATGGCCCCACCGCGCTTCAAAAGGTTCGAGAACTCAAGGAATACCTGGCCGGCGGCGACGGCGCATCCGGCGATCCGCTCGGCGACACGCGTTCCGAGCTGCTTCTAGAACTCGCGAAGGAAGCGCCTGACGGCAGTTTTGTCGGAAACTGTTATCGGCGCGTTTTCCCTGAGCGATTGATCGTCGCACCGCTTCGGCCCGACGCCGAGTATGTGACCGAACTGCGACGCAGACTGCCGCAGTTTGACTTGAGCGATCCCGACCTGCTCGCGGCCGCATTTCATATCAGCGCGGGAAAGGATGATCGCGAGTTGGGCTACGCTGCACGGATCGGCTTGCTCGTGGCAGATGTTCTCAGCGAATTCGGCGCAGAAAACACCGCCTTGCTTGTTCGCGATCCCGCACTGCGCGGCGCTGTTCAATCGATTCTCGAACGATTCGCGAGTCCTGACCTGGAAGAATTCTCCGCGTGGAGTCCGCTGTTGCGGCACGCGCTCAGCGCCAGCCTGAATGGAATGCTGGATCATCGCGGCTTGCTGACGGCAGATAGCCGTTGGTTGCTGGCGTTGATGGATGTGCTGGCAACGGCACGCGGTGAATCGCCTGACGGCGATGAATTTCTCGCCGGATTATTCCAGGGTCGCGGGTATCCCCTGCTGGTTGGCAAAGGCCTGCAGCGCGCCTCTGAATTACTCGGCGAAGACCAGGCAAATTCGTTCAAACAACTTGCGTCGGACGTTCTGAAACACGCCTCGCCGCTGGTGAGCAACAGCCCAACGTTCAAACAGTTCTTCGCGGATCATTGGGGAGATCTTCTGCGCGCGGGACTCGAAGGGATGGGACGTTACGGCCCCCTGTTGCTGGACGGCCAACCTGAACTGCTCCGGGATGTGCTGCTGGGAATGGTGACCGAGTTGAACGAAATTCCTGACGCAAATCTACTCAGCAACGAAACGCTGTTTCGAATCGGCGATGCGGCCATCGCGGCGGTTGCAGCGAAACCCGGGCTGCTCGCCGCGAAAGCCGGCAACCAGCCGTGGCTTCGCGCATTCCTGAATTCCTTTGTGAGCACCGTCGCGCGCGACGGAATCCAGGCTTCCTTCAGCCGCCAGGGCCTGGAGGAAATGGTCACTGAAGTCGCCGGCGTGTTTGGCGCTCATCCGGAATTGATCATCGAATCCGACAACGCCGAACTCGCCCGCACGGTCGTCGGGGGCGTGTTGAATGCGGTTCACACGCTATCCAGCCTTGATGCGCGCACTCTGGCGGCTGCCGCGACAAGCGGCATGCTGCAGGCATTTGCGCAGAATCCTTCCCTTGTGAAGACGCGTTACGCCACATTGATCGCTGACTTTTCCGCGAGCCTGGCGGAGCTCGTCAAAGCACAAACGCTCACGGGCCTCAACGCAGCAGCCCTCATGACCGCTGCTTCAGAGGCCGTTGCGCAGAACCCGGAGTTGTTCGATCGGGCCAGGAGCAATATTGCGACAGCCGTGTTGAATGCCGTGGTTCGCGCAGCGGGTTCCGATGAAAAAACGCTTCTCTCGGGAGCAGTGCTGGTTGCGACCGTGCACGAAGTACTGCGCGCGGCCGCGCGCTCGGGCCGGGCGAGGATCGAGAACAGCACGACGGAATCGCTCACGGACGCGCTCACCAAAGTCGTGGATGACAGCCTCGTGCAGGCGCGCGCCGAGTTGGGAACCCGCCTCGATTTGTCCGGCGTGCCATGGCTTGTTGGCGGACTGGTCGCAGCCTGGGGACGTGGAGAATTTGCCAGGATCAATCCGGAATCAGCGGCGTTCAAAAAGCTGTTCGGGCGTCTCCTGGAAACCGCGGCGTCGGCCTAAAGGATTATCCATGAAAATACCGTTTCGGACCTCACGTGGCTTCTGTTCGTTCAGCACGATTCTGATGCTGCCGCTGATCGCTGCCTTGAGCGCAACGTCCGGTTGCGCGACGCGCAAGCAAGTCGCCGACATCGTTGCTCACTCAAACGCGGCGATGCTCGGTGGACACGTTGGGCTGCCTGATCCGCGAGCCGGCGCACCCGCAACCTGGCAAACGGAGACGGCGCGGATCGACAACTTTATTGCCGCGCATCCTGGTCAACCCGCGATCGCCGCAGCATTGCGAGTGCGGCAGGCGCTGCTCTTCCTGAGCCACGGCCAGTTCAGCCTGGCAAAGGGAACCTTCAATGAGGTTGCAGAATCCGACCTGCATACCGATCGCGACAAGGCGTTGAAGCGATGCCAGCAGACGCTCCTGTGGTGGTTTGCGAACAGCACGAACGACACATGGAGCGTCCGGGATCAAGCGGCATCGCGCGAGGCTCTCGACGCGCTCCGCCTTGAACAAGAGCGGCTCGCATCGAGTCCCGAGATTCGCGATTACCTCGCAGAAATGCGCGCCTGGATTGGCCTGGCAACCGCGCGGCAGGCCACATCGCCGGAGCTGGCGCGCCGGGCGTTGGAAGATGCATTGAATGTTTATGGCGAAACCTTTGGCGTCGACGACTTCGCCGCGCTTGCGGCGGGGACCGAAACTTTGCCTGCTGCGGCCTCCTTCAGCGCCGACATCCGCCGGCAGATCCGCGCGCGGGAAGTTCTCAACGCAGCGCGAGCGTTGAACTCCCGGGAAAATTTATCGGCGCACCCTCGCGCTGATGCCTTTGATCAATGGATCAACAGATAACTTGAACGCTCCGCTACCTTCCTCGGTGGATGCCGCCCCGGCCTACGCGCTGTGGGTGCAGTTCGCGACCCGCATCACGACGCAGAAGCTGCATTTCAGGTCGGGCGATGACGAAAGCGTTGCGAAGAGTGTGTTCGCGCTGTTCTCGAAGGTGCGCGAACTGATGGAAGCGCACCCCGAGGCGGGAGAATTCCGAAAGCTCGGGATCAGATTGCTCAACGAGTTGCTCCGACCCTACGCTGCGCGCTGGCACGGCTGGATGACGGGAGATGCGAGCGGGAAAGATCCCAGCGAGACGGCGTCGATTCGTTTTCGGGATCCGCAGGTGCGCAGGGCATTTCGTCAGGAGTTGCTGCAATTGCGCGAGGAACTGCTGAAGGTTCAGGCCGAGCTCGCGCTCATGGCAGGAATCCACAATGTCGCCGCTGAAACGTCCGGCCTTACAGCCACCCTTGGCGTGGACCTGCGCGCGGGAATTCGAGACCAGGTCAATATCAAGTCCGACTTCGATGGTGCTGCTCGAGCGCAGGAGATCAATGCGAAGGAGCACGCAACCATTCTCGAACGACGCGCCATTCTTTCCCCGGATGCCAAAGCTGAAGGCCCATTGCTGAACGCAACGGGACTTGCGCTTTCTGGCGGCGGCATTCGCTCCGCAACGTTTTGCCTGGGCATCGTGCAGGTGCTCGCGCGGCGAGGGCTCTTGCTGCACTTCGATTATTTGTCGACGGTTTCTGGAGGCGGATACCTCGGGAGTTTCCTGAGCTGCGCGTTGGGAACGCGGCAGCCAGACGACACAACGCCGCGGACGCGGGCTGCAGCGGAGGCAAAAGTGAACGACGTTTTCCAACGCTCGGCAGGCATTGAATCGGGGTTGGTCAGGCATCTTCGCAACCACAGCAAATACCTGCTGCACGGAGGGCTCATTGGGAAGATCCGCATGCTCGGACTCCTGGCCAGCGGCCTTGCGTGGAACCTGATGATTGTGCTGCCGATTCCCTTGTTCGCTGCAATCCTCGCCTTCGTGGCAGGACCGTGGCTTTGGGAAGATGCGATGCTTCCCAACGGGCCGGCCGTACCCGCTTTCCCCGAATCACCTTCCGGGATGGCGCTGAAATGGCTCGCGATTCTCTTCGGGCTGGCGTGGGTGGCGCTGCCGGGATTGCAGCTCCTTGCGCACGGCCAGGCGCCCAAATCCAAACGCGCCTTGTTTCACAGGCTTTGGGAAAACGGGACCGTGGCGCTGGGAATTTTAACAGTGACAGCGGCGGCGGTTTTCCTGATGCCCGCGCTGTTTCACGGACACGAATGGTTGCGAACATCGCTTGCCAAATGGAGCCACAGCGGCTCGGGTCTTGAAAGCCTCGCGGGTCTTTTGCCGACATCGCTCACGGGCGTGGCCGGAGCGGCGCTCGCCGCGCTGATCGCGTGGTTGAGTCCACGCTGGCCGCGTCTCCGCACTCTTGCCGTCAGACTGTTCATTCTAACAGGGCCGCTCTTCCTCATCTTCACATTTTTGTACGTCGGTAATCGCATGGGCCTGTCGCGCGATGGGGTCAGCTGGATGCCCCACGTTGTATTCTGGGTGACGCTGGGGCTCGCACTCTGGAATTGGTTCTGCGTGAACATCAACACGCTTGCTCCGCACCGATATTACCGGAATCGGCTTTGCGAGTGTTACCTGGCCCGCCGCATCCCCGAGGAGGAAAGCGGCAAGCACCCGCTGGTCCGCGCGTTGTCGGGCGAACGCGCGCAAGGACGGACTGAAGTTTTGAAGCAGGTGAAGCTGTCGGAGTTGGGCGCGGACCCGGCGGCTCCCTATCATCTGGTCAACATGGTCGTGAACGCCCCCAGCAGCCGGAACAAGAACCTCCGCGGCCGCGATGGTGATTTCTTCATGGTGAGCCGGCACTTCTACGGTTCACCGCTCACAGGATACGCGGCGACCGAGAACCTCGAACAGGGCGACCCGCACTTCGACCTGGGAACCGCGCTTGCTGTTTCGGGTGCTGCGGCTTCGACCAGCATGGGTTGGAAGTCGCTGCCGCACTTCCGGTTCCTCATGACCTTGTTCAACGTGCGCCTGGGTTATTGGATTCGAAACCCGGGACGCAAAGTTTTGTGGCGAATGCTTGAGGGCGCCGGGCCGTGGTATTTGTTCCGCGAAATGTTCGGTTTGATCCATGAGCAATGCAGGTATGTGAATCTGTCGGATGGCGGGCACATCGAGAATCTTGCTGCGTATGAACTGCTGCGCCGCCGATGCAAATTCATCGTGTGCGTCGATGGCGGATGCGAACCGGAAATGGAGTGTTCCGATCTCACCCGCCTGCAGCGGTACGCCGAGATTGATCTGGGCATTCGAATGTATCCCGACATTTCAGACCTGCGGCTCGATTCAAAACGATTCAGCCGTTCGCACGCCGTGTTGGTGAAGATTGATTACGCGCCTGAAACTGCGCCGGGCAAGGAACTCGGATGGATGTTGTACGTGAAGCTGGCGACTACAGGATTGGAACCCGCGCATCTTGCCGATTACAGGCGCTTGAACCCCGATTTCCCGCATCAGAGTACTGCCGATCAAATTTACGACGAGGCTCAGTTCGAGGCGTATCGCGCGCTGGGTGAGTGCGCCATGGAAGCGATGTTCCGTGAGGAGATCGCTGGCAACTGCCGCGCTACCTCCATTCGGGAATGGTTTCACTGCCTGGCGAACAACCTATTGCCCGACAACGATCCCGTTTTCGCACGTTCCAAACGGCAGTGAAAGCCGCAGCTTTAGGGTGACGCCGGAGCGCCGACTTGCAGTCTTACGATGATCGAAGAAACAATGGCCAGATTCAGAGTCAGTTAGATCCGTCCTGGCAGAAGACGGCCAACTCTCACAAGTTCCGCTGCCCAGCCAGATCGAACGCGCTAAGCCAACTGCAAGTTGGCGCTCCGGACCCGGCCGGCATGGAAGCTTGATGCTGCGGCAGACTTGGAAGTCTGCGCTATGGCCGCTACGCAAAGCCGCTCACTGACCCGCGCCGTCTGCACCGCCGCCGTCGAGGTCTATCAGAATGTCGCGCGGCTCGGCGCCTTTGCTTGGGCCGACAATGCCGCGGTTCTCAAGTTCGTCCATGATGCGCGCTGCCCGCGTGTAGCCGAGCCGCAGGCGGCGTTGCATGAGGGACACGCTTGCCTTTTGCTCGCTTCGAATCACTTCAATGCATTGCTCGATCAGCGATTCATCTTCGTCAATGCCGCCTTCGCCTTCAAAGGTGCTCACCGGTTTGGACAGCTGCTGGTGAATTTCAACCTCGTAGCTGGGTTTCGCCTGCTTCGCGATGAAGTCGACCACGCTTTGGATTTCGCCGTCCGTGATCAGCGCGCCTTGCGCTCGAATGAGGCGGGCCGATCCGGGCGGGAGATAAAGCATGTCGCCCTTGCCCAGCAACTTGTCGGCTCCCATCGCGTCAAGAATCGTTCTTGAATCCACCTTCGCCGCCACCTGGAACGCAATGCGCGCGGGAATATTGGCCTTGATCACGCCTGTGATGACGTCCACTGACGGGCGCTGCGTCGCAACGATGCAATGAATTCCGGCAGCACGCGCCATCTGCGTGATGCGCGCGATCGCCATTTCCACATCAGCAGGCGCGACCAGCATGAGATCGGCGAGCTCGTCAATGATAACGACGATATAGCTCAGCTTCTCAGGGATCACGATGTCGTCCTCGCGAGGAACAACAATCTCCTCGTCAACTTCGACAGCAAAACCTTCGGCGCCGGGTTCCACTTTTTCCTTCTTGGCCATCAACGGCAGTTCCGGTTCCTGCTGCGGCAGCGGCTTGTTCTTGGGACGCGAATTGAACGAAGCGATGTTGCGGACGCCGACCTTGGCGAAGATCTGGTAACGCTTCTCCATTTCATTCACCACCCAGCGCAGGGCGAGAATCACTTTCTTCGGATCGGTGACAACGGGCACCACGAGGTGCGGCAGCGCGTTGTATTGCTGCAGCTCAACCACCTTGGGATCGATCATCACAAACCGCAATTGATCGGGCGAAAATTTATAAAGCAGCGAGGCAATGATGGAGTTGATGCACACGGATTTGCCGGAACCCGTGCTGCCCGCGATGAGGCAGTGCGGCATTTCGGCGAGGTCCGCGATGATTGGGTGGCCATACACGTCCTTGCCGAGAGCGAGCGGAATGCGCGCCTTGCTGTTGCGCCATTCGTCGGATTCGAGCAGGTCGCGCATGATCACCTTCGTCTTCACGAGGTTCGGCACCTCGATTCCGACCGAGCTTTTCCCGGGAACTGGCGCGAGAATGTTGATCCGTTCCGCTTTCAAGGCGGCGGCAAGGTTGTTGTTCAAGCCCTGAATCTTTTCCAGCTTCACGCCAGGCGCGGGATGCAGTTCGTATCGGGTAATCGTCGGGCCTTTCGTAATGTCGCCGAGTGCCACTTCAATATCGAATTGCGCGAGTGTCTGCTGCATCAGGCGCGCGTTCGCCATCAACTCCTCCTTGGATTCCGTCGGCTTGAGATTGGGATCGGGATGCTGGAGAAAATCCATGGTCGGCAACTGGTAGTTGCCGATCATCGGTGTGGAAGCCACGGTAATCGGCTTCGGTTTCCTTGGAACAAGCTTGGGGCGGACTGCGGCTGGCGCGGGCGCGGTGCTGTCGGCGATTGTTACGACGGGATCCGCCTTTCCTTCAACCTTTTCGCCCTCTTTGGCTGATGATGTTTGTTTGTCGGAGGGAGCTTCCGCTCCTTTCCCGAGAACGTCGCTGGTGCTGGCGGCAGCGATCTCGCGCGCCGTGATGACTTCGCCTTCCTGGACGATGGGTGAGTCGGCGGGCGATTCTGACTTCTTTGTGCGCGGAGCGCCCTTCGACGGAGAAATGCTCAGGTCACGCACAGTCGGCTCGGGTACCGGCTGAAGGTCGGCGCCAATGCCGGGTTTGGAGCGATCGACTTCCTCCTGGAGTTTCTTCGCCTGTTTTTGAAGGTCGCGCGCCTTCCGTTCGAGGACCGCCTCTTCACCCACGGCAGGTGCAGTTCGTTCCATTCGGCTTTGAAGCCATTCGCCGAGGCGGAAACCCGTGAGGAAAATCACGCTCACAACACCGAGTGCGGCGTATACGATTGTTGCGCCAATGGGCCCGAGCAGCGCGAAGCCGAAGTCGTAGTTCTTCGTTTGACCATACGTGAGGGAACCCAGGAAACCTCCAACGGTGTGAATGCCAAGGCGCTTTTGGAAATCGCCCAGCAGACCTGCTTCGCCCGCCAGGTAGAACAGGCCGGTCAGTGCGATAAGCAATACAGCAGACCACAGGAGGGACCAGCGAATGCGTTCGCAAAGGTAGTTCAAAAAGCCGAGCAGATAGGCTGCGCCGAACATCGCCAGGAGCAGCGGCACGATGTAACCCACGACGCCGAAGAGGAAAAAGATGCTCCATGCGAAGTATGCGCCCAAAGTTCCGATCCAGTTATGCAGCGGACGGTTGGCGGGAGTTCGGATAAAACCGATATCGCCGCGATCGAACGAAAATTGGGCAAACAGCAGCAATACCGCGGTGACGAGGAGAGCAAAACCGACAATGTCGCTAAAACCGCGAGGCGGTGAATCCGAATCTGCAGATGCCTTTCGTGCCATGGACACAGATTAAGTTCAAAGTTTTAAGTTCAAAGTTCAAAGTTGAACGGCGGCGCACGGCGTTCGCGCCGCCTCACCTTGGGGAGGGAATGACGGGGCGGCAAAGGCCCAATTATCGCAATCTTAACACTGAAGCACCCTGAAGGCGGCGGTCCTCGCTCTTCGGTATTGAGCCTGAAGCCACGAGCTGCAACTATCACACGCTGTTATGCGTTGGCTGTTGAATCTTTTGAAGAGTCTGTTCTCGTCGAGGAACCGAAAAACGGGACGCGGCGAATTGCTGGGAATGTACCTCGGGGAGAGCAATCACACGGGCCGCCGCAAACCCAATCGCGACCGCGCCTGACCCAGGGCTTGCTGCGGGACCTTAATTCCGAAAGACTTCGCCCTCACTGCTATGGCAAAAAAGGCTCTCATTACAGGCATCACCGGCCAGGACGGTTCCTACCTCACTGAACTCCTCGTGGCAAAAGGCTATGAAGTGCATGGAATCGTCCGCCGCACCGCCGCACCGTATCGCGGCCAGCTGGAGCGCGTGTTCGCCACGCCCGGTTTTGCTGCCGATCGCGTCAGCTTGCATCATGGCGATCTCAGCGATGCAGGGTCCCTGATCCGGCTCCTGGAACGCATCAAGCCTGATGAAGTGTATAATCTCGCGGCCCAGAGCGATGTGCGGATCAGCTTTGACATTCCAGGCTACACAGCGGACGTGACAGCCACCGGCGTGGCGCGTTTGTTGGAAGCGATTCATCAGCTGGGATTGCCAGCGCGCTTTTACCAGGCGTCATCGAGTGAAATGTATGGAAAGGTGCGTGAGACGCCTCAGACAGAATTGACCCCGTTTCACCCGCGGAGCCCCTACGCATGCGCCAAGGTTTACGCGTATTGGATCAGCGTGAATTATCGGGAGTCTTATCGCCTCCACGCCAGCAACGGAATCCTCTTCAATCACGAGTCTCCGAGGCGCGGCGAAAACTTCGTGACGCGCAAGATCACCCGCGCTGTCGCGCGCATTCACGCCGGGATGCAGGACAAGCTGCACATGGGAAACCTGGATGCCCGCCGCGACTGGGGTTACGCGAAGGAATACGTGGAGGCCATGTGGTTGATGCTGCAACAGCCGGAGCCCGACGATTACGTGATCGCCACGGGCGAGACTCACAGCGTGAAGGAATTTCTCCAGCTTGCATTTGAACGTGTCGGACTGGACTGGCAGAAGCACGTGGTCATCGACCCGCAATTTTATCGTCCTGCCGAGGTGGATCAACTGATTGGCAATGCCGACAAGGCGCGGCGAAAGCTCAATTGGAGCCCGGCAACGAAGTTCGCCGACCTGGTGCGGCTGATGGTAGACGCTGATGTTGCATTTCTCAAAGGTGGCGCCGCAACATCGTGAAACGGGCGCTGATCACAGGCATTGCGGGACAGGACGGGTCCTACCTGGCCGAACTGCTGATCGAAAACGGCTACGAGGTGCATGGCATCGTCCGCCCCGGATCCGGCCCAGGGCGCAACATCGAACATATCATCGCGGATTCCGAGCTCATCAATCGCCGATTGTTTCTTCTCGAGGCGGACATTGAGGATCGCGAGGCGTTGAAGTCGGCGCTTGGAGCCGCGAATGCAGACGAGGTGTATCACCTGGCAGGCCAAAGCCACGTGGGTCAAAGTTTTGAGAACGTTGAAGCCACCTGCCACGTTACCGGTTTCGGAACCCTTCGCATTTTGGATTTGGTGCGGCAGCTTCCAAAACCGCCGAGGTTCTTTCATGCGAGCTCCAGCGAAATCTTTGGAAATCCGGAACAGGTTCCGCAGGACGAAGCCACACCGATTGCGCCCGCGACCCCATACGGCTGCGCCAAGGCATTTGGGACGCAAATTACACGCGTCTATCGCCAGACGTTTGGTCTTTTTGCGGTAAACGGAATTCTGTTCAACCACGAGTCTCCCCGTCGAGGGCCAGGGTTTGTGACTCAAAAAATCTGCCGCGCAGCCGCTGCAATCAAGACGGGGCAGCAGAGCGAGCTGGTGCTCGGTGATACGAGCGCACAACGCGATTGGGGCGATGCGCGGGATTACGTGCGGGGGATGTGGCTCTCGCTTCAACATGAGACACCCCAGGACTATGTGTTTTCCACGGGAAAACTGCACAGCGTGCAGGATGTTGTGGAAATCGCGTTCGCTGTTCTGGACCTCGACTGGCGCGCGTGCACGCGTCAGGATCCCAAGCTGTTTCGGCCCGCTGACCCGCGGCATCTCGTTGGAAGTTCCGCCAAGGCGCACCAGCTCCTGAAATGGTCTCCGACCAGCGGTTTCAGGGACATGATTGCCGACATGGTGCACTGCGAGATGAAACGACTTCAGACGGGGCGGCATTCCTCGTGAAAGGTTCTCCGCCAATCGGATGCCCTACTCTCTCGGCTTGACGGCTTCGATTTGCAGATAGTGGCCGCGGTTGGCCACGAACTTTTCAAGCCATTGGCTGAGTTGATCAGGCAGCGGAAGAATGCTGATTGACCCCGTCTTCACGGAGCGGAATCCGACCAGTTCAAACAGTTCCCTTGCCTGCCGCACAGTGAGAATGCGAATGTGGCCTGAGACGCCTGAGAAAGCGGGGTGATCCAACGGCAGCGGTTCGCTCAAGGTTTCGTTGTAATGAAGCCCCAGGGGGTTTCCGAGATAACGCCCGCAGGTTTGCATGAGCGAAAAGGGCGTGTAGCCCATGATTAAGGCAGCGCAATTCAAAAGGCTGCAGAGATTTTCAGACGTGATGATTGCCGTTCCGCCTGGTTTCAAAACGCGGTAGGCCTCAGCCGCAAACATTCGACAGTTGTGAACGTGCTCGATCACCTGATTGCTGAACACCACGTCGAATCTTCCAGACTCCCACGGCCATCGTCCGTTCAAATCGCAATCCTTGACCGTCAGACCACGCTCCTTTGCGCGCTGCATCAATTCAGGGGCCCCCTCGATCCCGCAAAAATCGGACGGCAGATTCTTGAAATAAGGAATCAGGCGGCTCCCGTCACCGCAGCCAACATCCAATACGGACTTTGGATTGAGACCTGCGACGCGCCGGCCGCCCCAGTCGTCGCTTCGATTAATCCCTGCGTGGCGCGACTTCGCTACAGAATTTTGGATTTTTCGGATCAGGACGTTGGCCATGAAAGTTGCGTGAGGGAAAACGAGAGTCCCTGTGACGGCAAGCACCAAATGTAAATGGAAGAGGCCGGGATTGCTCCCGGCCTCGTGAGATTGCTGCGTAATTACGCGGCTTAGTAGTCCATTCCGCCCATGCCACCATGGCCGCCCGGTGCGGGAGCCGGCTTTTCCTTTTCAGGAACTTCGGTGATCAGGCATTCCGTCGTGAGCAGCAGCCCAGCGATGGAGGCTGCATTCTGCAGCGCGCTGCGTGTGACCTTCTTGGGATCAACGACGCCTGCCTTGACGAGGTCTTCGTAATTGCCCGTGGCGGCATTGAAACCTTCGTTGCCTTTGCGGCGGCGGATTTCCTGCACCACGACCGAACCTTCGTATCCGCCGTTTGCGGCCAGATACTTGGCGGGGTATTCGATTGCGCGCTTGATGATTTCAACGCCGATCTGTTCGTCCTCGTTCGCGCCTTTGACAGCTTCGATGGCTGCGAAGCAGCGGATAAGGGCCACACCACCGCCAGGAACGATGCCTTCTTCAACGGCTGCGCGGGTCGCGTGCAGCGCGTCTTCGACGCGGGCCTTCTTCTCCTTCATTTCGCTTTCGGTTGCGGCGCCCACATTGATGACAGCCACACCGCCAGCGAGCTTGGCCAGCCGTTCCTGCAGCTTTTCGCGGTCGTAATCCGAGGTGGTTTCCTCGATCTGACGGCGAATCTGGTTCACGCGGCCCTGAATGTCGGAGTTCTTTCCGTAGCCTTCAACGATCGTTGTGTTTTCCTTGTCGACAACGATGCTCTTGGCGCGGCCAAGGTCTTCGAGCTGCACGTTTTCGAGCTTGATGCCGAGGTCCTCGGTGATGCACTTGCCGCCGGTCAGGATCGCAATGTCTTCAAGCATCGCTTTGCGGCGATCGCCGAATCCAGGAGCCTTCACGGCGCAGATGTTCAAGGTGCCGCGGAGCTTGTTGACAACGAGGGTTGCGAGAGCTTCGCCTTCGACATCTTCCGCAATGATCAGGAGCGGCTTGCCAAGCTTGGCAACCCTCTCGAGGACCGGGAGAAGATCCTTCAGGTTGCTGATCTTCTTTTCGTAATTAAGGATGTAGGCGTCTTCCAGCTTCGCTTCCATCGTCTCAGCGCTGGTGACGAAGTACGGAGAGAGGTAACCCTTGTCGAACTGCATGCCTTCGACAACATCAAGAGTGGTCTCGATCGACTTGGCCTCTTCGACCGTGATCGTGCCGTCCTTGCCGACCTTGTCCATCGCGTCGGCGATGATTTCGCCGATGGTGTTGTCCCAGTTGGCGGATACCGTGGCGACCTGCTTGATTTCCTCTTTGTCCTTAACCTTCTTGGCGATGCGATCGAGGTTGGCGACAGCGGCTTCGACGGCCTTGTTGATGCCGCGCTGAATCCCGATGGGGTTGGCGCCCGATGTGACGTGCTTCAGGCCTTCGCGGAAGATGGCTTCAGCGAGGACTGTCGCGGTCGTGGTGCCGTCGCCCGCGTTGTCGCTGGTCTTGCTCGCGACTTCACGGACCATCTGTGCGCCCATGTTCTCGTATGGATCTTCCAGTTCGATTTCCTTGGCGACAGAGACGCCGTCCTTGGTCACCGTCGGAGAACCGAATTTTTTGTCGAGAACGACGTTGCGGCCTTTAGGCCCGAGGGTTGCGGTCACAGCCTTTGAAAGCTTGGTGACACCGCGGAGCAGCGCCTGACGGGCTGCCTCTTCGAAGAGTAATTGTTTTGCTGCCATATTTTAGTGTTGTTGAAAGTTGATGGTTTAAATCGTCAGTCGATCACAGCGAGAATGTCGTCGGCGCTCAGGATCTTGTATTCCTTGCCGTCGAGTTTGATTTCCGTGCCGCCGTATTTGCTCACCAGAACGCGGTCGCCCTTCTTGACTTCGAACGGAACCTTCTTGCCGTTGTCGTCAGTTTTCCCGGTTCCAAGCGCCACGACGACGCTTTCCATCGGCTTTTCCTTAGCCGTATCGGGAATGATGATTCCGCCCTTTTTCTGTTCCTTCTCTTCGGCCGGCTCGACGAGAATTCTGTCTCCGAGCGGTCTGATGTTCAGTGCCATAGTATGTGTGTTTGTTTATTGGTTTTTTCCAGTTTAATTGAAATCCTGCCGCCCAAGCGGCAGGTAAATAAATCGGGTGCCCGCGCCTGCATTTCTTCAGTCGTGAACACCCGAAAGCTGCTTATTTTTTCTCGTCGACGACTTCGGCGTCGATGATCGGACCTTCGTCCTTCTTTCCGCCCTGTGCGCCTGCATCAGGCCCGGGCTGTGCGTCCGGCTGGGGACCAGCCTGTCCGCCCTGGCCCTTTTCCCCAGCGGCCTTGTAAAGATCTGCTGAGACAGCCTGCCACGCTTCGTTGAGCTTTTCGCTCGCAGATTTGATGGCTGCGGCATCGCTGCCTTTCAGCGCGTCTTTGACGTCGGAAACCGCCTTTTCCAGTTTGGACCTGGCGTCGCCCGAGATCTTGTCCGCGCTCTCCTTGAGCATCTTCTCGGAGCGATAAACGGCATTATCCGCCTCGTTGCGTGTTTCCACTTCTTCGCGGCGCTTCTTGTCGTCTTCCGCGTGAGCCTCCGCGTCTTTGCGCATCTTCTCGATTTCGTCCTTCGAAAGTCCGCTGCTGGCCGTGATCGTAATCTTCTGTTCCTTGCCGGTCCCAAGATCCTTCGCGCCCACGTGCAGGATGCCATTCGCGTCGATGTCAAAGGTGACTTCGATTTGCGGCATGCCGCGCGGTGCGGGCGGAATGTCGGTCAGGTGGAACTTGCCGATCGTCTTGTTGTCACGCGAGAACTGGCGTTCGCCCTGCAGCACGTGAATTTCCACACCAGGCTGGTTGTCGCTGGCCGTCGAGAATATCTCGGACTTGCGGGTCGGAATCGTTGTATTGCGTTCGATCAACTTCGTGAACACTCCGCCAAGCGTTTCAATACCGAGCGACAGCGGCGTCACATCGAGAAGGAGCACGTCCTTGACGTCACCCTTCAGCACGCCACCCTGGATCGCGGCGCCAACGGCGACGACTTCGTCAGGATTGACGCCCTGATGCGGCTGCTTGTTGACCAGCGTCCGTGCAGTTTCCACAACCTTGGGCATGCGGGTCATTCCACCGACAAGCACGAGCTCATCAATTTTCGTCGTGTCGAGCCCCGCGTCCTTCAAGCAATTCTTTGTCGGCCCGATCGTCCGCTCGAACAAACTGTCAGTCAGCTGCTCCATCTTCGCCCGTGTGAGGGTCTTTTGAATGTGCTTGGGACCGCTCGCATCGGCGGTGATGAAAGGCAGATTGATGTCGTATTGCTGCGAGCTGGAGAGCGCGATCTTGGCCTTCTCGGCTTCTTCCTTGATGCGTTGCAGGGCGTCGGGCTGCTTGCGCAAATCCATCCCTGAATCCTTCTTGAACTCATCCAGAATCCAATCCATCAACGTGTTGTCCCAATCGTCACCCCCGAGGTGAGTATCGCCGTTGGTGGCTTTGACCTCAAAAACGCCGTCACCAATTTCAAGAACCGAAATATCGAAGGTTCCGCCGCCGAGATCGTACACCGCGATCTTCTCATCCTTCTTCTTGTCGAGCCCGTATGCCAGTGAAGCAGCCGTGGGTTCATTGATGATGCGGAGGACTTCGAGTCCGGCAATGCGGCCGGCGTCCTTGGTTGCCTGCCTCTGAGAATCGTTGAAATAAGCCGGAACCGTGATGACGGCCTGGGTGATTTTCTCACCGAGCCGTGTTTCAGCATCAGCCTTCAGCTTGGCAAGAATCATTGCCGAGATTTCAGGCGGCGAGAACTGCTGCACCTTGCCTTCAGCCTCGACTTCGACCGCTGCGTCGCCATTTGCTGCGCGAACCACCTTATAGGGGACACGCTTGATCTCTTCCTGGACCTCGTCAAATTTTCGGCCCATGAAGCGCTTGATGGAGTAAACAGTGTTTCGCGGATTCGTGACGGCCTGCCGCTTGGCGGCGTCGCCCACCACCCGTTCACCATTCTTCGTGAAGGCCACAACGGACGGAGTCGTCCGCTTGCCTTCCGAATTTTCGAGAACGAGTGGCTCGCCGCCTTCCATGACGGACATGCACGAGTTGGTCGTTCCCAGATCGATGCCTAAAACTTTTGCCATAAGAAATTCGTGTTGTTGTCTGGATGCTTCCCGTGCAGAGCGAGTGCCAAGTTTAGCCATTGATGTAACATCGTTGGATATCAAGGACTTACAACAGGAATAGAAAGACGGGCGCGCGGGACATCAGAGACAGTGTGACACACCCGCGGGCGGCTTGGCGCATGGGGTGTCTCAGGGCTTTAACGTTTTCTTCCGGTATTTCCAGTTCCGCAGCATTGAACCCACCGCATCGATTCGCCATCGTTCCGCCGCATGAAATCCAGCGTTCGCAAAGCCATCATACCCATCGCAGGCTTGGGCACCCGGCATTTTCCAGCATCTCACGCGGTGAAGAAAGAGCTCTTTCCGGTTGTGGGCCCAGACGGCATCGCGCGCGCACTCTTCCACTATCATCTACTCGAACTGCAATCTGCCGGCATTGAGCAGGTGTGCATCATTGTCCAGCCGGGTGAGGACGACATGGTTCGCGATTACCTCAACGGCCCTGGCGACGACTATTTGAAAAGGCTGCAAAAATATCCCGCCCTCCTGCGCGAAGCCGAACAGATGCGTGGCTTTGCCAAACGGGTCAGCTTCGCGGTCCAGCATCAGCAGGACGGATACGGCCACGCCGTGTTCCAATCTCGGGAATTTGCAGGCGGGGAAACAGTGTTGCTCGGGCTGGGAGATCACCTGTTTCGAGGCAAATCGGTTTCGCCCTATCGTGAACTGGCGGGGCTGGCGAGTCACTCCAACGGGCAAAGCGTCTCAGCCGTCAATCGAATCACTGCCGGACAGTTGAAAGGCTATGGAACAATTTCAGGGAGGCGCACAGCGGCCAATCCGCGGCTGATTGATGTTTCGTTGATCATCGAAAAACCATCGGAATCCGTGGCACGCGAAAAACTGCATGTCGACGGGCTGCCAGACGACACATGGCTTGGCTGGTTTGGAATGCATCTGCTGGCTCCATCGATTTACGACATTCTCGCAGAGATGATTCGCGATGATGTGCGCGACAACGGCGAATTCCAACTCACACGCGCACAGGAGCTGCAACGACAGCGGTTTGGTTACCTCGCGCTGGAAATGCCCGACGCGAAGCGGTTCGATTTTGGACTCCCCGACGATTTTGTCCGCAGCATCCAGGAGTTCAGAGATCGGGGGTGAACATGGATGGTTGGCCGCACCCAATGTCGGAGAAGGCCAGAACGGAGACCCAGCTCGCCAGCCTCACGGGCAAAAGCCCGATAGAAGCGACAAATTCGAGAGGTTTGGCGGATAGCAATCTGTCACAGAGAGACAGCTTCGCGCAAGCGTGAGGGAAACAGCAACTGCCAGGAACAACGAACAACTGACAACTCACCCCCTTCGCACTATTCTCATTCCGTGACCACAATCGAAGCAACTCAACTGCTGGAGAAGTTCCGCGCGGGGGGTGTTACGCGCGACGAAGTCCTGCACGCGTTCCAGGCAGCGCCGTCAGCCGACCTTGGCTTCGCCACCATCGACACGCATCGCGCGTTGCGAAAAGGTTTTCCCGAAGTGATATTTGGCGCCGGCAAGACGCCTGAACAGGTCGTTAAAATTGCCGCAAAACTTCTGGAGCACGGCCAGAACGTCCTGGCGACTCGGGTTTCCCCGGAACACGCAAGGATGCTGAAGAGGAAGTTCAAATCTGCAGTGCACCACGAATCTGCGCGCTGCGTGACCATTGAAAAAAAACCGTTCCTCAAACGGAACGGGATGATTGCTGTCGTCTGTGCCGGAACCAGCGACCTGCCTGTCGCGGAGGAGGCGGCCGTCACGGCAGAGATCATGGGCAATCGTGTCGAACGTGTGAATGATGTCGGCGTCGCGGGAGTTCATCGACTGTTCAGCCGCCTTGATCTGATTCAGCGAGCAAATGTCGTGATCGTGGTTGCCGGCATGGAGGGCGCGCTGCCGAGCGTGGTTGCGGGCCTGGTCGCAAAGCCAGTCATCGCTGTGCCCACGAGCATTGGCTATGGAGCGAACTTCGGAGGCCTGGCCGCGTTGCTGGGAATGCTGAACAGCTGCGGCAGCGGTGTAACGGTCGTGAACATCGACAACGGGTTTGGCGCCGGATACGCCGCAAGCCAGATCAACGCTCTGTGCAACGCAGCATGAAAACCCTTTATCTCGACATCTTTAGCGGCATCAGTGGCGACATGTTTATTGCGGCGTTGATTGACGTTGGCGTCGATGCTGCCGTTCTTGAAACGGAGTTGAAGAAACTGTCATTGGGCGGCTATCACCTGCACGTCGGACGAAAACAAAAGTCCGGGATTGAAGGGGTGAAGTTTGACGTGCATCTGACTGACGCGCACGATCACGAGCATTCCGACGACGGACATCATCATGAGCATGGCCCTTCTCATGAACACCCCCATTCGCACGTGCATGGCCAGCCTGACGCACGCAGTATTCTCACCGCGAATTTCCGCCCCGGGAATGCCAGCCAGCCTGAGTCCCATCAGCCGCACACGCACGAGCATAGCCGCGATTTCACCGCGATCCGGCAACTCATCGATGGCAGCGGTCTTTCGCCGTGGGTGAAGGAGAAATCGATCGGCGTGTTTCGTCGGATCGCGGTTGCCGAAGGGAAGATTCATGGGATGCCGCCGGAGCAGGTTCATTTTCACGAAGTGGGAGCGGTCGATTCCATTGTGGATATTGTTGGGGCGGCCATTGGGCTTGAACTCCTGGGGAAACCGCGGGTGTTGGCGGGACCCGTGATTGAAGGAACGGGATTTGTAATGTGCGCGCATGGACGGTTTCCGATTCCCGCTCCCGCCACGCTGGCGATACTGGGCGCGCGAGGCATTCCCATCACACAGTGTGACGAACCGCAGGAGCTGATCACGCCAACCGGCGCCGCATTGCTGGCGGAGTTGGTTGAGTCATTCGGGCCGATGCAGAACCTTGTAGCGGAGAGAATCGGATTCGGACTCGGCACCCGCGACAACAGATCGCGCCCGAACGTAGTGCGCGCGGTCCTGGGATCCATTGCAGCACACTCCACTGCAGCAGGTGCTGGGACGCATGATTGGGAAACCGACACCGTGGCTGTGCTCGAAACCAACCTTGACGACATCAGCGCGGAAATCCTCGGCCACTTTGTGGAGAACGCAATGAATGCGGGAGCGCTCGACGTTTTTTACACGGCGATCCAGATGAAGAAGAACAGGCCGGCTGTGCTGCTGAGGGTGATCTGCATGGAAGGCCAGGCTGATCGTTTCAGCGAGTTGATTCTGCGGGAGACCTCCGCATTTGGAGTGCGCCGCCAGACTTCGGAAAGACGGAAACTTCAGCGTGAATTTCAAACCGTCGATACACCCTATGGCCGCGTTGACGTGAAGCTTGGCAAACTGGACGGCGAAATCATTCAAGTCTCGCCAGAATTCGAATCCTGCCGAAGAGCTGCGGAGCAGGGCGGCGTCCCGGTCAAACACGTTTTCGAGGCCGCGATTCGCGAAGCCCATCCGCGGGCGCCCTTGTAATGGGGCATCGAGGGGAGACACCGCACATGCGCGGTTTCTCTTTTTGTTTTTGTTCGGTGCCACTAGCTTCTGACCTGATGAAAGAGCGGTTTGATTCGATCGAATCTGTTGTGGCCGACTTGCGCAAAGGCAGGATGGTAATCGTGGTCGACGATGCCGATCGGGAAAATGAGGGCGATTTGATTCTGGCGGCGGAGTTCGTCACTCCGAGCGCCATCAATTTCATGGCCAAATACGGCCGCGGCTTGATTTGCGTTCCCACCACATCCGAGCGGCTCCAGCAGCTTGGCATCGAGCGCATGGTCAAACAAAACCGCGAAAGCTTCAAAACCGATTTCCAGATCAGCGTCGATGCCGCCCGCGCCATCGGCAGCGGCATCAGCGCTGCGGATCGTGCCGAGACGATTCGCATCATGGCAGAGCCGACGGCGGTCCCTGAGGACCTCGTCCAGCCCGGCCATGTGTTTCCACTGCGCGCGGCCGTGGGCGGAGTGCTCCAACGCGCTGGCCACACGGAGGCCGCCGTGGACCTCGTCAAACTGGCGGGTTGCCGTCCGATTGCCGTGATTTGTGAAATCATGAGCGACGACGGCACGATGGCCCGCCTGCCGGAACTCAAGAAATTCGCGAAAAAGCACAAGCTGAAACTCTGCACGATTGCGGACCTGATCGAATACCGGCGGACGCGGGAGAAATTGATCGAGCGCGTGGAAGTCGTGAAAATGCCGACGGACTACGGCGACTTTGCGCTGCACCTGTATCGTTCCAAGCTGGATGGCAAACACCACCTGGCACTCGTTCACGGGGACCTCACAGGAAAGAAGAACGTATTGGTGCGCGTTCACAGTGAATGCCTAACGGGCGATGTTTTTGGCTCGCGCCGCTGCGATTGCGGCCCGCAACTGCACCAGGCCATGCGGCAGATTGCAGATGCAGGGGTTGGCGTCCTGGTTTACATGCGGCAGGAGGGCCGCGGGATTGGATTGGCGCCGAAGATCCAGGCCTACAAACTTCAGGAACAGGGATACGACACCGTCGAAGCAAACCAGAAACTCGGTTACGGAATGGATTTGCGGGAATACGGCCTGGGCGCGCAAATCCTGGCGGACCTTGGGTTGAAGACAATCAAGCTGCTCACGAACAATCCCAAAAAGATCGTCGGTCTGGAAGGTCACGGATTGAAAATTGTCCAGCAGGTGCCGATTCGCTCGAATCCCAACCCGCACAACGCGAATTACCTCGAGACCAAACGGAAGAAGATGGGGCACCTGCTTTGAGCATCCCGACCTCCGCGGACCTGCGCGTCTGCGCTGCGCTGGCCATACGTCGGAGTCCGCTGTATCGCAGGTTTCCACACCTGCACACGTGTTAGAGCGGACGCAAGCATTGTCGGCTTGCAGAGGGGACGTCTGCGAAACAGCAGGATGGGAAACCTCCGCTGCAGTCGTCGCCGTTTCAAGAGTTGCTGAGCTATGCTGACGAAAACCAAAAAGACTGCGCTTCGCGCGCGGAACGGGCGATTCGCGATTGTCGCTTCCGAGTACAACGCAGAATTTGTCGATTCGATGCTTCACGCCGCAGAGGCTGAGCTGAAACAGGCAGGCGCAGCCGTTACCGTCGCAAGGGTTCCAGGCGCATTTGAGGTTCCCGTTGTTGCAGCCAGGCTCGCACGCACGAAGAAGTTTGTGTCAATCATCTGCCTCGGCGTGATCCTTCGGGGCGAAACAGTTCATGCGCAACACATCGGCGACGCAGTCAGCGCGGCGCTGATGCAAATCCAGGTGGAAACCGAAGTGCCTGTCATTCACGAAGTGCTGCTCCTGGAGAGCCGCGAACAGGCGCGGGTACGCTGCCTTGATCCGGGACATAATCGCGGGATGGAAGCCGCCCACACCGCGATCCAAATGGCCGCGATCATGACGGGATTAAAGCGTTCCCGCACGAACACGTAGCGGGAAGTTGGGGTTCGCACCCTACCAAATTTGCCCACTGGCACGCCGCACGCCGCTTTGGTTTCTTGGCCGGCATGTTGATGTGCCGTCTTTCAGGGGCCAGGCGCGCCTTTATTCTTGCGAGTGTCCTGGTCCTGCTCCTGTTCGAGTCGATCGCTTCGGCGATTATTCGTCCGCCCGCTGCCACGAACGGTTTCCGGACCGATCGAATCATCGTCAAACTGTCCCCATCGGCAAATGCTTCCCTCCTTGAGTCGGCTCTCAACAGCTCTGGCTGCAAGTCCCGCGCTGCGTATCCTTCCCTCGGAAACCTTCACGTCATTGAACTTCCGTCAGGGGTTTCAGCTGAAGCGGGATTGCGATTAATCCGCAGGCTGCCCGGAGTTGAATATGCGGAGCCGGATTATGTGTTGCAGGCGGCGCGCGTGCCAAACGAGCCGCGCTATGCCGACGGCTCGCTGTATCATCTGTTCAATTGGGGCCAGCTCGGAGGCACCGTTGATTGCGACATCGATGCGGCTGAAGGCTGGGATCTCGCCTTCGATGCCACTTCCGTCATCGTTTCGGTTCTCGACACGGGCACGCGTGTCACGCACGAGGATCTCACCGCCAACCTGTGGCGAAACCCGGGTGAAATCGCGGGCAACGGGCTCGATGACGACAACAACGGCTACATCGACGACGTCCACGGCATCAACGCGATGAATGATTCAGGCGACCTGACCGACACATTTGGCCATGGCACGCATGTCGCGGGGATTCTCGGCGCCGTCGGGAATAATGGCATTGGTGTCGTGGGAACGGCGTGGAACGCACGGATCATGACTTGCAAGTTCCTCGACAACCAATTGCAGGGCTCGCTGTCCGATGCGTTGGAATGCATTGAATACTCGCGCGTGAACGGCGCGAGGATCATCAATGCCAGCTGGGGCGGAACGACCACCAACGTATTCGGTGCGCAGGCGCTTTATGACGCGATCAACAGCCTGCGCCAGCATGGGATCATCTTTGTAGCGGCCGCCGGAAATTTTTCCCTGAACAACGATGCTATTCCACGTTTTTACCCTGCAAGCTTCGATCTGGATAACATCGTTTCGGTCGCGGCGACCACGCGCGACGATGACATCGCGCACTTTTCAGATTACGGCTTGAACACGGTGGATCTTGGCGCGCCGGGATACATC
This sequence comes from Verrucomicrobiia bacterium, assembly GCA_035629175.1. NCBI lineage: Bacteria > Pseudomonadati > Verrucomicrobiota > Verrucomicrobiia > Verrucomicrobiia bacterium. The sequence goes on along the minus strand of DASPIL010000107.1, from coordinate 274,486 downwards.
GTGCTTTCCACGTGGGCGGGCCATGACAGTTCCTATGCGCTCGATGACGGAACTTCCATGGCCGCGCCGCAGGTGGCCGCCGCGTGCGCCTTGGCATGGGCGAAATATCCCGGCAGCACGTATCAACAGATCATTGCACGCGTCCTAGCGGGAACCGATCCCATTCCCGCGCTGGCGGGCAAATGCAAAACCGGGGGGCGCCTCAACCTCCACAAAGTATTGAGCCAGCCAGATCCGGCTCCTCACAGCGCGCCGCGGGTCATTGTACTTGGCATGGAATCGGGCAAATTTCGCTATCGGGTTGAGGGGGTGCCGAACGGTTCGTTTCACTTGCAAACCAGTCTTGACGGAAAGTCATGGACACCTGGCACGACGTTTCAAATGCCGCCGTCGGGCCACCTCGATTTCGATGACTTCATGAGCAACGGCGCAAAGCTGTACCGGGCGGTCAAGACCGCGCCATGACCTGAGGATGGAAATTCGTTGCGTCTGTTGCTGCTCAATCCTGCTTGCCCTTGATTCTCCGAAGCATCTGTTTACGCTTCTTCGGTGTCCAAATCGCCCGAGACGCAACGCTTCGAACTGGAAACACCCGCGCTGGCACATGTGCTTTCCGTCACTCTGGATGTTCCGCTGGGCGGTTTTCGTTTCGAGTGGAGACTTCCGGGTTCGGATGCGCTGGTGGCATTCGGGGAGCTGGTTCCGTATCCTACCCCCTTCATGGGCTTGTTCGCGCTTGCATGGCGGTTTGAAAAGGATGGAAACACAGAAAAGGACCAATGCAACAAAGCGGCATCCTCCGTGCGGGCACTCCTCAAGCGCATCGCCGCAAGGCTCCCTTTGGACGACCAGGCTGTTTCGGTCGGATTTCGCCTTGATGAAACCCTCCACACGTTCAACGCCGATGTCTTCTACAAGGTCAGGCTGCCCGAGAATCAGAATTGGGCTGTCTGGCTTCGAGTTCCTGTTCGGGAATTCGCGCTGTACCTTGAATCGATTCCCGCGACGGGAAACAATCACGAGCGCGGAAGGATCGCAATGCGGAGATACATCCGGGCAAACCTGGCATCAGGCCACGCCGCTGCCCCGCCTCCCACAAATCGGCAGCTCCGTCTGCGCATCACGAGTGACCTCGTTGGCGGTTTCATACAGTTGGAGTGGACGCGCATCCGCGACGGCGCTGCGTGCGCTAGCGGGCGCGTAACGTGCACGGGGATCGACGAATTGACTTGGGACCTTACGGTGAACGATGTCCGTGAAACGGAGCATTCTCGGCATCCATTGGATTCAATACGGGCGCAAATGCTTCGTTGGTTTGAGCGATTGCCGGTGGCCGACCAGGACGTTTCCTCCTGCACCATTTCTGCGTCCAGGCGCCGCGGGAAACAAATGTCTGAGGATCCACCTTTCGGACCTCACGAATCGCCGTTCAGATGGCTTGAAGACACCATTCATGCAATGGCCTCTGCTTTGAGCAATCAGTTCGCCGCATTCAGCCCGATGACTGGCGATGTCTCGCACGCTGACCCGGATTTCCTGAGGTATGAGGACCGTTTTCTGCGCAAGGAACGCCAGCGCCGGGAAGAGGAACAACGCCGGCGCGAAACAATGGTCCGCCTTGCTGAGGAACGCCGGCAGAAGGAAGAGGCCAAGGCGGCGCAACGCAGGGCGATGGAACTTCAGCGCGTCAAGGCAGCCCCTCACAGGGCAGCCCACCCAACGCGATCGCCCGACGAACACGCGCCTCTGCCGCCGGTGCCCTTGCGGATTGAACTGCCACAACTTGCGCTTCAGGAAACTGCGTTGCCTCTCGACGACCTCCGCGGGTATTTTCTTCGCGAACGCGCGGCACAATGGTGGGTTTCAAACCAGTCCGACGATTTAATTGCCCTGCCGTATTGCCGGATTCAACGGCTGGATTATCAGGTGCGCACTGCGCTGCGCGTGCTCGGCCCGCTGCGTGGACGCGCGCTGCTCTCGGACGAAGTGGGTCTTGGCAAAACCATCGAAGCGGGATTGGTCTTGAAGGAGTGGCTCACACGCGGGATGGTCAGACGCTTTCTCGTGCTCACGGTGCCTTCGCTCGTGGATCAGTGGGAGGAGGAACTGAGCGACAAGTTCAATCTCACGACTGCGACGACGAACCACGCTGCGTTCCGTGCCGAAGCCCCGGCTTTCTGGCGCGAGAACCCAGGCATCGTTGCCAGCCTGCACACAGTCAAACAACAGGCGCATCTGGATGTCGCCCGCGCGGTCAGCTGGGATCTCATCATCGTGGATGAGGCGCATTATCTTCGGAACCGCAACTCGCAGGCATGGCAGGCCGTCAACGCGCTGCCGCGGCAATTCCTGCTGCTGCTCACGGCGACGCCGGTGCAAAATTCTCTCGAGGAGCTGTACAATCTGGTGACGCTCCTGCAACCAGGACAGCTGCCGTCGCCCAAGGAATTTCGCGCGCGTTTCTTCGATTCCAAACGTCCGCGGCAGCCCCGGGAGCCGGAGGAACTGCGCAGGTTGTTGGGCCAGGTGATGATTCGCAACACGCGGGCGAACGCGGGCCTTAACCTTCCGCCGCGACGTGCCGAAACCGCGCTGTTCGAACCTGACGCCGACGAACTCGCATTTTGGCAGCGATGGGAAATGGAATTGCGGACGGAGCTGGCACAGCTGTCGCCAAGCCAGCAAACATTATGGGGCCGGCTTCTGTTGCAGGCGGCCGGAAGCAGTCCCGCGGCCTGGCGCCAGGCGTTGGAGAAATTCCCAAATCAGGAACGCGCCAAAGCATGGAGCGGATCCGCCCCGCTTGAACACAGCTGGAAACGCAAATGCGACCTGCTCCCGCCCCTCGCGCGCGGCGAGGGCGGGCTCGTGGTGTTCACGCAGTTCCTGCAAACCCAGGCCGCCCTGGCTGAATCCCTGCGCGCTGCCGGTGTTGAGACCTTCGTTATCAACGGCGCCACGCCCGCGCCCGAACGCCAGCCGATCACCGCGGAATTTCAAAAACGCGGCGGCGCTCTGCTCCTCACGCACAGCGGCACGGAAGGACGCAATCTGCAATTCTGTCATCGCCTGGTGAACTTCGACCTGCCGTGGAATCCCATGGAGATTGAACAGCGAATCGGCCGCCTGCATCGGCTCGGGCAACAACATCCCGTTCGCATTTATAACCTCGTCCAACGCGGCACGCTGCAGGAACACCTGCTGCAGATTCTCCAGGAAAAGCTCAACCTCTTCGAACTCGTCGTTGGCGAAACGGGATTGATCCTCGGCGAACGTTTCGCAGGGGACGAGTTCGCCGATGAAGTGCTCAAACGGTGGCGCGACTCCGAAGGCCACGTCGGTGAGGCGCTGGAATCGTTGGGCAATGAGCTGGCCGCCGCGCGCGATGGTTACCAGGAGGTTAAACAGCTCGATGAAACCCTTTTTGCGAAGGACTACGAATCTTTATGAAACTGGCGCGTCTCCCGCACGAACCCGCCGCCCTTGTCGATTTCTACCAGGAAACGCTCGAGCACATCGGGGCGCTTTGCGAACGCACCTGGTTCGACAGGTTGGAGGTCGTTGCCGAAGGCCGGGCGGCGCGGCTGTGGCACGCTGACGGTTCGCTGCATGAAGAAGAACTTCATTTTCCTGCGCCGGATTCGGTCGCGCCACGCGATGCGTCCCGCGACGTCTTTCCAGGCTGCCCGCTCACCTTTCAACTCACCGAATCCTTGCGCCCCCAGCCGCTCCCGCTGGAGCGGATCGTCCTTGCGGGCGATTCCGCGCCACGGCCGCCGGATGTCGGCGTTGCGGAAAAGCTCTTCCGCGCGCAACACGCCGGCGTGACGCGATGGCGCCTCGAATCGCCGTTCGTTCCCGCGCATCATTTTTCGCTGCTCGCGTTGGTGCGGTGCGAGATCCAGGCCATCGATCAGCATTGGTCGCTCCACCGCGTGGCGGCATCGCTGTCCGATGGCATCCGCGATGACGCCCTCGCACAATCGTTCCCCTTTTTCCGGCCGGCCCGTGCTGAAGGCGCAATCCAGTGGCCGGCGATGGACAACGCGGGACTCCGCACGCTGCTCAGCGCGGCGCTTGCCGAGGAGGTGGCGGAGGATCTCAACACGATCCGGGTTCGCCAGGAGAATCACCTGCGGCGCGAGCTGACGCGCGTTGATGACTACTTTGTAAACTACGAACGCGAACTAAGCGAACGCGCCACGCGTTCCCGTAATGAAAACACGAAACTGAAAGCGGATGAACGTCTGGCTGCCGCTCGCGCCGAACATCAACGCCGCCGCGCCGACCAGGTGCAGCGTCATGAAATCCGCGTGCTGCCGCACTTCGATGCATTGCTCCTGGTCGCGGAACCTGCATGGCGCGCAGCGATCGCCCTAACGCGTCACGCTGAAGCACAATCCGGCCCCGCACTCTTCATTCCTCGCGCGCGGCGGTGGGGCCCTTTCGGACAATGAACCGTCCCATGAATCGGGCGCAACCCGGATGTTTCCTGCGGCCTGTTGAAACGCTGGTGATCGGCGTCCTATGCTTCAGCGTCCTTCAGCGTAAACCTGCGCATGTCGTGGAACTTGTCCACACCTCCGGCAGTCCCGGCGCTCCAGCGGCGTGAACGCCGCGCTCCGTTGGTCCGCATCCGTCAGCCTGCCAATTCGCGGACTGACACGGAACGCGGATTCCGCAACACTTCGCACGATGTCGACGCTCGCGCGATTTTTTCGGCTCGCCGAAAACAGGAGTTCCGTAAAACAGGAAATCACCGCAGGGATAACGACCTTCGCGGCGATGGCTTACATCCTCGCCGTCAACCCAGTCGTTCTCTCCGCAGCGGGCATGGACAAGGGCGCGGTGATTACCGCAACGGCCCTGGCATCGGCCCTCATGACTGCCGCCATGGCGCTCGCCACGAATTATCCCATCGCGCTCGCACCCGGCATGGGAATGAATGCGTTCTTCGCATACACGATCTGCATCAACATGGGAATTCCATGGCAACCCGCCCTGGCAATGACGTTCATCAGCGGCTCGCTGTTCCTCGTGCTTTCGCTGAGCGGAATCCGGCGACGCATCATGGATGCCCTTCCGCTTGAATTGAAGCTGGCGATCTCGGCGGGAATCGGTTTGTTCATTGCATTCATCGGACTCAAGAACGGCGGTGTGATCGTCAGCGACCCCGTAACCTTTGTGCGCATCGGAAACCTCGCTTCATTTCCATGCCTGATGGTGCTGGGGGGAATCATCCTCGCGGCGGTTCTCGTATGGAGGAAGGTTCATGGCGCAATCATCCTGACGGTGCTCACCCTGACCGTAATCGGATTGTTTGTTCCAGCGAACGAGGCCGGCCAGCCACTCGTCAGCCGTCCTGAATCCTGGATGGCAATGCCCGCTTCGCTGGCGCCGACCTTCCTCAAATTCGACTTTCAATACGTGTTTGCAAACTTCGCAAAATGTCTTCCGCTGATTCTGGCCATCCTCTTCGTGGACGTCTTCGACAACATGGGAACGCTGATCGGCGTCACGTCGCGTGCGGGCCTGTTGGACTCCAAAGGCAACTTGCCCCGCGTGGGTCGGGTATTGGCGGCCGATGCGAGCGCCGCGATGGTCGGAGCGTGCCTCGGCACATCGACGGTCACGAGCTACATCGAATCGGCGGCGGGCGTGGAAGAAGGCGGGCGGACAGGATTGACCGCGCTTGTGGTTGCAGGCTGTTTCCTGCTGGCGCTCTTTTTTCACCCGCTCTTCCTGGCAATCCCTGCGATCGCGACCGCACCCGCCCTCGTGATCGTGGGAATTTTCATGATGCAAAGCATGGCCAAACTCGATTTGGGCGACTTCGCGAAAGCGGTCCCTGCCGTGCTGACGATCATCTTGATGCCACTGAGCTTCAGCATCAGCGAAGGCCTTTCGATCGGATTCCTCGCCTACGTCGCACTGATGATTGGAATCGGCCGTGCGCGCGAAGTGACATGGATTGGTTACGTGCTCGCGCTCTTGTTCCTCGCGCACATTCTTTACCGCTGAAAGCTTCGGAAGCGGGATCAACGTCCGGCTTCCCGCACCTGGATGTAGGGTCTCAGGAGGAAAATCCCGACAGGCGTGATCAACGCCATGCAGCCGATGATCAGCCACATCGTGGCAGAATCCTTGGGGCCTTCAGGCGGGCAATAGCGCTGCAGCATTGCGCCTGAAAGCATGCCCACGACAAATTTCGCGCCGAAATAAGGCAGCACCGACAGCGCCATGTACGAGGCCTCCTGGCCGCGGGGCGCGATGGCGGCGGCGTATTCGTAGAGTCTTGGCGACCACAGTGCCTCACCGATGGATAACAGCATCACGAACAACGAAATGGAAACGAACCACGGATTTACATCGCCGGGGATGTTCAGCCATTCGTGGGCAATGAGGTGCCCAAACCATCCGTCTGCAAGCGGCTGAAACCAATGCAAGGGCATGGCGAGGAAGAACACCGAGCTTGCGGCAACCAGGGTTCCGACCATGACCATGCGATACGCAGTGAAGCGGCCCGTCAGCGCGCCGCAGATCGGCACAAGAATGACGATCATCACAGAATTGAGCACGCTGTAGAGTCTCCCGATCGGCGCGCCTTCACCCAATTCGCGGAGGCCAAATTTCGGGAAGGTGAATGCCATGTGATAGCCGATCAGTTTCACCCCGACCACGAGCAGCATGAAGATCAGGAACCGATACAACGCGGGTTCACGCCAAAGACCAATAAAGATTTTCAACGTAGCCACTGCAGTTTCGCGGACGGTTCGCCACAGCGCGATGAACGGATTCGCGTGGCGGTCGCTGATGCGAGCCCGTTCCGTGATCACCACGCCTTCCTCAGTGGCTTCAACCCCTTCGCGCAGGAACATCCATGCAATGATCAGGCCGGGAATCGTGAACAGGGCACTTTCCAGGATGAGCACTCGATAGGTGCTGAGCGCCTCGCCCAGCAGCGGAATGGTCCACGAACCGTGCTCGCCCAGCACATTGCGCGTTGCATCAAAGATGTAGCCCGCGACGGCATATCCGACGTTCATCAAAGCGTAGTAAAGGGAGAAAGCCAGCGTGCGCTGCCGGGTCGTCGAATAGCGCCGCATCGCCGCCGTCATGACGGGTCCCATCAACGCCAGGCCCACGGCCTGGAGGAACAAACCAAACGGAAGCGTCACGCCGGGCGTGGTCGAAAAGGTCATGACGATTCGGCTGACGAGGCAAACCCAGAACCCGAGGAGAAAGGTGCGGCGAATGCCAGCGGCGTCCGTGAGCGAACCGACGAGAACCGTGGCGAGCGTGACGACAGTGGAATACGCGGCGATCATTGTGCCCGCGCTGCGATCGCTGAATCCGAGATCCGACGACAGCCACAAGCTGACCACGGACGAAGCCCCCAACCCGTAGGCAATGTTCTCGAGAACGTATGCCGCGAGTATGATCCACAATTCGCGCGGTGCGGAACGAAGGTCAGCGAAGCGGGAGAAAAATCCGCGCGGCTCGGATGAGAGGGGCTGGCTCATGCCGTCAAGGGCTGCAGAAAAACGACACGACGCGCATTTAAATTCATCCGAATAAATCCAGCTGCGGCGCGGGCGCGAGTTTCTTGAGCTTCTCGCGATCCTGCTGGCGGCGGGCGTGGCGCACGTTGCCTTCGGGCGTCAATTCGGATTCCTCCAGGTTGCGCAGGATTTCCTTGGCGCGTTCGAGGACGGGTTTCGGAACTCCCGCAAGTCGCGCCACCTGGATGCCGTAACTTTTATCCGTGCCGCCTTCAACGATCTTGCGCAGGAACACAATGCTGTCATGCCACTCGCGCACGGCGACGTTGAAGTTCTTGATGCGCGGCAACCTCGCCGCAAGTTCGGTGAGTTCGTGGTAGTGCGTTGCAAACAATGTCTTTGCCCCGACCTGATGATGCAGGTGTTCAACAATGCTCCATGCGAGGCTCAATCCGTCGAACGTGCTCGTGCCGCGGCCAATTTCATCCAGCACAATCAGGCTGCGCGCCGTTGCGTTGTTCAAAATATTCGCCGTCTCGCTCATCTCCACCATGAAGGTGCTCTGCCCGCGCGCGAGATCGTCGCTCGCACCAATACGGGTAAAAATGCGGTCGACAAGATCGACACGGGCAGATTTCGCGGGGATGAACGACCCGGTGTGCGACAGCAACGTGAGCAGCGCAACCTGTCGAATGTAAGTGCTCTTGCCCGCCATGTTCGGGCCCGTGATCAGCGCAATCTGCGGACCCCGGCATTCGGGCAATGCCGATTCCGCGGGCGCGCCACTCCGAAATGACGTTTCCAAATGCGTGTCATTCGGCACAAACCGCTCATCGACCAGGTTCTGCTCCAGCACGGGATGCCGTCCATCCGTGATCGCCAGCACACCAGCATCGGCGACATCCGGACGTGTGTAACCGTAGAGCCGCGCAGTTTCGGCGAAGGATCCGAGCACGTCGAACTGGCCGAGAGCGGCCGCGGTTTGCTGGATGCCGGGGAGCTGCGCCAGGACAGCTTCTCGAATGCGCTGAAACAACTCGTATTCGAGCTTCACGCTGCGTTCCTCCGCCCCGAGGATTTTGCCTTCCATCTCCTTCAACTCGGGCGTTATGAAGCGCTCTCCATTTGCGATCGTCTGCTTCCGGATGTAGTGCGAAGGAACTTTGTCGAGATGGGATTTCGTGACCTCGATGTAATATCCGAACACGGAATTGAAACGCACCTTCAACGACGGGATCCCTGTGCGTTCGATTTCGTCCGCCTGCAGTTTTGCAATCCAATCCTTCCCGCCGCGAGTCGCCTGCCGCAGTTCATCCAGACCGGGATCAAACCCGTCGCGAATCATGCCTCCGTCCCGAATGGTCAATGGTGGTTCGTCAGCAATGGCTCGGCCGATCAATTCGACAAGGTCAGGCATTTCCATGACCTGCGCCGCAAGCTCGTCCAGCAGCGTGGCGCCAGTCGCTGCGATTTCGGGCGCCGGATCGTGAAATATTTCGGGTTCGGTTGCAAAGCCGCCAGGCCAGTCATGCGCGGCCGCCGAATGACTGGTGATCGCCGTTCGAAGCGCCGGAATCTGCTCCAAACCCTGCCGCAGCATCGTCAGGTCGCGCGCATTTCCACTGCCGGAACTGAGCCTGCCGATCGTGCGCTCGAGATCACGAATTTCCGCCAATCGCACGCGCAGCGCGTTCAGAAGGGCAACATCCGAAATCAGGGATGCCACAGCCGATTGCCTTCTTTGGATGAGATCCACGGCTGCGAGCGGTTGCGATAGCCAGTCGCGAAGCCGGCGCGCGCCCATCGGCGTCACGGTGCGGTTCATTGCACCATAAAGACAGGCAGCGCGCGGTGCGTCGTGGTGCAGCGGTTCAAGGATTTCCAGGTGCCGCAGCGTGGTGTGATCGAGCGTCAGGAAATCGTTTCGCTGGTAAAACGAGATTCGGGTCAGGTGTGCGCAGTCGCGTCGAAGATGCTGCGCCAGGTAATGCAGGATCGCGCCCGCAGCGCAGCTCGCAGCCATGCGGTCGCGCAATCCAAAACCATCCAGCGATGCCACCTTGAAGTGCTCGCGGAGGGAATGGATTGCAGTCTCCGGCGCGAAGACCCAATCATCGTGTCCATTCAGGATTGGAAACGACGCGCCGAGCAATTCCCGCACGCGACTTTGCTCGCCTGGAAAAATAATCTCAGCCGGGCGAAGGCGCTGAAGCTCCGTGAGCAACGCTCCCTCGCTCTCCACCTCCGTCGTCAGGAAGTCGCCCGTGGTGAGATCCGTGAATGCCAGGCCGAAAGTTCCGCCTGAAGGATAGATCGCGGTCAGGAAATTATTCCGTTCGGCCGCCAGCATGCGTTCGTCAAAGTGCGTGCCCGGCGAAAGAATCTGGGTGACTTCCCGTTTGACCAGCTGGCCTGGCTTCGCATCCTCGAGTTGCTCGCAAATGGCAACCTTTCGGCCGGCCTTGAGCAATTTTCCGATGTATCCGTTGGCGGCGTGGAACGGAATACCGCACATGGGGACCACGCCGCGTTTTGTCAGGGCGACGTTGAGGATCTGCGCGCCGGCCTGCGCATCCTCGAAGAACAGCTCAAAAAAATCGCCAAGTCGGAACAGCAGGAGCGCGTCTTTGGGCAGCTCGCCCTTGATGCGCCGATACTGCGCCATCATCGGAGTGAGTTGCGCTTCGGCCATGATGCGGCAAACGGTAGGCGGAAATAATAAACGCGTGAAGGAAATTTCGTCCCAAGCGCCCGCGAAAGGCATGGGCCTTGCCCTGCAATGTCCGGGTTAAGCTAAGGCCGCCGGAAATTTCTCGCCTCCATGCGGCTCGCGGAGCATGTTGAACCCGGCTCTCAGCCCAAAAGGACTCATGAAATTCATCTCTTTGCTTGCAGCGTGGGTTGTTCTTGCAATGTCGCAGAACGCCACCGTTGCAGCTGAATATGGCAACGTTGTGACCGCGGCCGAACAGCTGGTGCGCGATGGATCCTACGAGCGTGCGCATCAGCTCTATTCGTCGGTCGTCGTGACCAGCCTTCCCCGCGCAGAACAGCGCTGGGTGCAATTCCGCCTCGCCGACACTGCATGGCGCTCGCGAGCCGCAGCACCGGGAGCTGACTCTTCGCGAACGGACGAAGCTCGACGGCAGCTCGAGGCGCTCGTGCGCGACATCCAGCGCGAAGAGGATCGGGATCGTGTTTGGGCTGAAGTCCAGGAATCGCTGGGAGATCTGGCCGTTACCGAGCACAACCAAGGATTGGACCGTTATCAGCAGGCGCTCGACTGGTGGGCGGGCGCGCGCGATGTGGGCCTGGCACGGACCCGCTACCTGGAGATCGTGTGGAAAATGGCCCGCCCGCGCGGCACGGGCCGTGGCGATTACTTCGCTTATTGGCATCCAACCGTTCCGTTGCCCGTGCTCGAAAACGCCTTACGCATTGCCACCAACGTGAACGACCGCGCACGCGCCAGTTACCTGCTGGCGATCACGCTTCGAAGCCAAGGCTCACCAGACCAACCTGCCCGCGTGCCCGAAGCCTTCGAGGCCGCCTTGGCCGCTGGTAAAGCCACGGACTGGCACGATGACGCCCTTTACAATTACGCCGAATGGATGATGGGCCAGGGCGAAGTAATCCCGCTGGGCAACGGGCAATGGACAACCCAGCCGAATTATCGGAAGGCGCTGGAGCTTTTCCGGCGGCTCGTGAGCGAATACGGCAAGGGTGAGACACGCTATTTCGACCAGGCCGAAGCGCAGATCAAAAGCATCACGGATCCGCAGGTGGATGTGTCGGTTCCCAACGTGTTTCTTCCCGGATCCGAAATCCAATACATGCTGAGCTGGCGCAATGTGGATACGGTCGCACTCGCGCTGTATCCCGTGGACCTGCCACAAAACGCGCGATTGACGGGCGGGGAGAAACCCACGGGCTGGTTGGAATCGATCAATCTTTCCTCAATTGAAAGGATCCGTTCCTGGTCACACTCCACATCGAACTCGGCCAACTTCATGCCGGGGAATGCCACGCTCCGACTCGACGAAAAACTCAGCCCCGGCGCTTACGTCCTCACAGCTGACGCGAATGGCAGGCATGCGCGCGACCTGGTCCTGGTGACGGATGCCGCGGTCGTGCTCAAAACATCCGGCAGGCAGGCGCTCGCGTATGTCTGCAATGCGCTGGACAGCTCTCCGATTTCGAATGCGACCGTCAGAATCTGGGAGCGATGGCATGAGGACCGCCGCTGGCATGTGCGGGATTACACATTGCAAACAGATACGAACGGGCTGGCAGTGGTGGCGCTTGAGACGAACGCGTCCGTGAACAGCCGCGAGGTCATCGCGCTCGCCCGTGCATCCGATCGCCAGGCGTTCAGCATTGGAAACAGTTATTGGCACCGTCAGAATTTCGATGAGTGGAAAATCTTCGCCTTCACGGATCGCCCGGCCTATCGTCCGAATGAAACCGTTCACTGGAAGTTGATCGCGCGACAATTCGACGGCGCCAATTATTCCACGCCCGCCAGCCAACAAATCCGCATGGAAATTACTGATCCGCAGGGTTCAAAACTTCAGGATGAAACAGTCACTCTAAACGCATTCGGCAGCGCTTTCGGAACTCTTCCCGCGACGTCCGTGATGCCGCTGGGCGAATATCGCGTGCAATTCTTCGAAATGCAGACGGCGCGCGGGATCGGCGGAGCGACGCTGTTTCGCCTCGAGGAATACAAACTTCCCGAATTCAAGGTGTCGGTGAAGACGCCCGAGTCGACGAACTCCAGCGGCGCCGCGATTCGAAAAACGTTCCGCCTTGGCGATGAAGTCGAAGCTTCGATTGAAGCCGAGTATTATTTCGGCGGACCTGTTGCGAACGCGTCAGTCGAGGTTGTCATCCATCAAAGCCCTTACTGGCGCGTGTGGCCTGAACCACGGCCCTTCCCCTGGTTTTACGAAGACACGAGCAGCGCGGTTTCAATCCGCTGGCATCGCGGCTTTGGCGGCGATCAGATCGTAAAGCGTGAGACTGTGCGCACCGATGCGCTAGGTCGCGCCACGGTGAAATTCGAAACCCCAGCGAACCACGGCCAGGATCTGGAGTATCGAATCGAAGCCCGCGTCACGGATGCTTCCCGGCGTGAAATCATCGGGAGCGGAACGGTGCGGGTGACCAGGCAGAGCTATTACGTGCAGGCGCGGGCCGGCCACAACATATACCGGCCGCAGGATTCGGTGAGCGTGACGTTCAAGGCGCTGGATGCGAACGATCAACCCGTGCAGGCGGAAGGTTCAGTGAAGGTCACCCGCGATTACTGGTATGAGATCTGGGTCGCGCCCGACGGAACCGAGTTCCGAGGCGAGGAGTTGAAACGACGCCAGGCCCAATCGCGCATCTGGCCTCCGCCCCCAGAGCGCCCCGATCAAAAGGGCTGGCAGTTGAAATTCCGCGGCTACGAGCACGATGACATCGTCGCGCGCGCCGTGAAAACGGACACGAACGGAATGGCAACGTTCAGCTTCACGCCGGAACGGGAAGGCTACTACCGCGTTGCGTGGAGCAGCGCCGACGTCGTCCGTGTAACGCAGTACGCTAGCTTCACAAACACGATCACCGCCGACACGACAGTCTGGGTGGCGAACAACTCAACAACAGAACTTGGATATCGACGCGACGGCATCGAAATTATTGCGGACAAGGACACGTTTCGCGTCGGACAAACCGCGCCAGTGATGCTGATTGCGAACACGGCTGACCGCTATGTCGTGTTCAGCGTGGAAGGCACGGATCTCTACAGTTACCAGCTGGTGCATCTGAGCGGAACCGTGAAGCTGGTGCAGCTGCCGATCGAGGAGAAGCACGTGCCCAACATTTTTCTGAATGCAACGCTCGTGAGCGACCAGCAGATGTTCGCAGACACGGAGGAAATTGTCGTGCCGCCCACCAAAAACTTCCTGGATGTCGAAGTGAAATCGGATCGGACCACCTATCGGCCGCGCGACGAAGGGACGCTCACGATCACCACGCGCGACGAACAGGGCCGGCCCGTCCCGGCGGAGGTTGCTGTGGGGCTGGTCGACGAATCGGTTTATTACATCCAATCGGATTATGCAGGCGATCCGCGGCAGTTCTTTTACGGATCGAAGCGGAGTCACCAGGTGGAGTCCCAAAGCACGCTTCAGCAGAAAAGTTATGCGCGGCTGACCGAGACGGATGCGAGCCTTGAGGAGGAAGGAATGGCCGCTGGGGGTTATCCGGGGGAGGACTTCAGATTCGCGAGAGCGAAGAACCGTCGGTCGAGCCGCGACGACTTTTTCGACGCCCTAGGTGTCGTCAACGGCGTCGAAAACCTGTCGCGTCGTGCTGGTGCGGAAGTTTCAACGCTCTCAGCGGCCGCAGAAATGGTCCCGGTCGAAACGCCAGCGCAAGCTCAAGCGGAGCCGAACGTGGTGGTGCGATCCGACTTCCGGGCAACCGCGGTGTGGCAACCGGATGTCACAACTGACGCCTTTGGAAAAGCGACCGTCGCGGTGAGGTACCCTGATTCAACAACCAGTTGGAAAGCGACAGCGCGCGCCGTCACGCGTGAGAACCAGTTTGGCATCAGTGAAACCAACACACGGACGCGGCAGCCATTGATCGTGCGCCTGCAGGCACCCCGGTTTTTTGTCGTGGGCGACAGCGTCACCATTTCCGCTGTGATCAATAACAACACGGATCAGGAAATGAGCGTTCGCCCCGAGCTGCAGTCAGCCGGCGTGTTTTCTGGAACACGGTTCGAACCTGCAGCTGCCATTCGAATCCCGCCTCAGGGCGAAGGACGGGCCGATTGGAACCTTAAAGCGGCCCAGCCAGGCGAAGGTCAATTGAAGGTCATCGCCAACTCCGGGAGCCACACTGATGCCATGGAACGTTCCTATCCCGTGTTTGAGCACGGCATTGAAAAATTCATCGCCAAGTCCGGAAAAGCGCGCGCGAACGAGATCACTATTAAACTCGACCTGCCCAGAGAACGCAAACCAGGCTCAACGTCGCTGGACGTGTTCGTCACGCCCAGCATGGCCGTGACGATGCTCGATGCGCTTCCCTATTTGATCAACTTTCCCTACGGCTGCACCGAGCAGACGATGAGCCGCTTCCTGCCTGCCGTAATCACTGCCAGAACGCTGCGTGACCTTGGGCTCAAGCCTGAAGACGCAATGGACCGCGTGTTCGGCGGCATTGAAACCAATGCAATCGCGAAGACACAGCCTGGCGGGAAGCGCTCATTGAACCAGTTGGAGGAGATCACGCTCGCGGGGCTGGAACGCCTGTACGATTTCCAGCACAGCGATGGCGGCTGGGGTTGGTGGAAGGAGGGCGAAAGCGATCATTGGATGACGGCTTATGTCGTGTGGGGTCTCACGCTAGCGCGCCAGGCGGATGTGGAAGTGCGGGAAAATGTCATTGAAAGCGGGGCTGCCTTTCTCGAAAAAGAAATCGTTGAAGAGGAGGAGAATGTGGATTTGCAAGCGTTCATGCTGCACGCGCTCGCAGTGCGCCGCGCAGGAATCCCAGCCGTCCAACCCTCGCGGTTCGAAACTGCGGCGATTCAGAATCTCTGGTCAAAACGCGATCGTCTGAATGCCTATACCCGGGCGCTGTTCGCGTTGAGCACGCATTATTTCAACGATGCGTCGAAGGCGCGCACGCTTGTTGAGAACCTTGCAAACGGAGTGCAGCGCGACGATCGGCCAGACACTTCGGTCCTGCTTCCGCCCGCAGCAAACCAAGGGTCCAACAGCGCTGTGCAGGGAACCGCGTTTTGGGGATCGCAACGCGATTACTGGCGATGGTCGGAAAGCGGCGTCGAGGCCACGGCATTTGCACTGCGCGCGATGCTGGCGATTGATCCCACGAACTCGCTTGTCGAGCCTGCGTGCAATTGGCTGATCAAGAACCGACGGGGCGCCCAATGGAGCAACACGCGGGATACCGCGATCGTGATCCTGGCGATGAATGACTACCTGCGCACGAGCGGCGAATTGAAGGGGGAAGCCGGGTTCGAGGTTTCGGTGAATGGCCGCGCGATCGGGGGCAGGCGGATTTCCGGCGCGGAAATCTTCAACGCGCCGAGCCAGTTTGCCGTCGCGCCTGAGCTGATCCGTGATGCCAACGAAATTCGGATTCGGCAGACTGGATCCGGGTCATCCCTGTATTTCTCAGCGCAGGCGAAATTCTTCAGCACCGAAGAACCCGTGGCGCCGGCGGGCAGCGAGATTTTCGTGAAACGTGAGTACTTCAAACTGGTCGGGCGGCCCACTCTGCTGAAGGGATATGTGTATGACCAGCAACCACTGCGCGATGGCGAGGAGATCCGAACTGGCGAGCGCTTCCAAACTGTTGTGACAATCGAGGGGAAGAATGATTACGATTACCTGGTGTTCGAAGACCTCAAGCCGGCCGGGTTTGAAGCCGTGGCGATTCGCAGCGGCGAATCACTTTACGCGAAGGAACTCAAACGGTCCGCAGTTCAGGCGGCCGCGCCTGAGAATCGTGAGGGAAGCGACTTCACTGGGCGGACGCGCTGGGTGCATCAGGAACTCCGGGATCGCAAGGTCGCTCTCTTCGTTGATAAACTGCCGCAAGGTTTGTGGGAGATCCGTTACGACGGCCGTGCTGAAGTTCCGGGAAAGTTCCACGCGCTGCCGCTGTTGGGCCAGGCAATGTACGTTCCTGAAATCCGGGCGAACGGCGCAGAACTGCGGGTGACCGTTCAAGACAATTAAGGCGTTTTATGAATCCTTCCAACAAACCCGACCCAAAGGCCGGTGTCCCAGAACAAACGGCTGCCCCTGACGGGAATGAGTTGCCGGCGGCTCCGGCGGATCCATCCCTTTCCACGGAGGAACAGATGGAGCGCTACGAGGCTTACCTCAAGGAAACCGATTGGGGTCATCGGCCTTGCTGAACGTTTAGTCTTTCGCGGACGGCCTCCGCCATTATACTGAAGCACGATGTTCCGGACTCAGGATTTACACGTTAAAGAAATCGTTCGATTGTCGGCGCCTCGCGAGCTGAAGGCGGAGTTTCCGATCACCGCAATGGCGAGTGCCACGGTCGCCCGCGGCCGCGAAGCCGTTACCCGCATTCTTGAACAGCAAGATGCGCGACTGCTGGTCGTCGTTGGCCCATGCTCCATTCACGACACCACGGGAGCGCTCGAATACGCGCGCAAACTGGCGGCCCTGCGCAACGAGTTTTCCACCCAGATGGAAATTGTGATGCGCGTCTATTTCGAGAAGCCACGCACGACAATCGGCTGGAAGGGATTGATCAACGATCCTCGCCTGGACAATTCCCAGGACATCATCTCGGGACTTAAAATCGCGCGGCGCCTGCTGCTCGACGTCGCCGATCTGGGATTGCCCGCGGCGACAGAATTTCTCGACCCGATTATTCCTCAGTATATCGCTGACCTGATCGCGTGGGCCGCGATTGGCGCGCGCACAACGGAAAGCCAGACCCACCGTGAACTCGCAAGCGGGCTCTCCATGCCAGTGGGTTTCAAGAACGCGACTGATGGCAGCCTGCAAACTGCTGTCGACGCCATGTACTCTGCCCGCACAAGCCACAGTTTCCTGGGCATCGACCAGGAGGGCTTCACCAGCATTGTCCGCACAACGGGAAATCCGGATGGGCATGTTGTCCTGCGCGGCGGCCGTTTGCAGACGAATTACGACGCAAAAAGCATCGCCGATGCGGAAGCAAAGCTGAGTCAATCCAAACTGCGGCCCGTCCTGATGGTTGATTGCAGCCATGCGAATTCCGGCAAACAGCCGGCACGCCAGGAGGATGTATGGCGCAGCATCATCGAGCAGCGCATTGGCGGGACGCGATCGCTGATTGGCGCGATGATCGAGAGCTATTTGCAGGAAGGCGCGCAACCCATTCCCACCAACGCTGCGGACCTGCGATACGGCGTTTCGATCACCGATCCATGCATCTCCTGGGAAACCACGGAGCGCCTGCTGCGCTGGGGCTTCGAGAAGCTTGCCACCGCTTCGCGCGAAGCCATCGCGGCCGCCTGATCCGCAGCTATTCACGGGACGCCCGCCGTCCGCCGGCTGCTGGAAAACCGTGCCATGTCCGACACGCTCGTCATCAACGAAATCTATCTCAGCCTTCAGGGCGAAAGCACCTGGGCCGGGTTGCCATGCGTCTTCATACGACTGACAGCATGCAATCTCCGCTGTTCCTACTGCGACACTGCGTATGCGTTCACGGAAGGCAAACGGCAAAGCCTCGCGGAAATTCGCAGCACAGTCGAACGGCTCGCGGCTCCCTTCCGCCTGTCTCCTTCCACATCTCCAAATCGAAACCTTCCGCTCGTTGAACTGACGGGAGGCGAGCCGTTGCTGCAAGGGAATTCCATTCAGTTGATGCAGCAACTCTGCGACGGCGGATTTACGGTTTTGCTCGAGACTAGCGGTGCGCACGACATCGGTCCTGTCGATCCCCGCGTGCATCGCATCGTGGATTTGAAATGCCCAAGCAGTGGCGAGGTGGAACGGAATCGATGGGAAAATTTGGGGTGCTTGAAGAACAAGGACGAGATCAAATTCGTTCTCGGAACGCAGGAGGATTATGCCTGGGCCAAAGAGACGATTGAGAAACATTCGCTCGCCGGCATTTGTCCGTTGCTCTTCTCGTGGGTGCATCCGCTCAGGAGGGAGCAGCAGCACCCGTCGTTGAAACCGGTGCCGTCAGGACAGACGCCGATCTCGCGCCAGGAACTCGTCGAACGGATCATTGCAGACGCATTGCCTGTGCGCTTTCAGATCCAGATGCACAAGGTGATTTGGGCGCCAGAACAGCGTGGGGTTTAGGCGATGAATACGCGCGAAACCATTGACCTGCTCCGAACCTACGAATCGCGCAACGTGCTGCATGTCGAGCCTGACGGTTCGTGGCCGATCGTGTGGGCCAAGGCGAAGGGCGTGCATGTGTGGGATGCGGAGGGTCGCAAGTACCTCGACCTCACGGCTGCTTTCGGGGTGGCTGCCGCGGGCCACGCGAATCCGCGTGTCGTCGAAGCAGCGCGGCAGCAGTTGGGAACGCTCGTCCATGCAATGGGCGATGTGCACCCGCACGCGCGGAAGGCCGAGCTGGCCCGCACACTCAGTCGCGTCACGTTCGAGCGCTGGCAAGCTCCCGGGCGATGGCTGCACGGAAAAACCATTTTCTGCAATTCTGGATTCGAGGCCGTTGAGGCAGCCTTGAAAACCGCGATGCTTGCAACTGGCCGGCACGGTGTGATCGCGTTTCACGGGGGGTACCACGGCCTCGGCTACGGTTCATTGAACACGACGCATCGGGAACATTTCCGCGGTCCTTTCAAAATGCAGCTGAAGGAGTTCGGGCATTTCGTCCAATTCCCGTCACGCGCCGCCGATCTGCCCATTATCGAACTGCTAATCCGCCGTATTTTTCAACGCGGCTGGGTGGGCGCGATTCTCGTTGAACCGATTCAGGCGCGAGGCGGAATCAATGTTCCCCCGCCGGAATTCCTGCGACTGCTCCGCCGGCTTTGTGACGAACACAAGGCGCTGTTGATTCTCGACGAAATTTACACTGGCTTCGGCCGCACGGGCAGGATGTTCGCGTGCGAACACGATGCCGTGGTGCCGGACGTGATCTGCCTGGGCAAAGCCCTGACGGGCGGTTTCCCGTTGTCGGCATGCGTCGGCAAAGCGGATGTCATGGATGCCGCCTGGCCGGAGTCAACAGGCGAGGCGATCCATACCAGCACCTTTCTGGGGCATCCTGTCGGGTGCGCGATGGCACTCGCGCACATCGACGAAATCGAAACCCATGCACTGGCGGAGCAAAGCAGCAGTCTCGGCGAATTCCTGCTTCAAGAGTTGCAGGCGCAACTGCCAATGACAGGATTGCACATGCTGGCACGTGGTATTGGCCTGATGGTGGGCCTCGAATTGCGAGCGGCCGACGGAAAACCGGCCACAGCTGCGGCCCTGAAAGCGATCAAGGCGATGCTTCAGCGGGGTTATATTCTCCTGCCGGAAGGAGAGCGCGGCAACATCATCAGCTTCACTCCGCCTCTCACGATCAGCAGGCAACAACTCTCTGAAACATCGGCAGCGCTCGCCGAAGTTTTGAACCAGCAATGAAACTGAACGAAATTCGCGAATGGCTGGCGCGAGAGGATATCCAGTTAACCAAGTCCCTGGGGCAAAACTTCCTTCACGATGAACATCAACTGGATCGGATCGTCGCCGCGAGCGAGCTGTGTTCGACCGACAAAGTTCTGGAAATCGGGCCGGGCCTGGGGCCGTTGACCGAACGTCTCGTCGAGAAGGCGGGAGAGGTCTTTGCGATTGAAAAAGACCAGCGGCTCTTTGACGTTCTGCAACAACGCTTTCCCGCGGCCATCGTTGACTCCACGCAGCGGTCTGCCGAGGCGCAGACGGAACGTCCCGGGGGGCCGGAGCAGGCGATCCTGCGTGTTCGTCATGACGACGCCCTGGATTACCTGCAGCATGCGCCGCGCGATTGGAGTGAATGGAAGTTGGTGGCGAACCTGCCTTATTCCGTGGCCTCCCCGATCCTGGTTGAGCTGGCGCAGGGCGAGCGTTCTCCACAGCGGCTGGTGGCAACCCTGCAGTTTGAGGTTGCCAAACGTTTGATGGCCCAGGCCGACGATGACGATTACGGAGTGCTGACGCTGCTGGTTCAGCTGGATTTTGAGCCACGCGCTGTCTTCAAGATTCCCTCGAGCTGCTTCTTTCCCGAACCCGGCGTCGATTCGGGATGCGTTACATTGGTGCGGCGTCCGACGCTCCTGCTGCAAGGTGACCAGCGGCGAACATTTGTGCGCCTTGTCAAAACCGCGTTCTCCCAGCGGCGAAAGATGATGCTGAAGTTATTGAAGCAGAACTGGCCGCTGGACAAGCTCAACGATGCTTTTGCCACGCTCAAGATTTCACCGCAGGAACGCGCTGAAAAACTGAGCCTCGACCAATTCGTCGCGCTCACGGAACTCCTGCATTGAAGCCCCATTTAATCCAGCCACCGCAACGTCACCAAATTCCATCGCGAACGTTATGCCTGAAGACATTTTTGATGTGGTGAATGAGCGCGACGAAGTCATCGGCCAAAAGCCTCGAAGCGAGGTTCATCGCCTCGGCCTGTTGCATCGCGCTGTGCATGTGCTGGTATTCAATGCCCGCGGGCAAATTTTCCTGCAGAAGCGGTCGATGAAAAAGGACCGCCATCCGGGCGTGTGGGACTCCTCGGCATCGGGACATGTCGACGCCGGCGAGGATTATGACACGACATCAGTTCGCGAACTTCAGGAGGAAATCGGGCTGATCGTCACCCCGCCGCCGCAACGTGTGTTCAAAATCGACGCGTGCGACGAAACCGATCAGGAGTTTGTCTGGGTGTATCGTTGCGCGGCAGAGGGACCCTTCGAGTTGAATGTGGAAGAGGTTGAGAAGGGCGAGTGGCGGGATGCTGGCGCCGTGGACCTTTCGGTTCTCCAGCATCCACAAGACTTCGCACCCGCGTTCGCCTTCCTGTGGCGGCGATTCAGGAGCCTGACGTACGATGGCCGCTGACCTGAAAAGCACGCGCCTGATGTGGTTGAAGGCAATCCTCTTCATCGCCATCGCCTTGATCGGATCGGCTGTGATCCTGATTCAAAACCCCGAGGCCGGGACGGCAGTAATTCTCGCCTTGACGATCTGGGCCAGTTGCCGCGCCTACTACTTTGCCTTCTATGTCCTCGAGCGGTATGTCGATCCATCATTCCGCTACTCCGGCCTAGGTTCGCTGTTGCGTTACCTGACAAAAACAAAAGCGCGGTCGCACTTACCAGGCGACGGCCGCGACAGCGCGAAACCCTGATTGGCATCGGCCGCGCGGCCGTCAACACGGCATTCTCAAACTTAAACCGTGGAAAAGCATTGACGCGGCGCGTCATGTCTACTTACCGTTCGGTAGGCTATGTCCAATCCCAGCAGCAATGTTTCGGTTACCCGCGAGCAGATCCTGCAAGCGGCGCTGAAGCACTTCGCGCACAGCGGCTACTCCGCGACTTCAGTGCAGCAGATCGTAAATGACGCCGCTGTTTCGAAACCCGCGCTCTACTATTATTTCAAGGACAAGGCCGGCCTCTTCCAATCGCTCGTCGACGAGGCTCACGATGAGCGATATCGATTGATGCAGGCCGCCTGCCGCCGCTCGCCGGATTTCAAGGCGCAGCTCGTCGAGATCATGGCGTCCCTTTCCGATTACGTGCAAAAAAACCGGGAGCTGATGCGCATCGCCTTCGCCACAGCCTTTGCCGCGCCGGGGGAGGTCCCAGCCGGGCTGAAGTGTTCCGAAAAATGCGAGCGAAACTTTGAGTTTATTCATGGGCTGATGCGGAAGGCCCATTCAGCCGGGTTGTTGGACAAGCGCTTTGACAGCCGCGAGCTGGCATTTGTCTTTTACGGGCAACTCAACGCGCATCTCGTGGCGTTGTTGATGAGCCCCGACCGCACGCTGGATCGCAAGACAGCTGGGCGGGTCGCCGAAATGTTTTTGGCTGGCGCTGCCGCAAAAAAGCGCGCAGCTTAACCAGCTCTCAATCGAAGGAACTTTTACATGAAACGGAAAATTGCGCTCTCGACATTTATTGTCGTGATCATGTTGGCGAGTCTGGCGGGGATCAAGTTGTTGCAGATCCAAACGCTGATGGCAGCGGGTGAATCCTTCACCGCACCTCCCGAAACGGTTTCGTCCGCCATCGCGCGCGAGCAGACCTGGCAGGAAACGCTCGCGGCCATCGGTTCCATTTCCGCCGTGCAAGGCGTCACGATCACACCCGAGGTCGCGGGGACGGTGAGCGAAATCGCGTTCGAGTCCGGTGCCATGGTGAAGAAAGGGGACCTGCTGATTCGCCTGGACACCTCCACCGAAGAGGCTCAACTGCGCGCGATCGAAGCGCAGGCAAACCTCGCCCGCATCAATGCCGAACGCATGCGGCAGTTGCGGTCCGACAACACGGTGTCGCAATCGGAAGTAGACACTTCGGAAGCCACGCTCAAGCAGGCGCAGGCGAATGCGGATGCCGTCCGCGCGGCAATTCAGAAGAAGACCCTCCGCGCTCCGTTTGGGGGGCAATTGGGAATCCGGCAGGTGAACCTCGGGGAGTACGTTGAAACCGGCAAACCCATTGTGTCGCTTCAATCCCTCGCTCCCGTCTACGCCGATTTTTCACTGCCCCAGCAGGAGTTGTCGCGTTTGAAACCGGGAATGAAGGTGCGCGTCACCACGGACACTTACTCGAAGCGGCAGTTTGACGGGGTTCTCACGGCCATCAATCCCGACCTCCAGGCCAGCACGCGAAGCATCCGCCTGCAGGCAACACTGGAAAACGCGGAGCAACTGCTGCGGCCGGGAATGTTTGCTCGTGTTGAAGTGTTGCTTCCAGTGGAACAGAAGGTCCTGATCATCCCCGCAACGTCGATCCTGAGCGCGCCTTACGGCGACTCAGTCTACGTCATCGAAAAGGGAACCAACTCTGCCAGCCCAGGGCTTGTTGTGCGTCAACAATTTGTGCGAACCGGCCGCGCTCTGGGCGATTTCGTTTCGGTTGAGACCGGCCTGCAGCCCGGCACCAAGGTCGCCGCCTCGGGAGTTTTCAAATTGCGCAACGGCATGGCGGTTGCCGAGAACAACGATATTGCACCGCCCGCCAACGAAGCCCCCCGTCCGCCTGACCGCTGATCACCGCCATCGACACGAAAGACATACGATGAAGTCGATTACCGATATCTTCATACGGCGGCCGGTTCTGGCGCTCGTCGTCAACTTGATCATCCTGCTGGCCGGTTTCACGGCCATCAAAACGTTGAACGTCCGGCAGTATCCGAAAAGCGAAAACGCGACGGTCACGGTCACCACGGTCTATGTTGGCGCAAGCGCAGAACTGGTGCGCGGTTTCATCACGCAACCGCTGGAGCGCGCCATTGCCGCCGCGGACGGCATTGAATATCTGCAATCGAGCAGCGCTCTGGGATTGTCGACCATTACCGCGCGCCTGCGCCTCAACTACGATGCGAACAAGGCCCTCTCGGAGATCAATTCCAAGGTGAACCAGGTGCGTAACGACCTGCCGCCTGAGGCGGAAGTTCCCATCATCAACATCGAAACCGCCGATTCGCGATTTGCCTCCGCGTACTTGAGTTTCACATCGGAAATTCTCGAAGCAAACCAGATCACGGATTACCTCGTGCGGGTCGTGCAACCGCGTTTGTCCGCGCTGGAAGGTGTGCAGCGGGCTGACATTCTCGGCGGACGCACGTTCGCGATGCGGATCTGGCTTAAGACGGACAGGCTCGCGGCGTACGGGATCAGCCCGGATGAAGTGCGCGAGTCGCTCGCGGCCAATAACTATCTATCGGCCGTAGGCCGCACGAAAGGCGCCCTCGTTCAGGTGAATCTCACGGCGAATACCGATCTTCGCTCAGTGGAGGAGTTCCGGAATCTGGTCATTCGCGACGCGGGGGATTCCCTGGTCCGTTTGCGCGATGTCGCAGATATCGAAATGGGCGCCGAGGATTATGATTCCGAAGTGCGGTTCAATGGCGAGCGCGCTGTGTTCATGGGCGTCTGGCCGCTTCCCAATGCAAACTCCCTCGACGTCATGAGCCGGGTGCGGGAAGAGATTGCAGCGATTCAGAACGAGTTGCCCTCGGGTCTGGAGGCGAAGATCGCCTACGACGCGACCAAATACATCGATGACGCGATCCATGAAGTAATCAAGACTTTGTCTGAAACGCTGTTGATCGTGGCCGTCGTCATTTTCCTCTTCCTCGGCTCGCTGCGATCGGTGCTGATTCCGCTCGTTGCCATTCCCGTATCGCTGATTGGCGCGGTCTTCCTGATGCAGATTTTTGGTTTCTCGCTGAATCTCCTGACGCTGCTCGCCATCGTCTTGTCCGTCGGACTGGTCGTGGATGATGCGATTGTCGTGGTCGAGAACGTGGAGCGTCATATCCGAGAAGGACAAACGCCGTTGAAAGCGGCCGTACTCGGTGCTCGCGAGCTGGTCGGGCCAATCATCGCCATGACCATTACATTGGCCGCCGTGTATGCGCCGATTGCGTTTCAGGGAGGGCTCACGGGATCGCTGTTCCAGGAATTTGCGCTCACATTGGCTGGCGCGGTGTTCATTTCGGGAGTTGTTGCTCTCACGCTGTCGCCGCTCATGTGCGCCAAATTGCTGAAACCTGGCAGCGAGGAAGCCGGATTGGCGGGCCGCATCAATCATGGATTCGATCGTTTGCGCCGGGGATATGCCCGCCTCCTGGATGTGACGCTCAACGCCCGACCTGCGGTGTACGTGCTGTGGATCGGGCTGAGCTTGCTGTCGGTTCCCCTCTTCATGTTTTCGTCGGCGGAACTCGCGCCGGCAGAGGACCAGGGATTTGCTCTTGGGATTGTGACAGCTCCTGCCGATGCGACGATTGATCAAACGACGTTCTACACCGAGGAAGTGAATCGAAGGCTAATGAGCATTCCCGAGGCGGATCGAACGTTCCAACTGACGTTTCCGGACAACGGCATTTCCGGCCTGGTCCTGAAACCCTGGGGCGAACGTGAGCGCAGCGTGTTTGAGATCGTTCCGCAGGTGCAGCAGTCGGTCAGTGAAATTCCCGGCATTCGCACTTTCTTCGTCACGCCGGCTGCGTTGCCTGGTGGCGGCGATTTCCCTGTGGAATTTATAATTTCCGCCACGGCGGAACCCGCCGAAATTCTGGGCTTCGCGCAGCAGATTCAAGAGAAGGCTGCGGCGAGTGGTTTGTTTGCGTTCCCTCCGGAAATCGACACGAAGGTTGACCAACCCGAAGTTGAACTGGAACTCGATCGCGACAAGGTCGCTTCGCTGGGACTCGACATGCAGACGATTGGCGCGGACCTGTCAGCGTTAATCGGCGGCAACTACGTCAACCGCTTCAACTTCGGCGGCCGCAGCTACAAGGTCATTCCGCAAATGAAACGAGCCGACCGCCTTACTGCCGATCAATTGAAGAACACCTACGTCAAAGGCCCCGGCGACCAGTTAATTCCGCTGGACACATTCGCCAAGTTGAACAAGCGCACGACGCCGCGCGCGCTCAATCGCTTCCAGCAGTTGAATTCCGTCAAGCTCAGCGGCGTGGCTGTTCGCCCGCTCGACGAAGCACTTGCATTTCTCGAGAAGGAGTCCAATGCCATTCTGCCTGCGGGGTACAAGCTCGATTACACTGGCGAATCGCGGCAGCTCCGCACGGAAGGGAACAAATTCTTACCCGCGCTGGGACTCTCGATCATCCTGATCATCCTGGTCCTCGCTGTGCAGTTCAACAGCTTCCGCGATCCATTCATCATCATTCTGGGGTCGGTGCCGCTGGCGATGTTCGGCGCGCTGATTTTTACCTTCCTGAAATTCCCGAATCCAAACATGGCGTTCTGGACCGACGGATGGACGACAACTCTAAACATCTATGCGCAGGTTGGGCTGGTGACCCTGGTGGGACTGGTGTCAAAGAATGGCATTCTGATCGTGGAATTCGCGAATGAACTGCAACGCAGCGGCATGGACAAGATCTCGGCGGTGCGCGAGGCGGCGCTCACGCGATTGCGTCCCGTCCTGATGACGAGCGTTGCGACTGTGGCCGGGCATTTCCCGCTCGTGCTCGTCACGGGCGCGGGAGCAGCAGCGCGCAATTCGATAGGACTGATCGTTGTCGCGGGAATGGCGCTGGGCACCATCTTCACGCTGCTCGTGATTCCTGCCATCTACGTGCTCATCGCAAAACAGCATCAGGGCGAGGAAGCAGGCGCACTGGGCCAGAGTCACACCGCGCATCATCCCGCGCCAGTGCCGGTGAAATAAAGCATTCCTGCGAACCGGCTTTCGGTTACGCCACACCCGGACTTTGATCCGCAAACAACCCCGGACATCACCGGTGTGAGGCCTGGACCCATTCCCACGCTTAACGCGTCCGCGGTCGCACCTCAGTCCCCCATATCACTGCCGCAGGCACTCGATCAACCGACGAATTTCTTCGCGATGATGCTGGCGTTGTGCCCGCCGAAACCGAAGGAGTTGTTGACGATGGCGTTCACCGGCATCTGGCGCGCGGTGTTCGGCACGTAATCCAAATCGCACTCCGGATCGGGATTTTGCAGATTGATCGTTGGTGGAACGATGTTGGTTTGGATCGCCTTTACGCATGCGATCATCTCGACCGCGCCCGCCGCGCCCAGCATATGGCCCGTGGCTCCTTTCGTTGAACTCACCACGAGTTTGCGGGCGTGTTCTCCGAACACGGTCTTGATCGCCTGGGTTTCTGCAATGTCCCCCTGCGGAGTCGATGTGCCATGCGCATTGATATAGGACACGTCGGTCGTGTTCAGCCCGGCGCTGCGCAAGGCCATCTTCATGCAGCGACCCGCGCCTTCGCCGCCCGGGGAGGGCGCCGTAAGGTGATGCGCATCGGCGGTGTTGCCGTAGCCGGCGAGTTCGGCGTAGATCCGGGCGCCGCGCGCTTTGGCGTGCTCCAGCTCCTCGAGCATCACAACACCCGCGCCTTCTCCCATCACAAAGCCGTCGCGATCCTTGTCGAAAGGCCGCGATGCGCGTTTGGGGTCGTTGTTGCGCGTGCTCATCGCTTTCATGGCGCAAAAACCGCCGATGCCGATGGGCACGATCGCCGCTTCCGCACCCCCAGCCAGAATGGCCTTGGCATCGCCCATTTTGATGGTTCGCCAGGCTTCGCCCAGCGCGTGGTTGGCGGTGGCGCATGCGGAACAGGTCGCGAAGTTTGGACCCCGCAAATTGTAATACATCGAGACCAGCCCGGATGCCATGTTCGAGATCAGCATCGGAATCATGAAGGGCGAAAGCCGTCCCGGACCCCGCTCCAACAACACCTTCATCTGGTCGCCCGTGGTTTCCAGGCCGCCAATTCCCGAGCCAATGAAGACGCCGATTTCATCGGGGTTTGTCTTGCTGAGATCGAGACCTGAATCCTTCAGGGCCTTCCAGCCTGCGAAAATTCCAAACTGCGAGTAACGGTCCGTGCGGCGTGCTTCCTTGGGAGATGGAAACGCCGGAATAGGATCGAACTCTTTGACCTGCCCGGCGATCTGGGTTGCAAACGGAGCGGCATCAAAAGCAGTGATCTTATCGATTCCGCACTGGCCACTGGTGAGATTGTTCCAAAACCCTTCAACCTCGTTTCCGAGCGGAGTAACAAGTCCAATCCCGGTCACAACAACCCGGCGATCGATCCAATTCGTGGCCATAGAGTAAAACGAAAGGGGCAGCTTAGGCTGGCACGCAGCTCAAGCTGCCCCGGAAAATCCGCGGTGACAATTACTTTTGCTGGGTCTCTTCGACGTACTTGATCACGTCCCCGACGCTCTGCAGTTTCTCGGCCTGTTCATCAGGGATCTCGCTGCCAAACTCTTCTTCGAGAGCCATGACCAATTCGACGGTATCGAGCGAGTCAGCGCCGAGGTCCTCAATGAACTTCGCTTCGGGCGTGACCTGGTCTGCATTCACCCCCAACTGCTCGACAATGATATCCTTTACTCGCTGTTCAATAGTTTTTTCAGCCATGGTTTTCTCCGGTTCTTCGTTATTTGCAGTGTGTCTATGCCACGGTGAAGGGGGCGTCAAGCCCCGATTCACATTTTCTTCCCGCGCAAATTATCGTGTTTTTCTGACGCAATTTTGCTGTCCAAATCTGCTGTTCAAGCCGCAGTTACATTACCATTCCACCATCAACGGTGAGCACTTGCCCGGTGACGTAACGAGCCCCGGGACTCGCCAGATACAACGCGGCGCTTGCAATGTCATCCGCCCGGCCAAAGCTCCCGAGCGGGATCCGCTTCAGCAGTTCCGCTTTCAGTTCGGCATTCAGAGCTGAAGTCATGTCCGTCTCAATGAATCCGGGTGCGAGTGCATTGCAAGTCACGGAACGGCCGGCAAGTTCGCGCGCGACCGATTGCGTGAAGCCGATCAAACCGGCCTTGCTCGCAGCGTAGTTGGCCTGTCCCGCATTCCCGATCAAACCGATCACCGAAGCGACATTGATAATACGGCCAGAACGCTGTTTGGCAAATTGGCGTGCAAAGGCTTTTGTGAACAGGAAGGCGCCCTTGAGGTTCGTGTTCAAAACCGTATCCCAATCCGCCTCACTCATCCGCATCAGCAACCCATCGCGCGTGACCCCGGCGTTGTTCACAAGGATGTCGACCTTCCCGCATTCGGCCAGGATCTTTTCGGCAGCACTGGCGACCGCCGCCCCGTCTGAAACATCGACGGAATGAGCCCACGACGACCGGCCCAGAGCCCGGATTTCGGCCGCAACCTTGTCTGAGTTCTCCTGCGTTCGCGAGACGCAAACGACATCCGCCCCTTCGGCGGCGAACTTAAGTGCGACCGCGCGGCCGATCCCACGGCCCGCACCCGTCACCACCGCGATCTGATTGGCAAGTTGACTCATGGCGCTACGTGATACGTGATGCATGGAATGGGATCAAGTTCCCAAAGCCGCCGCCGTTGCGTCGAGACTCGCAACATCCGCCACGTTCAGCATTTGCGCGGATTTGTCGATGCGTTTCATAAACCCGCTGAGCGCGGTGCCAGGGCCGAGTTCGATGAAACGTGTGAATCCCTGGCCCAGCAGGTATCGCATGGATTCTTCCCATCGCACAGAGGCGGTGACCTGTTCGACCAGCCGACTGCTGATGGAAATGGGCTCCGAATGCGGCTGGGCTGTCACATTTGAAATGACGGGCACCAATGGCGGGGATATCCGCGCGGACGCGAGTTCCGCCCGCAGCTTTGGCTGGGCACTGGCCATCAAGGGCGAGTGATACGCGCCTGCGACCGCCAGAGGGAGGGCGCGTCGTGCGCCTTTTGCCTTTGCCAGTTCGCATGCATTCTGAATGCGATCGGCCTCACCTGAAATCACTAGTTGGCCGGGGCAGTTCAAGTTGGCAAGTTCGACCCCGGCGTCCCTGCAAACTTCGCGCGTCGGGGTTTCATCCAGCCCGATAATTGCGGCCATTCCGCCGCGCGTGGCCTCGCAGGCCTCCTGCATAAAACGTCCGCGTTGCCTCACGATCCGAAGCGCATCTTCAAAGGTCATCGATTCCGCTGCTGTCAGGGCTGTGAACTCGCCCAATGACAAGCCTGCTGTAGCTTGGAAGCGAAGCCCTGGCACCCGCTCCTTCAGCAGCTGAAACGCAACCCAGCTCACCAGGAAAATTCCAGGCTGCGCATTCTCCGTTTTCGTGAGTTCCGCCTCCGGCCCTTCGAAGCAGACGGAAGCCAGGTCAAATCCGACCGCGGTGTTGGCTCGCTCAAACCACCATTGTCCCGCGGCTGATTGCGCGAAGAAGTCCTTTCCCATGCCAACGGTCTGCGCCCCCTGGCCGGCGAACAATAAAGCTGTCTTGCTCATAAAGGCCGGGACATAAGCACAAAAGGCGCACAGCGAAAAGCGGAAACCTCGAAATCAATGCCGTGGTTAATGCTTCAAGGAACAAACAACTGACAAGGGGCTGCTGTTTACATACGCTCGCGCCCATGTTTTCACACGTTGTCATCTTTTGGACGGATCCTGAGCAGGCCTCGGCAGCGGATGAAGTGATTGCGGGCGCAGAAAAGTATTTGCGGCCTGTGCCGGGCGCGCTCCATTTTCATGTCGGCAAAATGGCAGGAAGCCATCGACCGGTCGTCGACCAAACGTATCAGGTCGGTTTGAACATCGTTTTTCCCGATAAAAAAACGCAGGACGACTACCAGGTGCATCCGCTGCACATCGAGTTTGTCGAAAAAGTGGTAAAGCGCGTGGTCAAACGCGTGGTGGTTTACGACTTCGCCTAACCCGCCGCCATTCCAGCGGCATACGTTCCCCAGCCAAACCCGCGGCATAAATCTTTACCGCCGCTGCGGTGTGTCCTCCTCCAGGGTGGACTCAAGTTCCACGCATTTTGCGGACAAAACACACTCTTTCTCCGGTTTCACCTCAGGAATGCACGCGATCTGCCGATGGACCTTGAGCCGGCCAAGAATGGCTTAGTCCAGCACAGCAAAAGACGCTAGGAACAGCGGACCGGCTCGATACGAACTGGGGAACTTCGACACGCAACATGATCGCGATCGAGTGCCCATCAATCAAAAATGACAGATCGGAGCCCAACTCTGCACCGAGTGATGGCCGAGAGCGAACCTCGCTGGCCCGGCAAATGCCGGGCGCGGACATCTTTAGGCGGATGAGATGAACCAATCCATCGTGCCAATGATGTTCAGGCGGGCGTTCACCCGCTTGCGCGCATTCCCTGGATTCCGCTCCGTTTGCATTCTTCTGATGGGAGCGACCAGCGGGACGGCTCCGGCTGTGGAAAGCCAGGACCTGAGTGATTTGCCCTTGGAAGTGTTGATGGAGATTGAGGTGCCAACGGTGTTCGGTGCTTCCAAGTTTGAACAGAAAGTCACGGCCGCGCCCTCGTCCATTTCCGTGATTACCGCCGACGAGATTCGGCGCTACGGTCATCGCACCCTCGGAGATGTGCTCGAAAGCGTCCAGGGATTTCATGTTTCGTATGATCGAAACTATGCAATCGTCGGAGTCCGCGGCGTCAGCCTCGGCGACTTCAACAGCCGCATCCTCCTGCTGATCAACGGCCATCGGGTGAACAACAACCTGACGGATGGCGCGTTCATCGACACTGCGTTTATCCTCGACGTTGACCTGATCGAGCGGGTGGAAATCATTCGGGGACCGGGTTCCGTTCTGTACGGCAACAACGCATTTTTCGGCGTGGTGAATGTCATCACCCGGCAACCTGCCCAGCTGAACGGAACCGAGGTCTCCGCCGATTACGGCGGTTTCGAAACGTGGAAGGCGCGTGTGAGCTTTGGGAAGGAATTCTCGAACGGATTCCGGATGCTCCTCTCTGGAACATTTTACGAAAGCAGCGGAGACGATCGGCTTTTTTATCCGCAATTCAACACACCCGGCCAGAACCGCGGCATTGCTGAAGACCTCGACAGCGATCAATTCGGAAGCTTATTTGGATCCATTGCTTTCGGGGACTTCACCTTGGAAGGGAGCTATATCCGACGGGAGAAGGAGAATCCCACGGCACAGTTCCTCTCGGCGTTTAACCAGGCAGGGCTGCGAACGGTCGACGAACGCGCCTACACGGCCCTGCGTTATAGCCATCAGTTCGATGACGGCCTGGCGCTGACCGCGCGGCTGTATTACGACCGAAATGATTTTTCAATTGGGTACCCTCTCGTAGCCGCCACGTCCACAAACGTGACCCGTGAACGGCAGGCAGGCGAGTGGTGGGGGACTGAGATCCAGGTAAGCAAGAAGTTGTGGGATCGCCACATGGTCAGCCTCGGCGCTGAGTACCGGGATGATTTCAGGCAGGAAAAGGCGGTGCTGGTTCCGGGCGGCACGCAGATTTCGCTCGACCGCCGCAGCTACGGATTTTACGCGCAGACCGATTTTGAAATACAGAAGAACCTGCATCTGAGCGGCGGGGTGCGCTACGACAAGTACGGTGACACGGACGGGGCGGTAAACCCGCGGCTGGCGGCTATTTACAACGCATGGGAAGGTTCCTCCTTCAAGGCGGTATACGGCACGGCATTTCGCGCGCCGAACTTTCGCGAGCTGAGCGATCCCAATTTCCGTGACCTCCAGCCAGAAACAATCAGCGCATATGAGCTCATCTTTGAACAGGAAATCACCCGAACCCTGCGTTCTTCGATTTCCGGGTTCTGGAACGAAATGGATGACCTGATTTCGTTTCAGGCCGGGGAGTTTCGCAATTTCGACGCGCGCGCGCAGGGAGTTGAACTCGCAATGGATGGCGCCTGGACCAACGGAATCCGCACGCGGTTGAGCTACACATTGCAGAATGCCGAGGATCGGGCAAATGGCAGCCACCTGCCGGATTCACCGAATCACTTGGTCAAATGCGCCCTGAGCATTCCCCTCGTGCGGGAGAAGCTCTTTGCTGCCTTGGAATTTCACTATCAATCGGCACGCCACTCCATCTTCACCGGGACAGCCCCGGGTGAATCAACCGTTGGCCGGGACGCTGCCGGTTATGGAATCGTTAACTTCACGTTGTTCAGTCAAAACCTGATCGAGAACCTCGAAGCATCAGCCAGCATTTATAACCTCTTGGACCGGAAGTACAACGACCCGGCCAGCCGGTTTCATCGGCAGGATTTGATCGAACAGGATGGCAGGAGTTTCAGGTTAAAGCTCACGTATCGGTTCTGATGCGGCACAATATTCGCTCCTGAAACGGCGCACCCTATGAAGAACATGACACACCTTCGAAACCTTGCCTCAAGAGGGGTTCTGCTGTTGGTTTTCTTCGCCGCAATGGTGCCAAAAGGGCTCGCGCAGTTCGGTCCGCCCCCAATCGTCGTTGTCCAACCTTTAGCCATCCGTGTCCAAATTGGAGGCACCGCGGTGTTTTCGGTCGTAGCCTTGAGCGCCACGTCCCTTCAATACAAATGGTACAAGGGTGCCCAGCGGATTGGGGGTGCAAATTCAAGCATCCTCATTCTGAACGACGTGAGCGCAAATGACGCAGCGAACTACTGGGTCGAGGTAAAGAACGGAAGTGGAACCGTGGACAGTCAGCCAGCCAGTCTCGCCGTCGTCGGCATCGATTCACCAGTCGCCAATCCGGATGGCTTCACCACAGTGGAAAATCAAATCCTCCAAGTCCCTGTCGCGGGCGTCCTTGCGAATGATCTCGAGCCGCGCAACGAGCCATTGCTGGCAGCCATACTGAGCGACGTCAGCAACGGATCTGTGGTTCTGAATTCGAATGGTTCATTCGAATACACCCCACCAGCAGGTTTCAGCGGCACTGCGTCATTCAAATACCGCGCAGCGAGTTCGGCGCTGCTGGCGCTCGAGCAATCAGCGATCGGGGGCAGCAAGGAAGGCATCAAGCAGGGCCAGGAGGGATCGCAATCGTTTCGTCATGGCGACACCGGCCAACCGAATTACATGATTTCAAAAGTCGTGCTGCGTCTCTCCCGAGAGTCCAGCGCCCCCAATTCTGACCTGATTTTCAGTATCGGCACATCAATCAACGGCGGCGCCATCGGTGGAAGCACGGTGGCAATCGACTCCTCCAGCGTGACGAACACCACCGCTGGAAGCTCCTTTCAAACCTACGAAATCGCTTTCGATGAACCTGTTGGTCCGTTTGTTTCAGGCACGACATACTACCTGAATCTCGAATGCGGCGCGTCGAATGGAAAAGAATTCTTCCTGGAAAAGGGTGCCAACAATTACAGCCGCGGCAGTTACTACAAACACTCGACAAACCAGGGCGTGGACATCTGGTTTCAGGTATTTGGCAGCACGATTTCCAGCCCTGCAACTGTCACCATACAGGTGGCCGCGATTAACGATCCGCCCGTGGTCACCAATGAGGAAACCAACACGTTGGAAGATACGAGCGTGGTGATCGGTGTCCTTGATAACGATTTCGATCCTGATGGCACCCCGCTGACCTTGCTCGCCATATCCGCAGAAAACGGCAGCGCTGTTGTGGATGAAGGAGCCATCTTATTCACCCCGGCGGCGAATTTTCATGGCAGCGCCCTGGTAACGTACACAGTTTCCGATGGAACCAACCAGGTTGCCGGATCTGCGACGGTGACTGTCGTTCCAGTGAATGACGCGCCTGTTGCCCAGGACGATTCGTACAGCACGACGATTAATGTGCCATTGAGCATCCCGGCGAACGGGCTTCTCGCAAACGACACCGACGTTGATAATGAACCAGCGGATTTGCGGGCAGTCCTTGTTACCGACGTGACAGATGGAACGTTGGTCCTCAGCGCTGATGGAAGCTTCACCTACACGCCGGCAGGAAACTTTCATGGAATCGATTCATTCTCGTACCGCGGCTCTGACGGAATTGCGCCGGGCTCCATCGCAACGGTTTCGCTCATCGTCAACGATCCAGTGCCGAAATTCACTGGGAGCGGACTGACCCCAGAGGGGTTCAAGCTTCAGATGTCGGTTCCGATCGGCAGGAGCTATGTGATCCTTGCTTCCACAAACCTCAGTCATTGGGAGCCGATCGCGACAAACACGTCCCTAACGGGCGTCGCTGAAATCCTGGACCAATCCACCACAAATAGGGTCCGTCGGTTCTACCAGACCGTCACGCAATAGTGCGGCTCCTGCATCGCGCGGGTCACGCACGCGGGTGGAAGCGTCGATGAATATCCCTCAGCCGGTTCCCACTCACGTGCGTGTAAATCTCGGTGGTGCTGATGTTCGCATGGCCGAGTAATTCCTGAATCACTCGCAAGTCCGCCCCGTGTTCCAGCAGATCGGTTGCAAAGCTGTGCCTCAGCATGTGAGGGGTGATGTTGCGGGAAACGCCGCTGCGAGCAACGCGACGCTTGATTCGCTTCCACAATGTCACCGCTGCAAAACCACTCCCGCGGTTCGTCAGGAAAACTGTCGCAGGGGATCTTGGCGTCACGAGCCTGGGTCGGCCGGATTGCAGATAACGGTTCAATGCCTCTGCCGCTTTCTTGCCCACCGGGACGACCCGCTCCTTGTTGCCCTTCCCGATGACGTTGATAAAACCTGCATCCAGGTGCAACTGTTCCAGTCTCAGATTTTTAAGTTCGCTCAGGCGCAGGCCTGAAGCGTAGGCGAGCTCAAGGACAGCATGATCGCAAAGTGATTGCGGTGTTGCTGGCTCTTCCTTCGCGAGAACCTTCTCAATTTCGGCGGGGGTCAGCCCTTTGGGCAATCTTTTCCACCGGCGCGGCAACGAAAGGTTTTCTGCGACATTTGAGGGCAGCATTTTTTCGTTTTCGGCAAATCGATAGAAGGCCCGCAACGCTGCGATCGCAAGATAAACGCTTTCACTGCTGAGCCGCCGGGCGGATCCTTTTTCCTCGGTCTCCACCGGCCGTTCCCGCTCGTTTTGGAGAAAGGCCATCAAATGGTTCAGGGTCACGCCTTCCCAGGATGCAATTTGCTGCCGTTGCGCCCACCTCACGAAGTTTCCCAGCAGGGCTGCGTACGTCTTCGCGGTGTTCGCCGACTGCCCGCGTTCGTGACGCAGGTACTGCAGAAAATCTTCAACAAGCTCGTTCACACGTTGGATTGGCCGCCGCAGCGGCAATGACGACAACACCTGCTGTAACTTCGCTGCCCAACCGAGCCGCTTTCCCGCTGATCCCGATGTGAGGCTACAACGCCCGCCCAGTCAACCGCTGATACGCATCCACGTACTTTGCGCTTGTCTTGGCTACGACGTCGTCCGGCAATCGCGGACCCGGCGGCGTCTTGTCCCACGCCAGCGTTTCCAGGTAATCACGGACGAATTGTTTATCGAAGCTCGGCTGGCCCTTGCCTGGCGTGTATTGGTCGGCTGGCCAGAACCGCGACGAGTCAGGCGTCAGAACCTCGTCGATGAGTATCAATTCGCCATTAAACATTCCGAATTCGAATTTGGTGTCGGCAATGATAATTCCCCGTTCGCGGGCGTAATCGCGTCCCGCCTTGTAGATCTTCAGGCTGAGATCCCTCGCCCGCGCCGCGATGTCCTGGCCCACAATCTGTTCTGCCTGTTGAAATGAAATGTTTTCGTCGTGGCCTGCCTCAGCCTTGGTGGAAGGCGTGAAAATGGGTTCGGGTAACTCGGCGGATTCGGTGAGGCCAGCCGGCAACTGGATACCGCAAACAGTTTGCGACTTCCGATATTCCTTGAGACCTGAACCGGAAAGGTATCCTCGAACAATGCATTCGATGGCCAGCGGCGTCGCTTTCTTCACGATCATGCTGCGCCGTGTGACAGTGTCAGCAAACGGCTGCAGGTTTGCCGGCAGCGGATCGTCAGCACGCGCGAGCAGATGATTCGGGACGAGCGACGAAAAACGATCAAACCAGAAATGGGAAATCTGGGTGAGGACTTCGCCCTTGCGAGGGATTCCATTGGGCATCACGACATCGAAAGCGGAGATCCTGTCCGTTGCAACGAGCAGGAGGCGATCGCCGAGGTCGAAAATCTCGCGAACCTTGCCGCTTTTCACCTTTTTGAATCCCGGCAAATCGAGCTGTAGAACTGTTGGGTTTGGCATGGGCCGAAATATAGGCACGGAAGACCCAGTGCCAAGGGTTTTTGTTATGGACTGCTGACGTGCCGCGTGACCTGTCCGACGCCAACGGCTGGCGGGGACGCAATCCTTGTCCACGATTTTGTCCGCCAGCAATTCCCCCTTTCCGCCTTGTGCTTTTCCCCGTAGCTTTCGACCCGTGAATTTTCTTGTTACGGGTGGCGCTGGATTCATTGGCTCGCACGTTTGCGAGCGCCTGCTGCTGTCCGGACATGCTGTATCGGCGTTGGACGATCTCAACGACTTCTATAGTCCAGAGCTGAAGAAAGGAAACGTTCGGGATCTGGAACGCCTGGCGAAACCTTTCGCGCTGATCCAAGCCGATGTGACAGACCGGTGCGCGGTGGATCGAGTGTTTTCCGAAACGCGTTTTGACCAGGTGATCCATCTCGCGGCCCGCGCCGGAGTACGGCCCAGCCTGGAGAAACCGGCGCTTTATCAGCGTGTCAACGTAGAGGGAACCGTCAATATCCTCGAATCGGCCCGTCGTGCTGGCGTCAAAAAACTGATCCTCGCGTCTTCGTCTTCCGTTTACGGCGTGAACTCAAAGGTCCCCTTCTCTGAAGGCGACGCCATATTTAGCGCGATTTCCCCGTATGCCGCCAGCAAGCTCGCGTGTGAAGCACTCGGCCACGTCTATCACCACACATACGGGATGGACATTGCCATGCTGAGATTTTTCACGGTTTATGGGCCGCGGCAACGCCCCGATCTCGCAATCCGCAAGTTCACCGCCCTCATCTCCCAGGGCAAACCCATCCCGGTATTTGGCGATGGTTCAAGCGCGCGGGATCATACATACATTGCCGATATCGTCGATGGCGTGATGGCATGCACAACCCGGGAATTCGGGTTTGAGATTTTCAACCTCGGCGAATCTCAAACCATCACCCTTCGACGCTTAATTGAGGTCATCGAGTCGGCCGTAGGCAAAAAAGCCATCATCGAGCGTCAGCCATTGCAGCCGGGCGACGTGCCGATTACCTTTGCAGACATCGCCAAAGCTCGGGATCGACTTGGCTATCATCCGAAGGTGAAGGTCGAAGAGGGTATCCCTATGTTTGTGGAATGGTTTCGAAAAACAGCAGTTTAATTATGCCAACTCTGCCGCCTTTCACCCGTCCGACCTTTGAAGCCGCTCTGACTGAATGGGAGCGCATTCTCACCGGGCGCAACCTGCCTGCGGACGTCATCTGGATATTTGACGAGAATCTGATTTTTGAGCGCGCTGAAACCGGGGACACGCAAATCGCTTTTCAGCGTGCGCTGACTCCGCTTCCGCCCGGGGCCGAGCGAATCGCGTTCAACTATTTTTCGGATTTCGAAGCCCGGATTGTATTTTACCGCGTTGGCTCCTGCCGAAATCAATCCGTCTGCATGATGCTCTGTGATTCATGGTTCGAAGGAAAAGAGGAGCGCGATGGGTTTCAGCGAAGGGATGACTGGCTGATGTCCTTTTATCCGGGGCAGCCCGTGGAGTTGGAGGAAACGGCCGATGAAGCCCGTTGGAAGAAGCGCTTGGTGCGGGACAGACCGCTTCATGATCTCGATTTTTCCATGACCTTGCGGGCTGTTCACGAAATCCTGGCGCACGGCCGTGTGCTTACCTCGTACGAGCATTACGCGCTTCGGCTGCTTCATAGCTGGAGCAAGCTTCCCGGGCAGCGAGCGCCATGAACCTGACCCGCCACTGCTGGAAATGCGGAACGGAATACACCTTGTCGGGTTCGCCTGGCCGCTCGGAAACCTGCGATAACTGTGGTGCAGATCTGAAGACTTGCATGAATTGCGTCCATTACGACGCCCGGGCGGCTTACCAGTGCAGGGACCGCAGGGCCGAACCCGTCGAGGAAAAGGGCGCGGCAAACTTCTGCGAATACTTCGAAATGGCACGCCGTGAATACGTTCGCAAGGTGGATGCCTTCGGCACAGCGCGCGAGAGCCAGGCAAGAAACGCGCTGAAGAAATTGCTGGGCGACTGAAATGTCTCTGCGCCGGGACTGGCAGGCGGGCAGTCGCTCTTCCCCTCGACCGCCAAGCCTTTTTGTCGTGAAAAATTCACCCGTATTGGGGGCATACACATTCCGGAACTGCTGGTATGTTCCAGAGCCATGATGAGCTATACGCCCAAGGTTCCTCGGTGCCGGAGTTCCTCAGCTTTCACATTGATAGAATTGCTCGTGGTGATCGCCATTATTGCAATTCTCGCAGCCATGCTGTTGCCAGCATTGAGCAATGCCAAGAACCGCGCGCAAATGGCAAACGACCTCAGCAACCACAAGCAGGTCATGATCGCGACGCACATGTACGCCTCGGAAGCTTCAGATCATCTGCCGGATCCAGGATGGCAAACTCAATTCGACTCCTGGGCCGCAGCCGGGGGAATGCCTTACACCGCCGCAGGCGCAGGCGGCGAAACCTCTGTTCGGAACATCATGGAAAATCCCGGGAACGGACAATTGCGTTTCTTCCAACGAGGATTGCTGTATCCGTTTCTCAGAACCCACAAGGTGCTCCTGTGTCCCCAGGACACAGTTCGGAACAACCAGTACTATGCGCGTCAACAATACCTGACGAGCTACACGTGGAATGGCGCGGTAGTTAAGTACACCACATCGGGAACGCGGGTGCGGACGGTGAAACTCTCGGATCCCAACCTGAAGATCACCTTCATTCTCCAGTGGGAAAACGATGAAACCAAGACTTCGTTGAACGGCCGGAATGGCCAGTGGAACGACCTCGCAAATTTTCCTGACGAAGGATTATCCGCGCGCCACGGCAAAGGCGCGGTCGTAGGTCTGCTCGGCGGGAGCGCGCATCGCATGCCTCTCCGCGAGTTCTGGGCCCACGCAGGCACGGCGGCCACGCGAGGCGACAACGGCGGCAATGCGGGATCGCGCAAGGGTTTCGCGGTGCCGACCGCCGGCCGCGGCGAAAACATCCTTTGGTGGTGGCCGTAGCCTGGCGAAGGCGACTCCCCTGTTGCCGTTCAATTTACAACGCCAAGGTCACCCTTGGAGTGCAAGGCTGGCAACATACGCGCCGTCACATCCATCGCGAAACGGCTGTAATTCCCTTTGATAGTCACATGTAAAACGGGGTTCCCTGGCCAGAAACTCTTCAATCAAAGTGCCGTTCTCTTCAGGTTCGAGGCTGCACGTGCTGTAAATCAGGGTTCCGCCCGGTTTTAACGAGCGCCCCGCTTTCTGCAGCAGATCCATTTGAGTTGTCCTCAATCGTGTGAGTTCCGCGGGTTGAATTCTCCATCGTAAATCCACGCGTCGTCGCATCACCCCTGTATTCGAGCAAGGCGCGTCCAGCAGGATCCGATCAAATTTGAGAGCGGGATCAAGCGACTGCATGCTGCGAACAATTTCCACGCAGGTGACTCCCAATCGAGCACAATTCTCCTGAACCAGCTTCAATCGTTCAGGCGACGGATCGTGCGCAAGAACACGGCCTCGGTTCTCCATCAACTGCGCGATAAATGTGGTCTTGCCACCAGGCGCGGCGCACAGGTCGAGGAC
Source organism: Verrucomicrobiia bacterium (assembly GCA_035629175.1). Taxonomy (NCBI): domain Bacteria; kingdom Pseudomonadati; phylum Verrucomicrobiota; class Verrucomicrobiia; species Verrucomicrobiia bacterium. Next base: position 234,218 of record DASPIL010000107.1, on the reverse strand, counting down.
CGTTTCGCCCGGCTGCGGATCAAGCTCCGCCACCGCTGCAAGCGTGCTGGGATCCTGAATGTAAAAGAGGCCCAGTTGAAAACTCGCCAGCTTGCTGATCGGCGGGTGCGACTTGAATTCAAAAACAAGGTTGTCTTCAATCCAATCACGTCGCACGAAGTCATACTCCACTCCCTCGTCCCGCCATTGCAGCAGGACGTCTCCGGCATCCTTGAACGTCCGATCAACAAATGGGCGCCGCACACCGTGTCCCATGCTGCCAGGCGGAAGGGTTGCCCCGCTGCGGCCTGCGAACATCAACGTGTTGATTCGCGCAAATACTCTGGCCGGCGTGTTGTTCCATTCCATCAGGCGCGCTGCGTTGGCCGCGCCATACCGCTCCGTCCATCGCTTGACCAGCCATTCCGGATGGGCATGGCCCAGGTGCGGTTGGGATGTTTTCAACTCCTCAAGTGACGCCTTGGTTTCATCAAACTCCCTAAGAAAATTGCGCAGGACCGCGTTGATGAATCCCGCTTGAGGCCCAAAACCGGCTCGCTTCGCGTGTTCCACCGTCTCGTTGACGGCGGCATGATTTGGAATTCGATCGAGCCAGAAGATCTGATACAGGCCCATTCGCAGGAGGACCTGCAGCATGGGTTTTTGCTGGCGATCCGGCGCTTTTAGGTCGATCAGCCAATCGAGAGTTGTATGCCATCGCGCCACCCCATAAACCAATTCCTGGCAGAGTCCGCGATCAGGACCTGACAGGCGGGAGGATGACAGTGACTGCTCCAACAGATTTTCTACATATTCCGTGCCTGCCGACCATCGCAGAAGGACCTGCCCCGCAATTTCTCTTGGTTTTTGTTCGTTCACCACTTTTAATATCACCAGTTCGCTTCCGGGAAGCGAGAGCTACCTGATCTTTTATGCGAGAGGAATTTGAAAAACTGGCGGCTGCCGGGAAAATTGAGGCGCGCCACGTGGAACCCCTGGTGGTCCTAACCACCAGCGGATTTTGCATGCACCGCAGTTGGGGATTCGGCCGCATCACAACGGTCGACACCGTCTTCGCGCGTTTCACGATCGATTTCACAAACAAACCCGGGCACACGATGGACCTCGCGTTTGCTGCCGAATCGCTCAAGCCCATTGCAAAGGATCATATCCTGGCTCGCAAGGCGTCTGACCTGGAAACCCTTCGGCAACTCGCAGCCACGAACCATCTCGAACTGGTGAAAATCGTCTTGGCCAGCAACGGCGGCAAGGCGACGGTGGACCAGATCCAGCAAACCCTGGTTCCGGAGGTCATCCGCGACGACTGGAAAAAATGGTGGGAAGCGGCGAAGCGCGAGCTGAAAAAGGATGGGCATTTCCAGGTTCCGTTGAAGAAGACCGAGCCCGTCGTTTACCAGGCGCGTGAGGTGACTTTGCAGGATCGTTTGCTTGCGGAATTCCGGTCCGCAAAGGGTCTCAAGGCGCGCATCGTGGTTGCCACCGAGTTGCTCAAGAATGCTGCCGATCTCACGGATAAGGCTGCGGCTGCGAACGAGATCGTAACCGCTTTCAACGCTGAAATCCCGAGCTATCAGCGCACCCAGCCTGCTGTCGCCCTTGAGGCCATTTTCCTTCGCGACGATATCCGCGAAATGGGCGGACTTCCCGAAGTTGACGGTGAGTTGAAAGCAGTGTCGATCTGGGGGCAGGAGAATCGCATTGGTCCTTTGATCGAACAACTGCCGGCGATCAAACATCGCCGGGCAGCAGAGTCATTCAAGACAACGAATCCTGAGAATTGGCACGAGGTCCTGCGCCTTTCAATGAACGGCGTGTCTGCGAAACTTTGCAAGGAATTCGCGAACGTCTTGGTCGAAGCGGGGAAGATCAGCGAGTTGAAGGAAACGCTCGCTCGACTGGTAAGCCAGCACACTGCAAACAGCGAGTTGCTCTTATGGCTCGCCAAGGAACGGAGTGACGCGTTTGCTGACATCCTGGGACCGGAAGTGTTTCGCGCCATGCTTACCGCGATGGAGCGCGATCAGTTCAACGAAAAACGTTCGAACCGGCTCCGTGATTACATCTTGTCCGACCAGGACCTGCTGCCCGAACTGACGGCAGCAGCGGAATTGGATGTGATTAAGGACCTGACCCGCGCCCTGCAACTGTCCCCGGTCTTTGACGACATGGACAAGCGCTCGCTGCTGGCTCGCATTGTAAAGAGTCATCCTGCGGTGCAATCGCTCATCAGCGGCGCGGAAACCCGCCAGGACACATCCCTGGTGGTGTCGTGGGAAAGCCTTGAGCGCAAAAAGACTGAATACGCCGAACTGGTGCATAAGAAAATTCCAGCGAACTCAAAGGAGATCGCGATCGCCCGGAGTTATGGCGACCTTCGTGAAAACCACGAATACAAGGCTGCGAAGGAGATGCAAAAAGTTTTGATGCGGCAGAAGGATGAACTGGAAAATCAAATGGTCAGAGCCCGCGGAACCGATTTCCAGAATGCGCGCACGGACGTCGTTGGCATTGGCACCATTGTGCATTCAACCGATTTATCAACAAACCAGCGCGAGCGATTCGTTGTTCTGGGAGCCTGGGATTCAGATCCCGACAAGGGAGTGATTAGCTATCTGTCGCCGGTTGCTCAAGGATTGATGAATCACAAGGTCGGCGACGACGTTGAATTTGAGATTTACGGTGCGCGCCACAAACACCGCATTGAATCCATCGAACCTTACAAGGCACCGGTTCCTGCGCCCTCCAATTCCGGCTTGCCGGCGCCAGCATCTGCTCAGCCCGAAACCGCGACAGAACCGAGTCCGCAGGTCTGAAGGGTAGCAGCCCCACTGCTCTCCTCAGCCGATCAGTTCCTTGACTTTGGCTGGAATGTCGCCGTGCCTGACCAGGGATTCGCCAACGAGGATTGCGCCTGCACCAGACTTGGTGAGTCGCTTCACGTCTTCCCTGGAGTGAATGCCGCTCTCGGCAACCAGCAATGGTGAACCCTCTTCTCCAGCTTTCAGCCTGGCGCCGAGTTGTTCAGTGGTGGCGAGATCCACCTTGAAGGTCTTAAGATTTCTATTGTTTACGCCAATCAGCGGCGCCCCCAGCGCAATCGCCCGATCCATTTCCGCCTCGTCATGCACCTCCACAAGCGCTGCAAGCCCGCTGTCGACGGCCATGCTGTGAAACCTTTTCAGTTGCCCGTCATCCAGAATAGCGGCAATCAGCAGGATCGCGTCCGCGCCCCATTCAATGGCTTCCAGAATCTGACGCTCGTCGATGATGAAATCCTTGCGCAACAACGGCAGTTTCACTGCCGCCCGAATCTGTCGCAAATACTCCAGGGAGCCTTGGAAAAATTTCTCATCGGTCAGCACCGACAAGCAATCCGCGCCAGCAGCTTCGTAGGCTTTTGCAATTCGTATGGGATCAAAGTCCTGGCAGATCACGCCCGCCGAGGGGGACGCTTTTTTCACCTCGGCAATGAGAGCGACTCCCCTGCCCTTTCTCCGGCGCAAGGCCGAAAGAAAATCCCTTCCCTCGCCGCGTTCAAGCAAGGCGTCTCGAAGATCCCCAACCGCGAGGAGACGCTGAGGCAGGCGGGCCACCTCGCGACGTTTCTCGTCAACGATGGTATCGAGGATATTCGGTGACATTGTCACGCCGCCACCCTGCGAAATGCAAGGGCGCCGATTCGGTTAACGCTTTGCCGGAGACTTGATGGGTTCATCGCTCGGGTCAGCCGGCGAAAGCAACCAGGCGATCAAGGCAGGACCAAAGCAAATCGTCAGGCCGATCGGCATCGCAAATAGGCTCCAAAACACGTCAGCTTTCATAAAGGCGGTAATCATTAACAGGCCAGTGACAGTGTTCAAGATGCAAAAATCCGGGGCGGCACGCTGGGGTCTCACGAACGCGGGTGAGATTAAACTGCATACAGCCGAAGCGGGATTCTCATCATGCGGAATAACTTGGACGCGCCGGGCACGCTTGGCAGTCCCGGGCTGAAGGATGGATGTCGACGCCGTTGGTCACCGATAATCTGCGCAATGGATGGTGAGTGATTCTGCAAAATCGGTGTATCGGGAGCACTGGTTCCAATCGATAGGTATGACATGAACGCGCGGGGCAACCCGGCGTTCCCCTACTTGGAAGCGCGGCTCATGGCGCGTTACCACGGGGCAGCCTATATCTCCCAGGCTGCCCCGCCTTCTTTCAGCCAACCCGAACGGGTGGGTTCATTTGATTCGCCACATCGAGCAGATTGGAGTTTGATTCCGTGGTGAAACGCGTTCTTTTTGTGACTGGCACCGACACTGACGTCGGCAAAACCGTCGTCACGTGTCTCCTCACGCGGCATTTCCTGGCGCGGGACCTGCCACTCGCCGCGCTTAAGCCGTTCTGCTCCGGCGGCCGCAATGACGCAGAGGCTTTATTCGCGCTGCAGCGCGGCCGATTAACGCTCGATGAAATCAATCCCTGGTTCTTTCCGGCACCCTTGTCGCCAATGATTGCGGCGAAATTGACGGGCAGGGCGATTCAAAAAGTGCAAGTGCTGGAGAAAGTGCGCCGTGTACAGAAGAAATTTCCAATGATTATCATTGAAGGGGCTGGAGGGTTGCTGAGTCCGCTGGGCAGGAATTTTGATTCACTCGATCTCATAACGGAGTTGAAGGCATTTCCCATCGTCGTTTGTCGGAATCGACTGGGTGCGATCAATCAGGCGCGGCTTGCCATGCGCGCCCTGCCACGGTTTTCATCCGAGACTGCACAGCTGGTGCTGGTGCAGGAGCGTAAGCCGGACGCTTCCCAATCCTCAAATGCTGCGGTCCTTCGCGATTACTTCAGTTCAGAGCGCGTCCACGAACTGCCATGGACGCGGTGGAAAAGCATGGATATTGAGCCGACTGTGCGGCGCATGTTAACTCGACTGGCGAACAACATTTTGAACTAATCCGCAATATGACCACGCGAAGGAATTTTCTGAAAACCGCCGCTGCAGCGGGTGTTGCTGGGATGGTAGCGAAACCGATTGAACGGATTCTTGCGGCTGACCCTGGTATTCCAGTGGATGGAGGAGCGGACCGCCGTTATTGGTTGTCCGTTGTAGAACGGCTGGCGACACCCGTCTTGGGTCACCTGGCGGCGGGCGAACTCAAAAAGCGCATGCCCGTTGAGGCGGCGAATCCTGCGGACCGCCGCCGCTACACGCATCTCGAAGCTTTCGCCCGCCTGCTCGTAGGGATTGCTCCGTGGCTGGAGTTGAAGACGATTGATGGCGGCGAAGCCGATCGCCAGAAGCATTTCATCGAACTCGCGCAAAAATCCATCGAACGGGCCACGCATCCAGGGTCTCCCGACTTTTTGAATTTCGACACCGGGGGTCAGGCCCTGGTGGACTCCGCGTTCCTGGCGCAGGCGTTGTTGCGCGCGCCTACGGCCTTATGGAGCAGCCTGGATGATGACGCTCGCAAGCGGCTGATCGAGGCCCTGAAATCCTCCCGCGCTATCGGGACTCCGAACGGAAGTAATTGGGTGATGTTTGCCGCTATGGTTGAAGCACTGCTGTTAATCGCGGGAGAACCAACGATTGAGGAGCGGCTGGAAACCTGTGTTGGCCGAATGCTCAATTGGTACGTGGGAGACGGCGCATATGGCGACGGCGAGCGATTCCACTTTGACTATTACAATGCATTTGTCATCCAGCCGATGCTGCTCGATGTGCTGCAGGTGCTACGCGCGAAAGACAGCGCGTTCGATCCGGTTTACCAACAGGTTCTTCGCAGGGCGCGCCGCTTTGCCGCTGTTCAGGAGATGCTGATCTCACCCGAAGGCACGTTTCCGCCCTTCGGCAGGTCGCTCACGTATCGATTTGGCGCGTTCCAGACGCTGGCGCAGGTCGCATGGATGCGGGAACTGCCGAGTTCACTGGAGCCCGCCCAAGTTCGTTGTGCCATGACGGCGATGATTCGGCCTCTCATTGAAGCGCCGGGCACATTTAACTCGGAGGGATGGCTGCAATTGGGGTTCTGTGGGCATCAGCCGGCGCTGGCGGAAGGCTATATTTCAACAGGCAGTCTTTACCTCTGCAGCGTAGGATTGTTGCCACTTGGTTTGCCTCCGTCTGATCCATTCTGGAGTGGAGCCTCCCGCAAATGGACATCCCAGCGGATTTGGGCTGGAGAAAATCTACAAGCTGACAAAGCTCTTGGCGAATCCCGGCCGATTCCACTCCCCACCTTGAGACGCCCAGCCTGAGGCATGCGATGGCCTGCCGCAGAGGGTCGCAGTTCGCCAAACCGGAGCAAAAAAAACCCGGCGGGTAAGCGCCGGGTTTTTGAGAAATCCGCTGATTATTGTTTGCTGCGGTAGCGAAACACCAGGAACACAGCTCCGAAACCAGCGAGGAGCGCGTTGATGGAAGGCTCGGGAACCACAGCGATGTTTCCGAATGTGAACACTGGGCCGTTAAAGCCTACGTCCGTGATGCTCCACGTTGCCGGGGTCGAAAGCTGCCCGGTAATGTGTGCGATGCCTTCGCCAGTCAGATGCAGGAACCCGCTGCCCTGAAGTGCGATTGTGACTGAAGTAATGTCGAAGCTATAAGTGGTTGGCCCGACCGAAAAGGTCCACAGCTGGGTTGGAGAACCAATTGGAGCGTCGAACGCGAACGGGGTAAACGAGACAGGAGTGCCTCCAGGAACTCCCGCATAGTTGCCAGTCGGCCCGCCGCCAACAACAGGAACGTCAGCTCCCGGCCCCAAGGGACCGAAGATGGAGGTGAACGCCGTCGCCGTATCTATCGGTCCGTTTAACGTGGCTCCCCCAGTGAAAGCGATTTCGCCACTGATGTAGGTCGCTGCCTGAACTGGCAGCATCAAGGCACCGAACCCAACAACCGCAACCGCGCAAAATTTCAGGATCTGGTTCTTCATAGAATTGAGGGTTGCTCGCTTTTACTTCTGAGTGCCTACTCCGGTCAAGGAGTAGTTGTTCACAATTCAGGAAATCCGCCGCCGAATCAGTACCAGACCCGACATTCCAACGGCGAGCAACGTGAACGTCATTCCCGCGTCTGGAACGCGTCCGGCGTTTTCCGGGAGGTCAGTCGTGGTGGCGGCTCCGAATGTGGATACACGGTTGCCCGTTGTATCGATCACCAAATTCCATTGGCCTGGGGCATTATGTGCATTGATATGGACGATCCCGTCCCCGGCCAGAAAAAGCGTGCCGGGACCTGGGTTCACCAAGGTAATGGATGTGCCATCCAGCTTGAATGTCACTCCGTTGTAAATCAGTTGCCAAAGAGTGAAGCCGCTATCGCCTGTGGAAAAACCCGTGGTCCAATCGGCTGAATGGCCCAAGGGAATGGGGCTAAATGCTCCGGTTGTGTGGCTGACAGTAATGTTGACCCCGGAAAGGTCCACGTTATATGGAGGCCCCCCACTGAACGCAGGAGCGTTGCCCGTGTTTACGAATTGAATCTCTGAAGGAACGGCATAAGCCCCCGTGAGAGATGCGGCGAGAAGAGCGGCTGCTCCAAGTCTGCTAACGAACGTCTTTGTGATCATGTTTTCACCCCGGATTGTATCTGTGGCAAGATATCTTAAGCAGCGATTGAGCCAAGACGTTGGCCAAAATTGAGACAATCAGTGGTGGTTGTTTTCACCGAGGAGGTTGCGTTGAAAAAAAAGCTTCAAACAGCGGCGGCTCAAAAAGGAGGGAAGACACAAATGTAAAAAGGGCCGACAGCCCCCCTGGGTTTTCGATGCTTAGTTATCGTCATCCTTTACACCCTGGATGCGTTTCATCGGGCAGCCAGCCCGCAACCAGCCGTTCACAAAAGGATCCAGATCCCCATCCATCACCCGCTGCACGTCGCTCGTTTCAACCCCGGTTCGCAGGTCTTTAACCATCCGATAAGGCTGAAACACGTAGCTGCGAATCTGATTACCCCACGAGACGCTCCCCTTTTCTCCATAGAATCGCTCCATTTCCGCTTTCTGTGCGTCCACTCGTTGGGCGTATAACTTCGAAATCAACATCCGCATGGCGGTCGCACGATTCTGATGCTGCGAACGCTGGTTTTGCGATGCCGCCACGATTCCGGTCGGGATGTGGGTGATCCGCACTGCGGTCTCGACTTTATTGACGTTTTGCCCCCCTTTCCCGCCTGAACGGTACGTATCCACCTTTAATTCAACCGGCGGAATGACAATGTCGGAAGACGTCTCTTCAATTTCCGCAATCACATCAACGCTCGCGAAACTCGTATGCCGGCGCTTGTTGGCATCAAATGGCGAGATGCGCACCAATCGATGCACTCCGCGCTCGGCCTTGCAAAACCCATAGGCGTTCTCGCCCGAGATCAGCATGGTTGCGCTTTTGATTCCAGCACCTTCCCCGGGGAGCGCGTCCTCGATTTCCACCGTCCACCCCCGGCCTTCCGCCCAGCGTTGATACATCCGCAGGAGCATATTCGCCCAATCACAGGCTTCCGTACCGCCCGCGCCCGAGTTGATGCTGAGGAGACAATTGTTTTTGTCGTGAGGTCCTGTCAGAAAAACCCGCAACTCCAAAGATTCCAGGTCCCGATAAAAGCCCGTCAGGTCGCCTTCGAGATCCTTCTCAATCGCCGTCTGCGCCTCGGCGGGTTCAGCCTCGCCCAGCTCGAGCATCACCTTGAAGTCATCCAGCTGCTTTTCGGCCTTCAACAGCGGCTCAATCCGGCCTCGCAACGCGTTGGCTTCATCGATGTGCTTCTGCGCCTGTTCGCGATTATTCCAGAACGTTTCGCCTGCCATCAAGGCGTTCAATTCCGTCAGCCGTTTTTGCGTTCCCGGGACGTCAAAGAAACCTCCGCAGGTGCGTCAACTTCTCCGATGCCGTCAAAATCTGCGCCTTAATTGTGTCAAACATAAGCGGCGCAGACCATACAGGACGGAGAACGCGACGCCAATGGGGATTTGACGATTCGCAAGTGCTTATGGAATCAACCGAGCGCCGCCAGAATCCGTTCCGCCGCCGAGCGCGGATTTTCGGAGGCCGTAATCGGCCGGCCAATCACCAGCCAGTTCGCGCCGGCTTGAAGCGCCTCCTTCGGACTCAGCGTGCGCTTCTGGTCATCGCTCTTTTCATTGCCAGTCCGAATACCCGGCGTAACGAGCTGGATCGTTGCCGGCAGGAACTCCCGCAACCTTGCTATTTCCAAGGGCGAACACACCAAGCCGCGCAACCCTGACTTCACCGCAAGTTGCGCGAGCCGTTCCACCTGCCTGCCGACATCGGTTCCACAGCCCACTTCATCGAGACCCGATCCGTTCATGCTGGTGAGAACCGTTACACCGAGCACCAGCGGCGCGCTGCTGCCTGTCTCACCCGCCGTTTGGCTGGCGGCCGCCTCAGCCGCCCGCATCATCTCCCCGCCGCCGCTCGCATGAATCGTGAGCATATGAACATCCAGTCGAACAGCCGACGCAACCGCCTTCGCAACAGTGTTTGGAATGTCATGGAATTTGAGGTCAAGGAACACCGCAGCGCCTGTATCCCTGATGCGCCTCACGATGTCAGGCCCGGCCGCAGTGAAAAGTTCCTTGCCGATCTTGAAGGCGCCGACCGCCGGAGCGAGCTGGCGCGCGAGTGCCAGCGCCTGTTCGGTTGAGGACACATCCAATGCAGCGATAATCGGGTTGCGCATCAGTGACATTCAACCGCCCGACACTGAATTCACAAGCAGTTTTCCGAGGGTGCACTGATTGATTTTTTGCACACGTCATTCAGGATGCTAAGTTAGAGCATCCACGGGCACGTATCCCGGGAATCAAGGAAATCAAACAGAGGATATGAAGAACACACTGATCATAGTGACGGATTTGGAGCAACTGAAAGCCTATCGAGTTGACAATGACCCTTTGCACAGCAACCCGCGCCTGGAACTGATCGATACGTTCAAGACTGGCGCTGCGCGGAAGCTCGTCGAGGAAACCACGGATCTGGCCGGCCGTTTTCCGCGGGCGAGTGTGGCGCATGAGATCATGGGCGGCATGTCCGCAGGCGAACGCCACAACATCGAGCTTGAGAAACGCAAACGCTGCCTGCGACAGCTTTCACGCCGAATCAATGGTCTGGTGAAAGCCCCCGATGTGGAACGCTGCTTCCTGGCGTGCAGCCGTGAAATCAACAATGCGCTCCTGGCGGAACTTGATCCCGAAGTGCGGGCCAGAATCGAAATCGATGTTGCGTCCGACCTTACCAAAGTGAACCGATCGGACCTCCTGAGTCATTTTAAATCTGCCAGCCGGGCGGGCGCCCTGGCGTGAATGTGGCTCGGCCGTGGCGAGGCGTAAGGACCTCCGCGCCTTGCGGATCTTTGCGTCTGCCACGGTTGGCGGACTGCCGGTATCACCCCCCCGCAACGATCTTTACAATCTCGAGCCGGTCGCCTTGCTGCAGCGAATGTTGTGCAAATTGAGAAGGCGCAACCGCCTCCCCATTATGCTCGACCACCACGCTGCGCGGCAGCAGGCCCTGCTGAATCAGGAACGATTCAATCGAGCAGGGCAGCGTAATCTCGGCGGGTTTGCCGTTGGCTGTGATGCTTGCCATGGTCAACTCGTCAGCGCCACATCCCAATCCTTCCAAACAGGCTCGTATCCGAGGCGTTGAATGATTCGTGCCACCTCCGCCGCCGAGCGTTCATCAGCAACGTTGAATTGGCCCGTGGCATTTGTCGGGGATGCCTGGGAAAGTGCCGACCATTCGCTGCCGCCGCTTTCGACGATGCGGCCTCTAATGGTCTGATGCGTATTCTCTCGACCCGCTCCCGTGTAACCGCCCGGCTCTGTCCGCGCGCCAGCGCTCATCATCGTCACCCCCAACGGAATCAATCCATCGCGCAGGCGCGGTGTCTCGCGAGTCGAAAGGACGATGCCGACATCCGGAAACATGAGCCGCAACGCGCAGATCAACTGCGTCAACTCGCGGTCGCTGATATGGGTCAGGGGTTCAAATTCCCCGGCGCAGGGCCTGATGCGAACTGTGGAAATCGTAAGGGACGCTTTCCAGCATTGACGCAGGAGGTAATCAGCGTGAGCGGCGACGCTCAAGGCTTCGTGGCGCCAGTCGGCAAGGCCATATAACGGGCTGATTCCGAGCCGGCGGAAACCTGCTGCGTACGCACGCTCGGGTGTCTCGAGCCGCCAGTCGAAGTTGCGTTTCGGTCCGGCTGTGTGCATCTCCGAATACACCTCGCGTTCGTAAGTCTCCTGGTACACCACCAGCCCATCTGCTCCCGCTGCAACAAGCGGACGGTATTCATCCGTTTCCATCGGGCCGACTTCCAGCGACAAACTCGGCCAGTCCGGATGCAAGGTCTGGATGCAATCGCGCAGGTAATTGCTCGAAACGAATTTGGGATGTTCACCCGCCACGAGCAGGAGATTGCGGAAGCCTTGCGCCCGCAATGCTTCGGCCTCTTGCCGCACCTCGTCGAGGCTGAGCGTCACCCGCAGGATGGGATTGTCGCGCGAGAAACCGCAATACTGGCAGTTGTTGATGCACTCATTTGACAAATACAGCGGCGCAAAGAGGCGCACCACCTTTCCGAACCGCTGCTGCGTTACAGCGTGGGCACGACGACCCAGAACCTCCAAAAGTTCCCCTGCCGCCGGCGAAAGCAGCACGGCGAAGTCGGCGAGCGATAATTTCGCCTTGCCCATCGTCGCGCGTACCGATGCGGTGGTCGCGGCAAGCGACCGAGCCTTCAGCGACGCCAATGGGAGCGAATTGAACTCAGAAACAAAACTCACGTGCGCAACCTAGCACAATCACTCGCCAGCAGCAGGCATCCCGCCGCCTTGTTGCATGCGCTTCATTACTTCCTGCTGCATGAGCGCCATCATGTTGTCGTATTTCTTGAAGTCGCCAGGCGGGTTGAACTGCGACGCTTCCGGCTTGGAGAGCTTTACATTCTTGAATGAGAGCTTCATCGCCATTCCCTGCTCGGTGGTTTCAATCTTGACGGGAAAGTTCTTCAAGTCGGTCGCGTTCCAAACAGTAGATTCATGCTTGGTGCCTTTCTCATCGGTGACGACGGCCTTGTTCTTCACGCACGGATGTCCATCAACTGTCTCCTTGCCGATTTCGGTGGTTTCAATTTTTAGGGTGCCGGCCTTGGCCGCTTCCTCGGGCATGGGCATCTGCGCATAGGCCTTGAGTCCGGGGTAAACCATGTAGCTCTGCTTTTCTTCGGGCCGCGAGATGATGACCATCTGGTCCATGCCCATTGTCTTCATCTGCTCTGCCATCTGGGGCGGCATCGCGCTTCCCTTGGCCTCGCTCATGTTCATCTCGAAGCGGGACTTGCCCGAATCGAAGCTCATTTTTCCAGGCACCGAGATCGTTTCTCCGCCCGACATCTTCACTTCCGATTGCACCGCAGCTGAGAACGCCTGGTTGTCCCCGAACAGTTTGGCCATGGCCGCACTGATCTGCGGGGTTCCGCTGGCTGGCCGGCCGGGTTGCGCGTGCAACGGCAAAAGGCTTGAGCAGAGCACAGCGAGTAAAAGTCCCTTGAATTGAGTTTTCATAAAATGCAGTTGTTGCGCCATGGTGGATACTCACGTGACCGGGCAAAAACCAGTAGATTGTTCTACTACTTTAGGCCGGGGCGCAGCGGAGCCCCTGCCCAAAATGCATGATCGCCACGAGCCAATCAGGTCGATGTTGAAGGGGGAACCTCCAACATCAAAGACTACTGCGGGATCTGTCGCGCTCGGTAATAACGTTGCTGGTGATTGGTGAAGTGCGTGTCCACGTATCGCCAGATTCCGTTGGTGCGTTCCATGGGTCCGATGATCACCCAATTCGTACTGCGCAAGTTGGTGTTGGCAAGCACGCTGTAATCGCGGCCTGGCTCGCCTTGCATGCAGATTTTGAACGTGTTGGTGCGCACGCCTCCGAGCGACAGCACGTGCGGCGGCGGTGTAACAACTGACACCTGCTGCGTGATGGACCGGCTTCCGCCCCTGTTGTCGATGACAGTTCCCACAAACTCAAGCGAGGTGGGAAAATCAAACTCTGCCGAACTTTGCAGCGACCCGCCGTTCACCGTTGCAAACGTGCTGCCGTTCAGCCGAACGCTGAGGTTTGTGACGGTTCCGTCAGGATCGTTCCCGCTCGCGAGCAGCGAGAAGGGGCGGCAAACGAGCTGCGTCTGCGAACCGTCGGCGACACTGAAGGTGATCGACGGCAACGCATTGCTCGCGCGCAGCAATAACGCAGTCGGGGTGTAAAGAACCTCGAAGTCGTAACCCGGCATGACGACTTCGTCGAACTCACCCGAACGCGCAACGTAGGTCATTGCGGTAAAGGTGTTCCCAATGATCGGATAAAAGCCATTGGTAAAGGACAGCACCAGCTTTCCGGCAAGGTGCGCGGTTCCGCCGATATTCACCGTCGGATACAGGTTCGTGCCACCGATTGGCAGCAGTTCGATCCCGTCACTCCGGTTGGTGAAGTTGCCCGTGATCGCGAGGTTTCCAAACGGACGTCCCGGTGCAAACGCGGCGGCATTCTCCACAGTGCCGTTGACGACATTGGTGCCTGTCAGCGTGCCGCCAAGAATCCGCAATGCGCCGCCAACTTGTCCCCGCAGGATTTCAGTTGCGCCGCTGAGCTGAACGAACAGGCCCAGGCCGAGGTTGCGCCCGAGCGTGTCATCGGCGACCACGCTGTTGAAGTTCGTGCAACTCACGCTGATGCCACCAAAACCGCTAATCGTCCCAAAGTTCGCAATTGACGCCGGCCCGCCGCCAATTGCCCCACCATTGAAATACAGCTGAGCAGCCGCCTTGTTTTCGAAGTAGCTGTTCCCAGTCAAGGAACTGGTGCCACCCGTGACGGCAACGGTGCCAGAATTCTCAATGCGTTGGGCGTCCACCGCCATCGCCTGGAAAGTTGCCGTGGCGCCCGGCGCAAGGATCGTCGTGCCGCTGCCGAGTATCGAACTATTCGAAATGTGCGCGTTCGTCCGGATCACCATGGTGCCGCCATTGCCGATCGAGTAAATCGTGTGACTCAGGTTGTCGACATACATCGTCCCTGCGTTCGTGATGCCAAAAGACCAGAAGCTGACAAACCCGTCGCTGAGAGAACGCAGGTCGGTGATGATTGCCGGGTCGAGAATCGAGAGCGCGCCGAGAAGGATATGCACCTGCGATGTGTTTGTGTAATTCGCGAGCACCCGGAATTCAGGGTTCGGATACTTCGCGCCTCCCGATGCTTGAGCAATATAAAGTCTCCCGTGATGAACCGTATTGGCCGCACGCCACTGCACGGGCCCTGCGCACGCGATGTTCACATGTCCGCCAGTCAGTTGCGTTCCCGGTTCAAAGCTGAACGCTTCACCCGTTGAATCGCCAAAGATGCTGTACTCGGCCAGGGCGTTGTAGTTCCAGAATTCGCCGTAGTTCGCACCACGGAAAATGTAGACGTAACTGTAGTTTTGCACCCGGCCGTAATTGATGAAATCAATCCCGATCGTGCTTGGAGACCACACCGATGAGCTTGCCGTGTTGATTGTTCCATGATTCACGAGGAACGACCGCGGCAACTGCGATCCTGCGTAGTTCAAACCGTTCGCGCCCATGTGGATCACGCCGCTGATGTGGTTGGTCAACTGGGCTCCGCCGCTGAACATCGGCAATTGCCCCGGCCCGATGCCCGCGTCACGCGAGGTGGTGAACTCCCCGTAATTCTCCACGATATTCGTGACGATGTGCTTCTGCTGCTGGCTCCCTATGAAATACAGGTGTCCGTTCGTTCCAACCACGGTCCTGCCAGCACCGGAAAGCGCGCCTGTATACCAGTTTACAAGACCGCCGAGGTAGTTGGATCCGCCCGACGTTTGCAGCAAGCCATCGAGATTCAACACCGTGTTCGCTGCAAACCGCGAGTCGCCGCCCAACGAAAGCGTCCGCCCCGCGGCAAGATGCACTGTTTGCGTCCCCGTATAAGAGCCCACCAGCAGGTTGCTGACGGCAATGTTCCCATCAATCGTCACAGAATAGGTTCCTGCAGCAGAAATCGACGCGGTGTTCGTTGGGCCTGGAACCCGATTCGGCAGCCAGTTGGCGGCGACGGACCAATTGCCACCCAGCGTGTTCGTCCAGTTAATGGTGCCGTCAAAGGGAATCACGCTGAGCGTCGCGGACACATTTGTCGTGGCAAGGGTCGCGTCGGTGACAATGACATTGTAAACACCGGAATTCGCCGGCGTTGTGGATGCAATCGTGAACACCGCGTTCGTCGCACCAGGAATATTGTTGCTGTTGAACTGCCACTGAAAGCTGATGGGTGTGGTTCCCGAAACTCCAACGACGAATGTTACGGGATCGGGTTGCCAGACTGTCTGATTGCTCGGGAAACTTGTGATCTGGAGCGGGACATTCGTCAGCGCACCCACCGTCAGCACCAGATTCGTGCTGGTGTAAGTCGCCTCGAATGTCACACCGGGCGGCGGCGTGATACTGTCAAACATTCCGAGGCGTGATCCGAAAGTCATGACGGTGAAGGTGTTGCTGAGCGACGGAGTAAAGCCCTCGATGAGACGCACATTCAATGTCCCCTGCAGCGTCGCGGTTCCCGACAGTCGCAGCTGATCGTAATTCGTTCCGGGAACCGATGTGCCAGCAAGCTCGACATTCAACGCGGCCGCAATCGTGTTTGTATAGTTTGCGGCTGTGATAAGACCCGGAGACGCGCCGGGATTCACGACGCCGTTGTTGTAGAAGGATCCCGCAATTGTTCCGCGACCTGTTAGAACACCGGATTCAACGCGCACCTGCGATCCGCAACTGAAATTGGTTCCGAGGAATCCGGAGCCGGCGGTTTGAACAAACGGACCGGCGAGGGAGAGACTGCCCACATTGAAATCAAACGTGCCGCTGTTGGTGATCGTCGTGCTCCCGAATGTCGCGATTCCAGTGCCGCCAGATTTGGTGAAGGTTCCAATATTGTGAAGCACCGTCGCAGGCCCTGTCCCTCCCCAGACTAATGCAACGTCCGCTGTCACGGCCAGTGAGCCGTTGTTGCGAATCGTCGCACCACCCTGTCCTGTGATGCCCACGCCGCCCCAGGTTCCGGTGCCGTGGTTGATCAGCGAACGGCCAGGTGCGACCCAATAACTCATCGATTTGGCTGTATTGCCAGCGATGTTCAAAGTCTGGTTCACAGTGACCGTGTCCTTGCCGGGTCCATCCGAATTCAATGCGCCTCCGAGCCAATTGAAATGGTCCACTGTGAGGTTTGCACCGCGCAACTCGCCGTTCGTGAGATTGAAGCTCGTGGCAGATGCTGGCACATCCAGCCGCCACACGCCGGCGGATTGATTCACCACCGCGGGCACCGTGCTGGCATCCTGCACCAGTGTACCGCCCGAAATCAGCAGCGAGGGAACTTGCAGGTCGGTGGAGCGCAGGTACACCGTGCCACTCGGAATTCGAAGCGCATTCGGGGGACCCCCGGAAACGATCGAACCGGGATTCAGGGTGGTTCCCGACCCTTGTTCGTTGACCAGCGGAACTGCGGCTCCCAGCAGGATCGCTCCGCCCGAATGATTCGTAACAATGGACGCATGCAGCGACAGGATTCCGGACCGCGCGTCGATGACGCCGTGATTGTTCAAGTACGCCGAGTCGAAATAGAAGGTCGAAGATCCGTTTGAACGCGTGATCGTTCCGAAGTTGTTCCAAACGGGTCCGGCCCCGTTTCCGTACCAGTCGAACTGAACATTGGGCGAATCGCCCGTGACAATCACATTTCCGTAATTGTTCACGGCCATGTTGTTGTTGCCGCGCAACTGAATTGCAGCGGCCCAGTTGATCGTTCCGTGATTGTCGAGCCCGCGTCCCCTGTTCGAACTGTAATAGCTGAATCCGCGATCTGCGGTTCCCAAAATGTTCGCGACGCCGCCAGCCGGAATGATCGTGCGATCGGGCTGGGCGAGTGGACCATCGGATGGCGACCCGTTGTTCATGTCGCCCGCGTACCAGTTCAGGTTGGTGACGGTGAGATCACGCCCTCGCAACTCCCCGTTGGTAAAATTGTAGTTTGCCAGCACGGCCGGGACGCGCAGTTCAAGGCTGCCGCCCGACTGGTTGATCGTTGAAACCGCGATGTTCGTGCGCTGGTACACCGTGGCGCCGTTCAGCCACAGCGAGGGTGTGACGAGATTTGTCGTCGCGATATGCACGGCTCCGCTCACGAGGCGTACGCTGTTTGCAGCGGGAGCAGTCAGCGCGGATGACGCATTCAACACAACGGTGGCGCTGTTTTCCACGGACAACAGCGACGCTGCCGAGATGGCGATCGCGCTTTCGTTGGTTAGTGATCCGCCATAAATCCGCAACAATCCGCCATTTGCGACGAGTGGACCCTGGTTGATCGCAGCGGACCCATAGAGCGACAAGGCACCGGTGCCGGCTTCAATCGCCCCGAAGTTGTTCAAATAGACGCCATACCAAAAAAACACATTCGAGCCGCCCGATTTGTTGAACGTTCCGTGATTGTTCCACACTGGGCTGCCGTAGCCGGGATAGTAGGCGAAATACGCGTCGCCGGCACCCGTGTGATTCACGGTGCCAAAATTGTTTACGGCCGACCCCATCTGCAAGCCATACAGCACAGCGTCCCCGCTCCAGTTCCATGTCCCGTAATTATCCAGCGATCGGCCGTTGCTTGCTGGGGCGTTGTAACTGAAATATCGCGTTGTGTTACCCATAAAATTTAACACGCCGCCAGAGGGAATAATCGTTCGATCGCCGTTTGCGTCCGCATTCATGTTGCCGCCGGCCCAGTTCAGGTTCGTCGCGGTCAGAGTACCGCCGCGAAGTTCGCCGTTGGTGAAGTTGTAATTCTGCACCGCGACAGGCACGCTCAGCCGCCACGTGCCTGAGGATTGGTTGATGGTCGGGATGAAATTGTTCGTCCTGTGCCATAGCGTTCCACCAGCAATCAGGACGCTGGGAGTCGTGACGTTCGTCGATTCCACAGCGAGCGTGCCGCTGATGAGACGAATGGAATCCGCGCCCGGCGATGTCATGCTGGACACGGCGCCAAGGGTAACCAATGCGCCATTGTCCACTTGAAATCCCGCATCAGATGCCAGGCTGACGCTGCCACTGTTGGTCACCCACCCGCCGTACGCGTGAAGCAAACCGTTCTGTACCGCGATCGAACCTTTGTTGGTCACGGCCGCGCCGTAGAACCAGAGCTTGCCTGCCTGGCTGCTCATCGTTGTCTGGTTGTTCGCATACACTCCGTAAAAATAAAACGAGTTCGTTCCGCCGGACTTGAGAAACGTCCCGTAATTGTTCCATGTCGGCCCACCGTAACCAGGATAATACGCGAAATAGGCATCGCCGGTTCCCACGTGATTCATCGTCCCGAAATTGTTGATCACGCAGGCGGGCTGGAGACCGTAAAGGACGGCATCACCGCTCCAGTTCCAGGTTCCGTAATTGTCAATGCTGCGGCCGTTGCTGGTCGTTGCATTGTAAGTGAGGTAACGGGTTGCGCCGCTGACGAGGTTGAACACGCCGCCCGACGGGATCACAGTCTTGTCGCCAGTGGCGTCCGCATACATGTTGCCGCCTGCCCACGTGAGATTCGTCACCGTGAGGAGGCCGCCCCGAAGATCGCCGTTCGTGAAATTGTAAGTGTTCAACATGGCGGACGACAGCAACCACAAGGTTCCTCCAGTCTGATGAACCGATCCCCGGCTGCTGAACGTTCCAGCGGCTTGAAGGGCTCCGCCTGAAATAAGAATCAATCCGTTGCTGGCGCAGCTTCCGTTGGTGACGCTCAGGGTTCCGCCAGCGACTTGCAGCGTGCGCGTTCCGGTTGATAGCGAAGACCCCAATGTCAACGCGTCGACAGAGGCGTTCGCGGATACAGTCACCGTGTAGCTGCCGGAATTTGTGATCCACGCCGCATCAGCCCCAGTGGGCACCTGGTTCGGGTTCCAATTCGCTGCCGCACTCCAATTACCTCCCGCCGCATTCGTCCAAACGACATCCGCAGCAAAACTCGATTGTTGACCAACGGACAAAGCAACCGCCAGGAAGAGATATTTACGCGTGGTCATAGTTAAGCTCATCGACAAACCTCCAAGCTGCTTCAGGCAAAAAAACAGACTGACTGATGCTCACAATGAGGCGGATCATTTCTATCGCAACGCGGTCTGGACCAACAAGCTGCGTTTGATCAGGAGTACTACGCGGCAGCGCCCCGGGAATTCTACGGACGCCTCGTGCTCCCGCCTGGAAAATCAAACCTGCATGTTTGTTCAGAATCCGGGGTCGAGCGCACGGCTTGACGCTGCCAACCCTTCAACCTACCTTCCCAGCATCACAGGGGAGCCAACCATTGGATTCGCTTTTGCAGGCGGACCGAGGCTGAGAGGGCGACGCGGGAGCGTTGCCGACCCTTGAACCTGATCCAGGTAATGCTGGCGTAGGAAGGCACGGGCGTCATTCACGCTTTCTTTCCCGCTCGCTCCTGGAAAAACCTTGGTAGAATTATGATCGCGACCCAGGAAAGCTTCGAACCGTCCAGCGGGGAACCATTGCCGAACAGCAAACGCATTTACGTCAAGGGCAAGATCCATCCAGAGGTCCGCGTCCCAATGCGCGAAATTACGCTGTCACCGACGAAGTCATATTCCGGCGCGATCACTGAGAATGCCCCGGTGCGCGTTTACGATTGTTCCGGCCCGTGGGGAGATCCTGATTTCAAAGGTTCCGTTGCGGAAGGGTTGCCCGCCTTGCGTGGCGATTGGATCCGGAAACGCGGCGATGTGGAGGAATACAACGGGCGAACGGTGAAACCGCAGGATGACGGCTACCTGAGCGAGGTGCACCAGGCGAGCGCACGTGCGACTAAACTGAATCCGGAAGTCCGAAATCCCAGATCCGCCGCGCGCCGGCCGTTGCGTGCCAGCAACGCCCATCCCGTCACTCAATTGTGGTACGCACGCCAGGGCATCATCACGCCCGAGATGGAGTTTATCGCCATTCGGGAAAACACCCGCGCGGCGGAAATTGCGGACCTTTCAAACGACATCGTGCGGAACAGGCTGGACAAACAGCACTCCGGGTCGTCGCAGGCTTCAACCCTCAATTCCCGCAGTGCCAGGTTTGCACCAGGGGTCTTCGCCCGTTTCCCCCAACGCATCCCGAGCGAGATCACCCCGGAATTCGTGCGCGACGAAGTCGCCGCCGGCCGTGCCATCATCCCCGCCAACATCAATCACCCTGAACTCGAGCCCATGATCATCGGGCGCAACTTCCTCGTGAAGATCAACGCCAACATCGGCAATAGCGCGGTCGCATCGAGCATCGAGGAGGAAGTCGAAAAGATGCGCTGGGCCACGAAATGGGGCGCCGACACGGTGATGGATTTATCCACGGGCAAGAACATCCACATCACGCGCGAGTGGATCCTGCGCAACTCGCCGGTTCCGATCGGCACGGTTCCAATTTATCAGGCGCTTGAGAAAGTCGGCGGCAAAGCCGAAGAGCTCACGTGGGAAATCTTTCGTGACACGCTCATCGAGCAGGCTGAACAGGGCGTTGATTACTTCACCATCCACGCCGGCGTGCTGCTGCGCTTTGTTCCGCTTACGGCAAATCGCATGACGGGAATCGTCTCCCGCGGCGGGAGCATCATGGCCAAATGGTGCCTGGCGCATCACAAGGAAAATTTCCTCTACACGCATTGGGACGACATCTGCGACATCATGGCAGCCTACGATGTGTCGTTCTCAATCGGAGACGGTCTGCGCCCGGGCTCAATCGCGGACGCGAACGATCAGGCACAATTCGGCGAATTGGAAGTTCAAGGCGACTTGACGAAACGCGCCTGGGCCAAAGGAGTTCAGGTGATGAACGAAGGTCCGGGACACGTGCCGTTGCACATGATCGAGGAAAACATGGTCAGGCAACTCGAGTGGTGCGGCGAAGCGCCGTTCTACACGCTGGGACCGCTCACGACGGACATCGCCCCGGGATACGACCACATCACGAGCGGCATTGGCGCCGCAATGATCGGATGGTACGGCTGTGCGATGCTGTGCTACGTGACCCCCAAGGAGCACCTCGGCCTGCCGAACAAGAAGGACGTGAAGGACGGCGTCATTGCATACAAGATTGCCGCTCATGCAGCAGACCTGGCCAAGGGCCATCCCGGCGCGCAATACCGCGACAACGCATTGAGCAAGGCGCGATTTGAATTCCGCTGGGAGGATCAATTCAACCTCAGCCTGGATCCTGTCACTGCGCGCGAGTACCACGACGAAACACTGCCGCAGGAAGGCGCCAAGACCGCGCATTTCTGCTCCATGTGCGGCCCGCACTTCTGCTCGATGAAAATAACTGAGGACGTCCGCAAATACGCAGCCGAGCAAGGGATCGCGGAGGACCAGGCCCTCAAGCACGGCCTGGAAGAAAAGTCGAAGGAATTTGTGGAAAAGGGCGCTGAGGTTTACGGGAAGGAATAGCTAATCAAAACAGAGCATAGACAGCGAGCCACCCCTACGCTCCTGGTGCAAAACGAACTCGACATTGTCCGCGACGTTTCCTGCAGGCTGGAACGCGGCGGGTTTGCGTTTATGCTGACCGGTTCGATGGCGATGAACTACTACGCGCAACCTCGCATGACCCGAGACATTGACATCGTGGTCGCGCTGACGCCCGGGGACACGGATGCGGTCGTTCTGCTGTTCACGCCTGACTATTACGTTTCCCGCGAAGCCGTCAGCAGTTCGATCACGCATGAATCATTGTTCAACCTGATTCACAATGAGAGCGTCATCAAAGTGGATTGCATTGTGCGCAAAAGCAGCCCGTATCGGATGATCGAGTTCAAACGACGCCAGAGGATCACGATCGAAGATTTCTCCACCTGGATTGCGAGCAAGGAAGATCTCATCATTTCCAAACTTTGGTGGGCAAAAGATTCGTTGTCCGAACTCCAACTACGCGACGTGAAGAATCTCGCGAGCACCGGGTGCGATGCTGAATACATCGAGCGCTGGACGACAGATCTGGGGCTGCAAACGCTGTGGCAGCAATGCAAACCATGACGGACACTTCGCCTGAAATTGCGGAAATGGTGCGGGCCCGCTTAATGGCGAAATCCGGAGCCGAACGTTTCCGAATGGGCATCGAAATGTTTGAAGCCGCCCGCCGTATGACCCTGGCTTCGCTGCCTGCCGATTTGTCAGATGCCGAACGAAAACGCCGCCTCTTCGAACGTATCTATGGCGAGCCCTTGCCGATGGAATGAAGCGCGTGACGAGGTCCGCAATTACGCCGCGGAACACGGCATGAATGAAGACAATGCGGTGAAAAAGGGAATCGAAGAAAGTCGAAGGAATTTGGAATTCGGTTCGGTAAATCTGAATCAGTCGGGCCCATCACAGATTTTCCTCCTGTCGTTCTGGCACGGGGTTTAGGTTGGGGCGCATGGCATTTCTCGGGAAACGTAACACGCTTTCGGTTGTGAGGGCTGCAGCGCCTGGTCTGTACCTGGATGGTGGCGAGTTGGGCGAAATTCTTTTGCCCGGTCGCTACATCCCGGCGGACCTCAAGCCCAAGGACCAGATCGACGTCTTTATCTATCGCGATTCCGAAGATCGGCTTGTCGCCACCACGGAGATTCCTTACGTCACGGTTGGTGAGTTTGGGTGCCTGCGGGTTGTCAGCGTGAATGACCGCGTCGGCGCATTTCTCGATTGGGGACTGGCGAAAGACCTGTTGATGCCGTTTCGCGAACAGGAAGGACAAGCGCGCGTCGGACAGCGGCTTGTTGTCTTTGTTTATCTTGACCCGAAGACTGAACGCATTGTTGCGACATCGCGACTGAGGCGTCATCTGAGTCGCGAGCGCCCGCTCTATCGCAACAGTCATCCCGTCGACCTTCTCATCACGGGACAAACACCGCTCGGTTACACGGCCATCGTGGATAACGCCTACAGCGGATTGCTTTATCACGACAACATCATGGTCCCGCTTCAGATAGGGCAGCGGCTGAACGGATTCGTCCGCAACCTTCGCCAAAACGGACAGATCGATCTGAGTCTCGACGCAGGAGGTTACAGACGCGTGGCACCCCTCACCGATGAAATCGTCGAGGCACTGCAACAGAATGGAGGTCTACTGCCGTTCGATGATGACAGTTCACCGGAAGCGATCCGGGACAAGTTCAGCGTGAGCAAGAAGGCATTCAAGCAGGCGCTCGGCAAACTTTACAAGGCACGGCGAATCGCTTTCAAAAATCCTGGAATTGAGCTGCTCGACAACTCCTCATGGTCGCCAAGGGAATAGCAGGCGCGTGGCAACGCCGCCGCACCCTATTATTTGGTAGGGCAAAGCTGCCGCTTTGCAGATACTCGTCCCACTATGAAGATTAAGTCCGCCATCTTTGAATGCAGCGCTCCCGATCTAGGATCGTGTCCCCCTGAGACCTTTCCCGAAGTGGCTTTCATCGGGCGATCGAACGTAGGGAAATCTTCATTGTTGAACGCGCTCGCCGGGAAGAAAGGACTGGCGCGGGTTTCGGATATCCCAGGCTACACGAAGCTCATCAACTTCTTCGTCATCAACCGCACCTGGCGGCTGGTGGATTTGCCGGGATACGGATTTGCCCAGGTCGCACGCGAAAACAAAGCGAAGTTCAACGAGGCAGTGAACGATTACCTTCTCAATCGTCCAAATCTCGCCGGCGTGTTCGTTTTGATTGATTCCCAACAGACGCCGCAGAAGATCGATCTGGAGTTTGTGCATTGGTTTGGCGGCCAATCGATTCCGCTGGTGCTGGTGTTCACAAAAACAGACAAGGTTCGCCCCGAGCAAGTGCAGCAGAACATCAACTTGTTCAAGGAACACCTTGCCGAGTGGTTCGAGGCAATGCCTGAAATCTTCAAATGTTCCTCAGTCACCGGACGGGGATTGCCCGAGTTGCTGGCGGTCATTGAGGCGATGCTCGAATCGAGTTAGAGTGTTTTCATGGCAACCGATCCCGATCCATTCTCCGAAAAGACGAGCGACGAAGCTGCGAAAGACACGGCTCCACTGAGCCGTCGCGAGCATCCGCGGGACCCGCTGCATGGAATCACGCTGGAAACGATCGTCCAGACTTTGGTGGACCGGCATGGATGGAAGGAAATGGGCCGCCGCATTCCGATCCGCTGCTTTCTTTTCGATCCCACGATTAAATCCAGCCTGAAGTTTTTGCGACAGACCCCGTGGGCGCGCGCCAAAGTGGAGGATTGGTTTTTAACGGAACGCACGCCCGATGGCCTCGAGTGATTCCGCAGTAGAACCGGGACAGCCGCCAAGGCATGACTTGCCCTTGCAGCCAAAGCCTTCGCGTGGAACGATGCGACCTTATGTTGACTGAAATTCTCAGGGAGCAAACCCGCAGGCAACACGAAGAATTGGAATCAGCCAATCCCCTGCCGCAGTCGGAAGCGGATTACGTAAGGCAACTCAAAAAGTTCTTCGGCTTCGTTGAGCCGTGGGAACGCGCGGTAGCCCAGGCCTTGCCTGCCGACGACATGATCCGCGCAGGCCGCCAGAAAACTTCCTGGCTGGAACAGGACCTGGAATTTTTCGGGATCAACCATGCCGATCGGGAGCAATTGCCGCGAATCAACGAACTGCCATCGCTCGCGTCGCGCGCCGAGATCCTCGGCGCCGCTTACGTGCTGGAAGGCTCGACGCTCGGCGGGCAGGTCATCGTGCGGCATCTCGAAGGTGAACTGGGACTGCGCGATGGACAGGGCTATCGCTATTTTCGCAGCTACGGGCCCGACGTTGGCGCGCAATGGAAAGCATTTCGCGATGAATTGCTTCGCGCGTCGTCCACCGCCCATGATCCGGTGATCGTTGGGGCGGCGCGTGAAACGTTCGAAATGCTTCATCGCTGGTTCCGCCAATGCGAAGGGGGCCGTTCATGAATGCACCTGGCAATACTCCGCCTTCGCCGGCTGACATTACAATGTGTGATCGGGAGCCGATTCATATCCCGGGTGCGATTCAGCCGCACGGATTTCTGCTGGCGCTGGACGCAACCTCCTGGACGGTTCGTTACGCCAGCGAAAACGTCGGCGATTATCTGCGCATCCAAGCGAGCGCCTCCCTCGGCCGTCCCGTCGAGGACCTCTTTACGCAGCCGGTTATCGCCGCCCTCCGCGAAGCTGCTGCGCATCCGCTTTTCACACAGCGCCCTTTGTTCGTTGCCTATGTGCGTCGCGATGACGAGCGAAGCGCCGTGCCTTTTTCTTTGCTGGCCCATCGATACGGCGGGTGCGTCGTTCTTGAGGGCGAGGCGATCGTGGGCGAGCTCAAGGTCGATCCGCGTCCCGGCGTTCATCACGAGATGGACATCCTGATCGCCGGCATGGAAAGCGCGTCCGACATGCGTTCACTGCTCCAGATGGCGGCCGCAGAAACTCGCCGGATCACCGGCTTCGATCGCGTCATGATTTATCAGTTCGATCCGGAATGGAATGGAATCGTAATCGCTGAGGACCGCAACGATCGGCTTCCCTCGTACCTCCACCTGCGGTTTCCCGCTTCGGACATCCCGCGGCAGGCCCGCGAGCTGTATCGCATCAATCGATTGCGACTGATCGAGCGAAACGATTACCAACCCGTTCGATTGCTCGCGCAGCCGGATGAAACCGAGCCGCTGGACCTCAGCCTTTCGACACTTCGCAGCGTCTCGCCTGTCCACCTGGAATACATGCGTAACATGGGAATGGCTTCCTCAATGTCCATTTCCCTGATGCATGGCAATGAATTGTGGGGACTGATTTCGTGCCACGGTCGTGATCCAAGAATTGTCCCGTTCGACATACGCGCAACCTGCGAGTTGTTTGGCCAGGTCCTGTCATTACAGATCACCACGCGGGAGCAAACCGCCGGGCTGGCGTACCGGAACAAGCTCAACGCGGTGCTCACCCGTCTCATGTCGGGCATGTCGCGGGAACAGGACATTTTTTCGAGCCTCTGCGGACAAAGCGCCGACTGGCTCGCACTTGCAAACGCCACAGGCGCTGCATTGTTGCTGAACGACCGGCTTGAATTGATCGGGCGCACCCCGACACGGGCGCAAATTATCGCGCTCGCCGATTGGTTGCATCAAGACGCCAAAGGCGACGTCATTGCGTTTGAAAAATTGGCGGAACCTTGCTCCGCCGCCCTTGAATACATTGATGCAGCGAGCGGACTCCTGGCGATCCCGGTGTCACGCGTGCACCGGAACTACGTGATGTGGTTTCGTCCGGAAGTGGTCTCGACAGTCAAGTGGGGCGGCAATCCTGCCAAACCTGTCGAGCAGCCGGCGAATGAACCCACTCGCCTGCATCCACGAAAAAGCTTCGAAGCCTGGTCGGAAACCGTGCGCGGGCGCTCCACGCCGTGGAAGCCATCGGAGCTGGACGTCGCCCGTGAATTGCGCGGCGGGATCATGGAAATCGTTCTGCAACACGCGGAACAGCTTGCCGCCATCTCGGAAGAACTGGTGAAGGCGAACAAGGAGCTGGAAACGATTTCGTACACCATCTCGCATGATCTTCGGGCGCCGCTGCGTACAATGTACGGCTATGCGGATACGTTGCGCGAGGAAGCAGCCGAAAGGCTGCACGCGGACGAACTGGACCGGCTGGACAGAATTTCGGGGGCAGCCCACCGCCTGGATCGAATGATTCGCGATGTTCTGCGGTACGGCCATGTCTCGCGCATTGAAATCCATCTCCAGCCGGTGAGCCTTGAGAAGATTGTGCGGCAGATTCTCGAGCAGCATCCCGCGTTGAAAGCGCACAGGGGAGAAATCCATATCCAGGGATCGTTGCCACCCGTCATGGCCGATGCAGAATTTCTGGAGCCTTCGCTCGCGGCCCTCCTGTCAAACGCAGTAAAATTCGTCAGCCCTGGCACTCTCCCGTGCGTAACCGTCAGGGCCGAACAACGCAACGCGCTGACGCGGCTTTGGATCGAAGATAACGGCATCGGCATTGCGCCAGAACATCAACAGCGCATTTTCGATGTCTTCCAGCAGGTGCATCCGCAAACGATGTTCGAAGGGAATGGGATCGGCCTCGCCATCGCCAAACGCGCTGTCACGCGGCTCGGTGGAAGGATCGGCGTGGAATCCATTCCAGGCCGCGGCAGCCGTTTCTGGATTGAACTTCCCAGCGCCTGACTGGGAACGCGCGGGTTGGTCCTTCTTCAGTGCGGCGAGGGCGGCCCATAAACGCCGCCCTCGCGCCCGATGAAGGACGAGCAAAGCCACGGATCTGCCCTGCCGCCTCTACTTCAGATCAAATCGATCCAGGTTCATCACCTTGGTCCATGCAGCGACAAAGTCCCCGATGAACTTTTTCTCTGCGTCCGAACTTCCATAGACCTCGGCGACGGCGCGGAGAATCGAATTGGAACCAAACACGAGGTCCACGCGTGAAGCGGTCCACTTGGGCTGCCCCGTCTTTCGATCGGAACCAAGGAAGGCATTACCACAGGGAGATATCTGTTTCCACTCCGTGCCCATGTCGAGCAGGTTGACGAAGAAGTCGTTTGTCAGCGTCTCCGGGCGGCGCGTGAAGACGCCGTATGCTTCGTTGTTGAAGTTATTTCCAAGGACACGCAAGCCGCCGACAAGAACCGTCATTTCCGGGGCCGTCAGCGTGAGCAGCTGCGCTTTGTCGATGAGCAACGCCTCCGCAGGCACGGTGTACTTGCCCTTCAAATAGTTGCGGAAGCCGTCAGCAATCGGTTCCAGCACCGCGAATGATTCGACGTCGGTCTGATCCTGGCTTGCATCCATGCGTCCGGGCGTGAAAGGCACAGTGACTTCGTGACCAGCCTTCTTCGCCGCCTGCTCAATGCCGACGCCACCTGCGAGGACGATAATGTCCGCAAGCGAGACCTGCTTGCCATCCGTTGCCGTCTTGTTGAATTCCACCTGAATGCCTTCAAGCTTTTTCAACACCGCCGCGAGTTGCGCCGGTTGATTAACGGCCCATTCCTTTTGTGGCGCCAGACGAATACGCGCGCCGTTTGCCCCGCCGCGCATGTCTGAGCCGCGGAACGTCGAAGCCGAAGCCCACGCGGTGGAAACGAGCTGCGAGACCGAAAGTCCCGTTGCAGCAATCGTGCTCTTCAATGCCGCAATGTCCCTTGCGTCAATGAGCGGGTGATTCACCGCCGGAATCGGGTCCTGCCAGACGAGCTCTTCGGCGGGAACTTCCGGCCCGAGATAACGCGAACGCGGTCCCATGTCGCGATGCGTTAGCTTGAACCAGGCGCGGGCAAACGCGTCGGCGAACTGATCAGGATTCTCAAGAAAGCGGCGGGAGATCTTCTCGTATACTGGATCGAATCGCAGCGAAAGATCCGTTGTGAGCATCGTCGGCAAGTGCTTTTTCGTGCGGTCGTGAGCATCCGGGACGATGGCTGAAGCGTTCTTCGCCACCCATTGTTGCGCACCCGCCGGGCTCTTTGTCAGTTCCCATTCGAACTCGAAGAGATTTTGGAAAAACCCGATGCCCCACTGTGTCGGTGTGCTGGTCCATGTGACTTCGAGTCCGCTCGTGATCGTGTCAGCGCCTTTGCCGGAGCCGAATTGATTGCGCCAGCCGAGGCCCTGTTCCTCCAGCGATGCAGCTTCGGGATCCGACTGCACATTTTCCGCCGGGCCTGCGCCGTGCGTTTTGCCGAACGTATGTCCGCCCGCGATCAACGCGACCGTTTCTTCATCGTTCATGGCCATGCGGCCGAATGTGTCGCGAATATCCTTTGCGGCAGCGATCGGATCCGGCTTGCCGTCGGGTCCCTCGGGATTGACGTAGATAAGTCCCATCTGCACGGCGGCGAGTGGATTCTCGAGATCGCGCGTGTGTGGAATCTCGCTGTCGTCATCCTTTACGAGTGTGCTGTGAGGATCATCGACACCAGGCGATCCCTGCGAGTACCGAACGTCACCACCGAGCCATTTTGTTTCAGCGCCCCAATAGACGTCGTTGTCCGGCTCCCATGTGTCGGGGCGTCCGCCGGCAAAACCGAAGGTTTTGAAACCCATTGTTTCCAGCGCGACGTTGCCAGCAAGGATCAGCAGATCAGCCCAGGAAATCTTGCGTCCATACTTTTGCTTGATGGGCCAGAGCAGGCGGCGGGCCTTGTCGAGGCTGACATTGTCGGGCCAGCTGTTGAGCGGGGCAAAGCGTTGTTGACCGCGCCCCCCGCCGCCGCGGCCGTCGCCCGTGCGATAGGTTCCGGCACTATGCCACGCCATGCGGATGAAGAGCGGCCCATAGTGTCCGAAATCCGCAGGCCACCATTCCTGCGAGTCCGTCATCAGCGACGCGAGATCCTTCTTCAAGGCCGCGTAATCGAGGCTCTGGAATTCCCTGGCATAATCAAAGCCTTCGCCCATCGGATTGGACTTGGAGGAATGCTGATGCAGGAGTTCCACCTTGAGACGATCCGGCCACCAATCCTGATTGGTTGTCCCGGGGCGGGATGCGCGGTGATCCTTGCTGCCATTGCCATTGGTTGCCTGAAATGGGCACTTCGATTCAGTAGACATGTGTATTCAACGTTTTGACTAAAGCGGAATGAGAACACGTTGCCTGGGATCCTGGAAATACTTTTTCCTGCGCTGGCCATAGGCCGTTCCTATTGGGGGCGATTTTCACGCAGTTGCGGGACCCCAAGCCGCTGAGTGGTTGAATCCTGCCCAGGTTCGTTCAAAATGGCGGCGATCCAATCGAACTATGAAATCTCGATCAACAGCGCAACCTTCGAAGCAGCCCGACGATCTCCTTCACACTTTGAAGGATCGCTTCGAGAAAAACATGAAACGTCATCAGGGTGTCGCGTGGTCTGGCGTTCAATCGCGCCTGGAAGCAAATCCCGCGAAACGTTCGTCGCTGCAGGAAATGGAGCGCACAGGCGGTCAACCGGATGTCGTCGGCCACGATAAAAAGTCCGGAGAATACATCTTCTTTGATTGCTCTGCGGAAACGCCCAAAGGCAGGGTCAGTGTTTGTTATGACCGGGAAGGGTGGGAGTCGCGGAAAGAGCATCGTCCAAAAACGTCCGCCATGGAAATGGCTGCCGAGATGGGGGTGGAACTTCTGACGGAGGAACAATATTTCGAGCTCCAGAAGCTCGGTGAATTTGATCTAAAGACATCGAGCTGGGTGAAGACACCAGCGGACATCCGCAAGCTCGGCGGCGCCCTGTACTGCGATCGCCGTTACGGGCGCGTCTTCGTAGGACACAATGGCGCGCAGTCGTACTACGCCGCCCGCGGGTTTCGTGCGTCGCTGAAAATCTGAATTCGCTCTGTATCGAACCGGTCGGAAACTCTGCAAATGCATTTCAACCTTAATCGCCCCTTTTTCGTCGCGGGCTTGGTCGTCGCGATATCAATCACCACACAATCCGTGGCTCAATCGGAGACTGCGAAATCAAACGCGCAGTTGGCGATTCCCCTGGAACAGTCGGCCAGCCGTGGCATTGTCACGCGCGACCCGTCCAGCATCGTGAAATGCGACGATGAGTTTTGGGTCTTCTACACGGGACGCGGCGTGCCGTCGTATCGTTCCAGGGACCTGGTGAATTGGCAGCGCGGCCCGGCTGTCTTCAATACGGCACCTGAGTGGATTTCCAAGGCCGTTCCCGAAAATCGCAACATGTCGTTTTGGGCGCCCGACATCATCAAGGTGGGTGGCCGGCACCTTCTTTATTATTCCGTGTCGTCTATGGGGAAGATGACATCGGCGATCGGCCTCGCAACGACGCCCACGCTGAACCCGGACGATCCGGCCTACCAATGGACAGATGAAGGCATCGTGGTGCAAACCGTGGAAGGCCAGCCCGGCGACGCTTACAACGCGATTGACCCGGCATTGTTCCAGGACAAGGACGAAAGCCTCTGGATGACGTTTGGTTCCTATTGGACTGGGCTCAAACTGGTTCAGCTGGATCCAAAAACCGGGAAGCGATTGTCGTCTGATTCCAAACTGCATTCGGTCGCCTACAACCGGTCCATTGAAGCCGCGTTCCTCTGCCGGCGCGACGATTACTACTATTTGTTCGTCAACTGGGGATCATGCTGCCAGGGGACAAACAGCACCTACAATATCCGTGTTGGGCGCAGCAAAACCATCACAGGACCTTACCTGGATAAAGCAGGGATGAGCCTGATGAACAGCGGTGGCAGCTCCTTTCTGCCCACGGCCAACGGTCCATTGATCGGTCCCGGCCACGCATCCATGCTGACTGCGAACGGAAAGGACTGGTTCGTATGCAAATTTGAAGGGGACATCGGCATGGGCGGGCAAGCGACGCTCGCGATCATGCCGCTGCGCTGGACCGAGGCGTGGCCCGAGGCCACGGTTCATGACGTAAAACAAAATTCCGCCGATAATTCCATGACGCAGTAGGCAGAAGAAATGAGTGCCCTCTATTTCACACAGGAGAGGTTCCTGGATGACGCGACGATTACCGGAATTGTCGGCGAAATGAAACGCAGCCACGCTGCAGCGGCGCCCGTTTATGGGCAGGCAAAAGCCGGTGGAACGGTGAACCCCCACGTCCGCAAGGTTTCACGTCTCTCGATGTCGACTGCAACCCGGGACAAGATTGTGTCTCTGCTCATGGAGGCAAAAGACGCGCTGTCGATGCACTTCGGCGTCGCACTTAATCACTGCGAGGAACCTCAATTTTTGCGCTACGAGACTGGCGATTTTTTTGTCGCACATCAGGACGGCAACACCCCATTGGTTTACGATCACACCCGATTTCGGAAAATCTCGATCAGCATCTGCCTTTCACAGCCGGGCGACGCTTCCGATCCTGGCACCTATGGCGGAGGAGATCTTGTTCTGTATGGCAAGCCGATGGAATCGGGAGAACGCGCCGTCCAAGGCCGGGGCACACTGGTTGCATTTCGTTCCGAAACGACGCACGAGGTGCTGCCGGTGTCACACGGTGAACGCTATGCGATCGTCTCCTGGTACCGCAGTGATAACCGGAAATGAGATACAGGCTCTATTCAGCCGCGCCTGCGAAGACTCCATTCACGAACCGATAGGTTGCGACGAGTTTCCCGCTGCTGTCCCAATGACGCGCAGGCCCATCAGCAACGTTGCCATAAAAGTTCCGTTTCAGGTCGCGCGCCTCGGGCCTGATATTCCACTGCGACTCAATCTTCTTTTGTCCGTTCGGCCAGAAATGAGTCCAGGTTGCGCGGTTGTTCTTCATATCCCGCCGCCATGTCCAAATTGTTTTGCCATCCGCTGACCAAAACGTTTCAGCGCCCACTTTGCGCCCATTGACATACGTTGCCAGGTGCTGCTTCGCGCCGTCCTCAAAATAATCGACCTGCTCTCCATGAAGCAGATAACGGCCGCTCGGGGTAATTCGCGCACTCCACGTCGACCGGGTTTTTCCGTTTTGAAACGTTTCAGAAAATGCCCGTATCGTCCCGTCCCCGGTCGGTGCCGAAATGTCTCCCGCATCAGACCGAATCCACGCCTCATTGAATTCGTAGTGCAGGGGCGGAAGCGTGACGGTTGTCAGGAGATGAATCACGCCGTTCGGCGCCTGCCGCGCCGTGACATACCCGAGCGAGGGATAATTGGTGCGATGATGCGCCGGAATTTGGACAGGCAATGTTTTGACAT
The DNA here is from genome assembly GCA_035629175.1 of Verrucomicrobiia bacterium. Classification (NCBI taxonomy): domain Bacteria; kingdom Pseudomonadati; phylum Verrucomicrobiota; class Verrucomicrobiia; species Verrucomicrobiia bacterium. The sequence goes on along the minus strand of DASPIL010000107.1, from coordinate 201,478 downwards.
GCCACGAAACGCCATTGTTCGTAGATAGCGCCACAAAACATCGGTTCCCGTGCATCCACTCCGCCGGGGGCGGAATGTTCAACTTGTGCATATAGGAATCGCTGGCGAACAGCAGGTTCCCAGAGGCCAGCCGAATCAGTGAAGGGCGTTGAGCCGTACCGAGCGGGGGAAAAGGGGAAGGAGTGTTGCTGCTCCAGGTGGCGCCCCAGTTCGTGGAGAGACTCTGCGGTGACCATCCCGATATCGAAGAATTCTTGCCGCCAATCGAAAGCAAACGGCCTTGATCATCCAGCGGCACGATGGCGGAATGCCTGCCGCCCGTCCGTCCTCCCATGTCGTGCCAATGAGCCCCATCATCGCGGCTCCGCCACAGGAAACTCGCTGCCTCAGTTCCATCCATCGCGAAATAGATGGCTTTGTCAGGTCCACGAAAGGCACTGGTGATCGGCTGCGCCGTATAATCCCGAGCCGGCTTGTCGAGTTGCGGGATGGAAAAGGTCCACGTGGCGCCGTTGTCCGATGACGTGGCAATGCGGAACGGCACCGCGTCCGAAATCGCCCGGCCTCCGCCAAAGAACCAAATCTTCCCGTCATCGTTCCACAACAATCCTGACTGGTCATTGTGATCCTTCGTTTTGAAGAACAGTTCCGGCATGTCCCAATCCTCCGATCCATAACGCAAACGAGCTTGAACGAAACACGTCGAAACATCTGCCTCCGCCTTGCCCATCGGTGTGCTGAAATAAATCGCCAGCGCGTCGCCGTTTGGAAGAATCTCGAAACCTGGCGAATGATTATGGTGAAAGACCATCGGATCCACACCCGCCAAAGCTCCAACTTCTGTCTCTGAATAAACAGGCGGATTCGGCATCGCAAATCGAACAGTGAAGTACGGCACATCAGCCCGGTGCCCGATTGCAGCAGGCGTTGCCGATTGCTTGATGGCTGATTGGCTGAAGGGGATGTCTGGCGCTGGATCCAGCAGAAAATGAACCTGGTTCGTTCCATCGAACGCGCTCATGGCCGCGCCTGCCTTGAAATTCGCGGCCCTGACAGGAATTCGATTCGTCTGCGCAGCGGAAGCCTCTGACGTCAGCGCCGTTGCAAGAAGGATGCAGATCAACACTAACGGCGTCGTGCGACGGTGATGGGAATTCATGGATGTAGCCAAAGTGTGGTTCGCAGGCAGTGCCAGCACAATACACCGTTTGATTGAACTTGCCGCGAAGTTCCTGGCATCAGCCTGGCAGCCCTCCCTCCGAAATAACGGCACCATCGTTTCAGGATGATGCCGTTAAAAACCGCCCGTCGTGAGCCCTAAAGTTTCGTTCCCACAACTTCAAGATATTCGGCGGCAATTTCGGTCGTGCCCGAAACCTCCGCGATGTTGCAGCGAGTTTGAAGATTTACCAGATCACGGAGCAACGCGGATTGCGCGGCAGCTGGAAGCGATTCAAACGCGCGATGCGTCGGACCATAGTATTTCCGAAAGAACTCGACCGTTTCCGCTGGAGGAAACGGATACTGCATTGCGGCAATCCGCCGTGTCAGCTGGAGATCTGTGAAGCGGCCCTTGAGCCGGTCACAAACAATCGTCGGATTTCCCCAATCCATCGGAGACGGAACTCCGGCGGGCGGAGGAGGAAGGTGGGTTTTGAAAATGGTGAACATCTCGCCGATGAACCCCTCAGGCGTCCAGTTTGCCAGCGCGATCGCACCCCCAGGTTTCGTGACGCGATGCAGTTCGCTCACGGCGAGATCCGGCTGTGGAGTGAACATGACTCCGAACATGCTCACCGTGAGGTCATATGCGTCGTCAACCAGTGGCAACTCCTCGGCGTCGGCCTGCAGGAAACGAATGTCACATCGCGCCTCAACCGCCCGTGTTCGAGCCTGCGCGAGCAGGTTCTCAGCGATGTCGATTCCAGTGACGCTGCACCCGTGCCTGGCGGCTATCAGTGCAAGGTTCCCTGTGCCGCAAGCCACATCAAGGACGTTGAGGCCTGCCGGTAATGATCGCCGCGACATGAAATCCTCAGCGACGTTTTCAATGGTGCGGGCGATCTGACCAAAGTCCCCGGATTCCCAGGTGGCCTTCTGTTTCGCCTTGATCGCGTGGAGGTTCGGAATGTTTTGGACGCGTGCCTGTGAACGCGTCTCGTTGTGTTCAATTGTTTGTGTCTGCATAAGTATTCGCTTTGTGAGTAGCGGATACAGGATGCAGAACTCCCGGCCAGCATGCTTTGCTGTCCAGGCCAATCAGTTGGTTGTGCGGTTCAAGCTCTGACAATCGACTGCTCCCGGTAGCTGACGGGCGGGACCGCGTATCGTTCCTTGAACACGCGGCTGAAGTGCGAGACGTCCTCGAACCCGCTATCAAACGCAATTTCGGTGACACTTTTCTGCGAACCGGTCAACAACTTCGCTGCGTGGCCGAGGCGCCGCTGGAGCAGCCATTTTCCGGGAGATTGCTTGTAGATCGCCTGAAACTCCCGCTTGAACGAGGACAGGCTCCGATGACAAAGCTTCGCATACTCCTCAAGGGAAAGATTGAAGCGGTAATTTGCCTCCATGATCTCGGCAATCCCCGGCGCGTCGTTTGCACCCGCCCCCCGGAAGTATGCAGCCAAATCCGAATTGGTGCCGCTCGTCAAAACGCTGATGACCAATTCCTTGAACTTGAGGCGAATCAACGCTTCGGCCGGCGGCTCGTCGCCTGATAGATACGTCCTCATCGATTGGAACAGTGCCGAGAGCGCAAGATCGTTCTGCACTCGCAACGCTGTCCCGATCGGCCGCGGCTCCCTGTTGTCAGCATGCAAAGCCTCCACAACCTCACGAACCGTGCTCCGCATGAGACCGTCGGGAATGAAAAGCATCAGCAGACAAAAATCCTCTTCGAAATGCTGTTCCGCGATCGTCGCCCCCTTCCTGAAGAACAGGGTGTCACCCGGATTAGCCCGCCAGACACCATCTGATGTATGCCAGGTTTTTCTGCCGGTGACCACGTGCACGAGATAATCCGACTCAGTCCAGTTTGGCAGCAGCGTATCATTCGCGCCGCAGGTGTATTCGGCGAAGAGAAAGCCTCCAATCTCGAGCTTGTTGTAGCCCGGGTTCAAACGCACGGCATCGTAGAGATTCAACATATAGGTGCGGGAACGCGTGGATCATACATAATGCATCGGCCCTTGCATCAGGAAAGTTGCCGGCTGGGGCACGGCGAGCTCAATGATTTCAGGTGCAGGCCGGGGCTCGAGCTGATAAACCTCTGCACGCCCCTCACCGGAAAAGTAACATGCCCAAACATCAACTTGGAATTCTCCTGGTGCATGGGATCGGCACCCAGCCTTCCGGCGAATCCCTCATCCATTGGGGCGATGCCCTGCTCAAGACGATCAGGCTGGCGACACATGGCAAAGTTCCGGTTACCGTCAAAACCGCGACTTCCGAGCGGGGCCATAATAATGACACTCCGGCATCAGCCATTGTGTCGCTCCAACTACCCGATGGCGAACAGACCTGGCTTATTGCGGACGGATGGTGGGCCGATGTTTTCCTGCCGCCAAGCTACAAGGAATTGGTTTCCTGGAGCGGACGGGCCCTGCCCTGGGCGATCGCTTTACATATTGCGCAAAGCCACTGGCAGCTTCGGGAGCAGAAAGGCTGGCGCAAGGCGTGGGGTGTTGCGGTTACAGTTTTGAAGTTATTGGCCGCGCTCGTCCTCGCACCTGTATTCGTTTTCGGTCTCGCCATCTCATTGGTTATTGGAGCATTGCCTATCCCCCAGCTGCGTGCATTCCTGATGGCCGCGCAGGGAACGCTGATATCCACTGTCGGCGACAGCCTCGTTTTTGTGGAAAGCCCGATTCGCGCAGCATTGATCAGGACACGACTTCGGGAAGACCTCAAATGGCTTAAAACCGAATCTGATAAAACGATGATTGTCGCGCACTCCCAAGGTGCAGCCGTGGTGCTCGACGCGCTCGGGGCGATCCGAGATCCCGAGGATGAATCTTTCAAGACAGCGGACGCATCGTCGGAAAGCAACCTGGTTCCTGACACGCTTGTCACGTTTGGCGCCGGCACAAATCAACTCACCTGTTTGAAGAAGCTCGCCACGGGAATGCCGAGGCGCCTTGGCTTCAATCCAGTGAACTGCGCCATGGGCGCCATGCTGGTATCCTGCGCAATCATCCTCGGACTCGGAGTTTCCGTTCTGCAACAACACACAACCGTTCGGATGATCCTGATCGCCGTCGGTGCGCTCGGCGCGTGTCTTGCCCTCGTCATTTCGATCGCAATGGCCGGGCGGAAGGCAATCGCGTCACTTGGCAAAAAGTTCGCTTTCATCAGACAGCACGAACAAAGCATCGTCCTTAATTCCATCGTCTTCGGCATGCTGGCGCTGATCGGCCTTGCGATTTATGCGGCGCAGAAAACAAGTCTTCCCCTCTTCTCGGTAAGCCTCTTCTATTACGATTTAATCCTGCTCCTGGCGGGTGTCTATTTGGTGTTATCGGAGGACATGAGAAAGGCTGTGACCCTGGTTTCCATGCCAGCGGGGCTGGGACACTGGTTCGACTTCTATGCGTCGGCTGATCCAGTTCCAAACGGACCCACGCGAACCACCCCGCCCGAACCGCCGTCGAATCAATTCAAATCTGCGCTGATATTCAATGAGGGATCAGCGCTGAGCGATCACACCACATATTGGGAAAACATCGATGGCTTTGTGCTGCAGTTGGCGCGCATCTGCGCGGACACGGCGAACAGCTCGCTGCAGCAGTTCATTCCCGCTCACGATGTGTTGGCCGACGACCGCGCCCTGTGGCGGATCAGGTGCCTTCGCTTCGGCAACCTGATGTCGCTCATCGGATGGGTCGCAGTGGGACTGGGCATTTGGATCTGGCATTCGCCTTCGATACCCGCGCTCTTCACACCGCCAGGATGGCTGCCGGAAAAGCTGGTTCCGCTCGCTCGATTCGCAACGCTGGCGGCCTTGATCGGCGTCGCAATCCGCTGCACATCAGCGCTGATACATTTCATTTGGAACTCCTGGAGGCGGCACGAGATCAATGCGTCGTTCAGCGGCGACTCCACACGAGTGCCCACTGAGCTTCCGCTGCTGGTTCTGGCACTTCCGTATTCAGCGATTCTCTGTCTCGCCTTCTATGCCGCCTTCGACCGCTGGCATGTGTTTGCGGATGTAACTCAATGGAGAAATGCCGGGATCGCAGCGGTCCTAACGGCGTTGTTGTTTTGCTACGTGCAAAACGCCTTTCGCACCCCTGCTCTCAAGGCGCAATCACGAGCGGGTTGATTTGACGCCGCGTCAGTGAAATTCTTGCGCCAATGAAAACCTTCCAAGGCTATCAACTCATAACGCCAGACGATCTTCATTGGCGCCCCTCCAACCTGATGCAGATCCCCAATGCGGATTTCCTGGAGCGAACAGGGAGCGAAAATCTCGCGGCCCGCCTTTGGCGAATGCCCCCTAAAAGTGCAAACACTCTCCACAAGCACGTGCGGCAGGAGGAGTTTTATCTGGTCCTCGAAGGCACCGGAAAAATCCGGGTGGGCGATGAAACACTGACCGTGCCCAAGCATGGCGGCATTTTGGTCGGACCGGACCAGTTGCGGCAGGTGTTCAATGACACGGAAGCTGATGTGCTCTGGCTGGTGGTGGGCGCCCCGGAGGAACTGGAATTTCTTCAGGGTTCGAAATCCAAAATGGATTTATCGCTCATCTACCCCGTCGACCCGACGCAACTTCCGCGCGAACTGGCTGGCGCGACGTGGCCGCCATCGAAGCCAGCGTCTGCGCCATCCTAAGCAGGCATACGAGCGGAACCGTCCCGGAGCCGCCGTATGCGCCACAGGTTTCCACGCGGCTCAACTGTGGTCCGGAATTTCCGCTTCGACCAGCTTTGCCAGCAGCGTCAGCGATTCCTGCCAGCCGAGGTAGCACGCTTCAGCGGGAATCACCGCCGGAATTCCTTCCTGCGAGATTTTCAATTCTGTCCCGCAGGAAACCGGCTTCAGCGCCACGGTCGTCACCATCTCACCCGGCAGGTTCGGATCGTCGAACTTGTCCGTGTAGCGGATCAGCTCGTTCGGCTTCATTTCCAGATAGGTTCCCCCAAATGAGTGACTGCTGCCGGTGCTAAAATTCGTGAACGCCATGCGATAGCTGCCGCCGACCCTGGCATCAATGCTCTCCATCCTGGCCGTGAATCCGTTGGGCGGAAGCCACTTGACCATCGCGTCAGGATCCAGGAACGCGCGATAAACCCGCTCCGGCGTGGCGCGGAGTACTCGATGAAACTGCACGGTGTTGGTGTTGTTTGCTGTCATACGGTTCTTTGGATTGTGTGTTATCTGTTATGACGAACGGCGCATCCCGTTCTGGACATTTTGTTTCCCGTCGATGTTTTGCCTCGTGGCAGTCCGTGTCCGGGGCATCGCATGGATTGCGCCGCAGAGGACGACGGGGACGCGCTCAATCTATGTAGACGATGCGCGGGCACAATGCATTTTCGGGTTTGGCAGGGTTTCCTTTTGTGCAGTCTCGCGGTTGAGTTCAGATCAACAGGCGGACTGCGGCGATGATGGTGAATACCAGAACCATCGTCTCAAACATCGATTGGTTGATTCGCTTGAGAATGACCGGTCCCAGCAGCGCGCCCGGAATCATCGGGAGCAACAGGATTGCGTCGATGAGAAGCGATTCTGCGTGGATCAAGCCGAGGTGCACGCTGAACGGAACCTTGAAGACGTTGACGATCAGGAAGAACCACGCCCCTGTTCCGACCAATGCAAGTTTTGGCAAACCCACGGCCAGCAGGTAGATAAACATGATCGGCCCGGCGGCGTTTGCAGTCATCGTGGCAAACCCCGCCGCAATTCCCGTGAGCGCCACGAATACGCGGCTGTGGGGAAGCCGTGCGGCAATGTCGCCGGATTGCCGGCGGCGCCAGAATTGCATCGCCACCATGGCGACAAGCAGCCCGCCAATGGTTCGCTGTGCCTGGGCATCATTCAATGCACCCAGCGCCAATGTTCCGAGCACCACGCCAATGATGACCCATGGAAAGAGCTTCAGGAGTTGAGACCAATCGGCATGCTTGCGGAAGAACGCCACACCGAAAGCGTCCGCGCAAATCAACAGCGGCAGCAGCGCGCCGGTGGAGTCACGGGCAGACAGTGCGTTCGCGAACAAGGCAACAGTGAGGATGCCGAGCCCCGCGATCCCTGTTTTCGAAAGGCCGCTGAAAAACGCCCCAACCGCCAAAAAAATCCATTGCCACGGTTCCAGGTTCAAGGGCGTGGATGGTGCCAATCGGCAGGCCCTGAGTCGCGCAGAATCTATCGCGGGAGCATCAACCAGCCCGAAATTCGTTTACAGATGCGTGGCCATGATGATGATGTGCGAGCATTCCGGACACTGACGTTCAGGAAGCGCAACTCGGTTAACGAAAGACAATCCCATGGGCGATCGCTCACCAAAAGCAAACCAGAAGAAGTCCAACCAGAAGAACACACAAGCCAGCGCAGCCGATCAGAAAAAGAAGCAGGCTGCTGCGGCGAAGCAAACCGCCGGAAAAAAGAAGTAAGGATCAGGCTGCGATTTATGCCGTCTCTTCGCGAATCGAAGGGATGGCCGAACCCTGGCGCATTGCCCAAAATGCGAGAGGTTATTGCGTGCTATTGCGCCAGACGCTGGCACACTTGCGCGCTATGCCTTTCACGAATTTAGGTTTGGATGCGAACATTTTGCGGGCGGTGACGGAAGCGGGTTACGTTGAACCCACGCCCATCCAAGTCGCCGCCATTCCCCCGATCATTGGCGGCCACGATCTCATCGGCATCGCGCAAACGGGCACCGGAAAAACCGCAGCGTTCACGCTGCCTATTCTCACGAAGCTCGCCAATTCGAGCACAAATCAGCATCGCGCGACACGCGTCCTGATCATCGCCCCCACGCGCGAACTCGTCGTGCAAATTGAGGAGAACGTAAAGGCGTACTCCAAGTATCTGCCCCTGACCGTGGCCACCGTGTATGGCGGCGTTGGGGAACACCCGCAGATCAAGGCGCTGCGCGCTGGGACGGACATCATCATTGCCACTCCCGGAAGGCTGATCGACCTGATGGGCCAGCGCTGCGCAAATTTCTCGCAATTGCGGCACCTTGTGCTCGATGAAGCCGACCGCATGCTCGACATGGGATTCTTGCCATCCATTCGCCGGATCGTGCAACAGTTGCCCAACAAACGACAGACCCTGCTCTTCTCAGCCACATTGTCGCGGGAGATCGAGGCCTTGACCCACGATTTCCAGCGCTCGCCGAAAACAATCCAGATCGGCCGTCGCGCCAATCCTGCCGAAACGGTGACGCAGTTGGTGTATGAAGTGCCGAAACATCTGAAGACGAGTCTGCTTCTCCATTTGCTGGCGGAGCCGGAGATGAACATGGTGCTCGTTTTCTCGCGGATGAAACACAGTGCTGACCGGCTGGCGCGGCAACTGGAACAAAAGGGGATCCGGACCGCGACCCTGCATTCCAACCGTTCACAGAATCAACGGCTGCGCGCTTTGAAGGACTTCAAATCAGGCGCGGTCCGGGTGCTTGTCGCGACCGATATCGCCGCGCGCGGCATTGACGTGGACGGCATTTCGCATGTGGTGAATTACGATTTCCCGATGCATCCCGAAGACTATGTGCATCGCATTGGACGCACTGGCCGCGCGCATGCCGTGGGCGATGCGATCAGCTTCGTCACACCCGAAGACCATGCCGAGTTGCGGTCGCTCGAGCGGTTCATCGGCCGCGGCCTTGTGCGCAAGCGCGCGGAAGGTTTCAACTACGGGGTTCAACCCCCGCAAGGCGAGCGCCCTGCAACTGAGCACGCGCAGGGCAATCGAGCTTCCCACTCCAGCCGATCAGGACACCAGCCGCATCGAGGACCCGCGGGATCAGGATCACAGCGTTCGTGGACGCCACATCGAAGACGCCGCTGATCACCCCGCGGTTGTTCCTGAAATCAAAACAACAGCCTTTGGCTTGATCACGCGCGAACGTGTGCTCATGTTTTCGGCAAAGCTATCACCGCACGATTGGCACGGCCGGCGGCGCGTTGCTCAAAGTGTTTCAATATTATGCGACGACTTTATTTCTCGTTCCTCAGCTCGTTGATTGCATTCCTGGCTGTCTGCCAGGCGGGCGCCGCGGATTCCGGCGTGTTGGTGCAACAGGATGGGCAAAGAGCTGTCATCACGTGGCCGATGTCCGCAGAACAGTCAGGGACGGCAATCGTCAATCTGGACTCAGCGCAGCCGTTGATTGAGTCGCTCGCGATATCAGGGGAAGGCCAGCCACCGAAGGTCATCGCGCGCGGATTGAATCCCGTTACGATCCTGACAGTCGGCAGCCGCGACTCAACGAACCCGCAAGGCTGGGGAGCGTTCTTCGACAACACACCGCGGCGGCACTACGAAACGTACGCCGTCCAACTGGGAAGGCGCCATGTGCGCACAACCCATCTGGGCACGCGCACGACAGTCAGCGTCGCGGAGGCAAGCGCGGGAACATTCGCTGGCGACCTCCGCCTGACGTTCTACCGAAACAGTCCGTTGATCCATGTCGAGACAGTCCTGAAAACGGAGCAGGATTGGCGGGCAATTATTTACGACACGGGGTTGTCCACTGAACGAGTCAACTGGGATGCTTTCGCGTGGAACGATCCCTCGGGCCAGCTGCAGAGCGTCGCGCCTGACCCTGCGGCTGAAGCGCGGCCCATCAAGGTCGCTGGCCGAACGCTTGTGGCACGCAATCAGCAGGGCAGCCTCGCGGTGTTCCCGGCACCGCACCGCTTCTTCTATCCGCAGGATGAGGCGTACAATCTTCATTTCGTATGGCAGGGAAGCGGATACCGGGGACACGTTCGCGGCCTCGGTTTTGGAATTCGCCAATCGACGACTGGTGATAACCGTTACGTCCCCTGGTTTAACGCGCCGCCTGGGACGGAACAGTCGTTGGGAGTCTTTTATCTCCTTTCAGCTGACAGCGAACGCGGGACGCTCGATGAGGTCGCGCGCTACACCCGCGGCGACCATTACAAGCGTGTTCCCGGCCACATCACGTTCACGAGCCATTATCATGTGGAGCATTCCAAGCAAGTGCTGGACGCGCGAAAACGCGGATCCACCAATGCGCTGCCACCAGAACTGGAATCTCCCGGGTTCATTAAAACATTCAAGGCTCGCGGGGCTGAGATCGTTCACCTCGCCGAGTATCATTACGAGGATGGATCACGCATTCCCGAAGCCGAACGGCTGCACAAATTAACGGTAATGCATGAGGAATGCCGGCGGCTCTCGGACGACAAGCTGCTCCTGCTTCCTGGCGAAGAGCCGAACGTGCATCTCGGCGGGCATTGGCTCAGCCTCTTTCCCAAGCCCATCAACTGGACGCTGAATCGGCCTGCAGGAAAGGCGTTCATGGAAGAAACGGAAACCCACGGCAAAGTCTATCGAGTCGGCAATCCCGCCGATGTGTTGAGGCTTTTCGAGGCGGAAGGCGGCCTCATGTGGACGGCGCATCCGCGCATCAAGGCTTCGTTCGAGTATCCGGACCGTTACAGGAACACGGAATTCTTCCGCTCGGACAGATTTCTTGGAGCTGCATGGAAGGCAATGCCGGCTGACCTGTCGCGGCCGACGCTCGGGTGGCGCGTCCTGGATCTGCTCGATGACATGTCGAATTGGGGCGCGAAGAAGCAGGTGCTGGGAGAAGTGGACACGTTCCTGATGGAACCTGATTTTGAAACCTACGCGCACATGAACATGAACTATCTGAGGCTTGCAAAGCTTCCCCGCTTTGACGAGGGCTGGCAGCCTGTGCTCGATGCGTTGCGCAGCGGGGCCTTTTTCACGACAACAGGTGAAATTCTTATTCCTCGCTTCAACGTGGGCGGACGGCAAAGCGGGCAGACGCTGGCAATCACCAATTCGCATGTGGTGATGGAAACGGAATTGGAATGGACGTTCCCGCTTTCCTTTGCGGAAGTCGTGTCGGGCGATGGAGAGAAGACTTACCGTCAGCGCATTGATCTTTCCGACACTGAAAGCTTCGGCCATCGCTCGCTTCGAACGCCAGTGGATCTCAGCGGAAGGACGTGGGTGCGTTTTGAGGTGTGGGATATTGCTGCCAACGGCGCCTTCACGCAGCCCGTGTGGATCGAGCGGCAACAGTGATTCGCACTTGTCCAGCGCACCTTGCGCAACGCGGCAGAACGTGGTTTTCTCCCGGCATGGCACTCCCAAATCCGACGATCATTCCAGGGCTGCGCAGCCCTTTCGATCAAATTGACGGCATTGTTTATTTCGGCCGAATGATCGATAAGATCAGGCTCGCGGCCGCAGGCAAACTCCCACCCGACTGGCAGGCCGCCCGCGGCACCTCGATGTCAACGAGTTTCGACTCGCGCTGCTGCCGGTTCCTTCAGATCGATTACGCGAAGTTGGAAATCGAAACACTCAAGGGCGGAAGCGATGAAGAACTCCTCGATTGGGCATTCAAGAACGGACGCAGGCCCAGTGAGGAAGAGATCGAGATATGGAATGCGTTCATGATCAAGCGGGGCTGGCGCGATGCGGGAACGCAACGCTTGAATGAGCGGCTCGCCGAATTGGGCCTTCCTCCGGGAACTGTTCAAACGATGTTCGAGTTCATCGATTTGGACGAAGGCCGGCTGAAGCTTCCCCAATAGCTGTAGATTCCTTCAGCAGGCGCAGATCCTGCAACATTGCATCCGCTGACTGCGAGTCGCGGACCATGCAATCGCGTGTATATTTCCGCGGTGAAAAGTGTGCCCGCCGAAGCAAGCATCCACGCGTGGTTTGAAAAGCGCGGCTGGTCTGCTTTCCCCTTTCAGCACGAAGTTTGGGAGCGCATCGGCCGCGGAGACTCGGGTCTGCTCCATTGCACAACGGGCGCGGGAAAAACGTTCGCCATCTGGTTCGCCGCCCTGCTGCAGGGGATGCGCCGCGACGATCGCGGCGGCGGCATGCGCGTGCTCTGGATCACGCCGCTGCGCGCCCTTGCCGCAGACACTGAGTCTGCCCTCGCGTCATCGACTGCAGAACTGTGGCCGCACTGGAAGGTCGCCCGGCGCACCGGCGACACCTCGGCGCACAAGCGGAAGAAGATTTCAGAACGTCCGCCTGAATGCCTGGTCACCACTCCCGAAAGCGCAACGCTGCTCCTGAGCCAGCCCACTTTCCTGCATCACTTCCGTTCACTTCAATTGATCGTAGTTGATGAATGGCATGAATTGCTTTCGACGAAGCGCGGAGTTCTCACAGAGCTCGCGCTGGCGCGGCTGCGGACGCTGGCTCCGACGGTGCGCGTTTGGGGCTTGTCGGCGACACTTGGCAATCTGGCGGATGCGGCACTGGCGCTCGGTGGTTACGATGGCGAAGGCAATGCCCGTCCAATGGCGCTCGTCCAGGGCGGCCCCGTGAAACGCACTTCCATCAAGACATTGCTGCCGCCCGCGGTGGAACGCTACCCGTGGGGCGGGCACCTCGGATTGCACCTGCTGAACGGCGTGACGGAGTTGTTGCGCAGGCATACGACCAGCATCGTATTCACCAACACGCGATCGCAGGCCGAGCTGTGGTTCCAGGGCCTGGCGCAGGCGATGCCTGATTGGGAAGGCAAGCTGGGGTTGCACCACGGCTCGCTGTCGAATGAAGTGCGGGCCGATGCCGAGGACGGGCTGCGCACAGGGCGCCTGCGAGCCGTTGTTGCGACGTCCAGCCTCGACCTTGGGGTTGATTTCGCGCCCGTGGACGCGGTGCTTCAAGTCGGCAGTCCCAAAGGCGTTTCCCGGTTGCTGCAGCGAGCGGGACGCAGCGGACATCGGCCCGGCGCCGAGAGCATCATCTATTGCGTTCCAGCCAACACCCTCGAACTCGTCGAGATTGCGGCGGCGCGCGACCTCGCCATTGCGGGTAGCCTTGAAGGACGTCCGCCCTTGCGCGCACCGCTCGATGTCCTTGTTCAGCATCTCGCCACCGTGGGCGCCGGAGGAATGGATGAGGCTGGCGGTTTTGATGAGAACGCGCTGCTCGCTGAAGCGCGGACCACCCTCGCTTACCACAGCTTGACTGATGCGGAATGGAGCTGGGCCTTGGATTTCACCGCGCGCGGCGGGCAGTCATTGAAGGCCTACCCTCAATTCGCGCGGCTTACTCATGAGAACGGCCGCTTCATGATGCGGGACGAACGGCTGGCGCGGGAACATCGCATGAACATTGGCACGATCACGAGCGATGCCTCGATCCAGGTTCAATTTGTTCGCGGGGCGCGGCTGGGTTCGGTTGAGGAATCTTTTCTGGCGAAGATGAAACGCGGCGATCGGTTTCTTTTTGCGGGGCGCAACCTCGAACTCGTTCGCGTGCGGGACATGCGCGCCCACGTGCGGCTTGCCCGCAAGGGACCGCGCGGCGTGCCTCGATGGATGGGCGGGCGCCTGCCGCTCTCAACGCGCCTCGCGGAAGGGATGCGAACCCGGCTCGACGCGGCGCGGCGCGGGATTTTCGACACGCCTGAGATGGAGCGCTTGCGGGGCGTTCTGGAAATCCAGTCGAAACTCTCGGCCATTCCAGCCACAGACGAACTGCTCATCGAGAAGTTCAAGAGCCGCGAGGGACATCACCTCTTCATCTATCCATTCGAAGGACGTTTGGTTCATGAGGGGCTGGGCGCGTTGTTTGCCTACCGCCTGGGACGGCAGCATCCCACCACCTTTTCACTGGCATTCAACGATCACGGGATGGAACTGCTTTCGCCAGACGAAGCGGATTTGGAGCGCTCCCTTGAAAACGGATTGTTGAGTGATGAGAACCTGCTCGAAGATATTCTCGCCAGCATCAATGCAGGCGAAATGAGCCGCCGACAATTCAGGGAGATTGCACGAATCGCCGGGCTCACGCACGAAGGCGTGGGGCGCTCGCGCAAATCCACCCGGCAGCTGATGATCTCCTCATCCCTGTTGTATGAGGTCTTTCAGCGGTATGAACCGTCCAATCTCCTGTTGCATCAGGCGTCGCGCGAGGTGCTGGAAAATCAACTGGAACAAACCCGGTTGCGGGCTGCGCTCCGGAAAATGAGCGCGAGCCGCATGCGAATCGTTGACCTTGAGTCGCCGTCGCCGTTCGCGTTCCCGATTTTCGTCGAACGTTTTCGCCAGGAACTCAGCCTTGAGGAGCTCGCCGATCGCGTCGCGCGAATGGAGCTCGTGATCGAGAGCGCGGGTGAAACAAGGCCGCGCAGGCGCCGGGAACCCGCCCATGCCTGAGCGGGAACTGGAATTTCAAGTGGCAGGCGAAAACGTCCTGGCGTTGGCGGAACGCGCTCTCTTCTGGCCGCGCACACGCACCCTGTTCGTGGCCGATGTTCACTTTGGAAAAGACGCCACCTTCCGCCATGCGCTTCGGTGGGTGCCGCCTGGAACGACGGCGGACGACATCAGCAGGCTGAGCGCGTTGGTGACGGAGTATGGCGCTGAACGCCTCGTCATTCTCGGAGACACCTTTCACTCGGAACACGCGCGTGAGGAAGACACCCTTCGACAATTGCAGCAATGGCGCGCGCAGCTCGACGCATGCGTCGTTCTCGTGAAGGGGAATCACGATCGGCGCGCGGCCGGCGTGGCGCGGACGATGGGCTGCGACACGGTTGAAGAGGGCCATGCAATGCCGCCGTTTTTCCTGCATCATCATCCCCTCGATGAACCCGCAGAAGGGTACGCGCTTTGCGGGCATGTGCATCCCGTCGTGGTGACGCGCGGCATGGCAAGGCAGCGGTTGCGGCTTCGCTGTTTCTGGATCCAAAAGCATCAGTGTGTATTGCCCGCGTTTGGTGGGTTCACCGGCGGCCACACGGTGACGCCCTCCCCGGATGACCGGGTGATCCTGGTGGCGGGCGGCGGGGTGCTTGAAGCAAAGACGCGGGCGCGGGGTTGAGATGACCCGCGATGCAGGCTTGCGAACTGCGAGTTCGAACGGCTCAATCTGTGCATGAAGCTGAGCCCGCATCCGAGCCTTCCGTCCACCACATGCACAATGTCGAAGGGCGGTTCACTCAAGGAGTTGCTCGGTCCCGAGGCGATCGCCTGCCTGGCGCACAACATCTCCCTGGTGCACCGCAAGTTCGATCGCTCTGCGTTCCAGCGTACGGCGATGAACGCACTCGAACCGCTGAGCATCCTGCAGCGCGGACAACATCTCGCCAGCGCATTGAGAAACCATCTCCCGGCCAGGTATGAAGCCGCGGTGGAGATTCTCATTGCGTCCCTGACCCCGCCCGTTATTCGCACCACCGACCTCGGTTTGAACACGTTCTTCTATTTGCCGCATGTTGCATTTGTTGGGAAGTATGGTTTGAACCCAGATAACAGTGAAAGCAGCATTGCAGTTGCGCAACAGAGCCTGCTGAACGTCATCTCGCCATTGCGCCGCATGTCGGACTGGGCTAAACCGTTGCCATGCCTGCGAAACCTAAAAGCCGGAAGGATCGGGATCTTGAAAAATCCATTTCTCGCGAAGAGTTCGTTCTCAAACTGCGCCGCCTGGCCGATGCGCTTGAAACCGGCAAGCCATTCGTCATTCAAGTCGGAGGAGAACGCATTCGCCTGCCCAAGGATGCCGTTCTCAGCATTGAGCATGAGCGGGAGAAAGGCGCCGAGGAATTGGAGTTCCAGGTGAAGTGGAAGCGGGCGGCTGCAGCCGCACGGACAACTCGCAGAGATGATTAAGTTCATCCCGCACTCACCTGTCGCTGGGCTGCCACCGAATCGACGCCTGACGCTTCTATGACACGCGCCGTTTCGGTTCTCATTCACGAAAGCCAGTTTCCGAGCCGCCTGCGAACCGAGTTGCTGGAATCGTTTCGCACCCAAAAAGTTAACCACAAGTTCCTCTACGATAGCGTCCGCCAGACATCGCGCTGGCAGGCTGTGCACGAGGCGTGTTCTCCCGCGCATAACGATCCGGAAATTCGAGCGGTTTACGATCGCGGCTTTGAATACGCAGCAACCCGGCTGTTGGCATCCCAGGTTGAATTGGTCGCCCTGGGATGCGGCGGCGGGCATAAGGACGCACGGTTCCTTCAAGTGCTACGACGTTCCAACAAGGCCATCGCTTGTTTTCCTTGTGACGTCAGCACACCGATGGTCTTGACCGCAAGGGAGACAATCCTGAACGCCGTTCCAAGCATCCACTGCTCCCCTGTTGTGTGCGACCTTGCATCGGTGCAGGATTCCGCGGAACTGTTTCCACGACCTTCCAGTTGCGAAACCCGGCGGTTCGTGACGTTCTTCGGAATGATTCCCAACTTCGAACCCTCGGTCATTCTGCCCCGGCTGGCGGCAATGCTGTCGCGGGACGATCTCCTGCTTTTCAGCGCGAACCTGGCGCCGGGACCTGATTACGCGGAGGGTCTCAGACGGGTGCTGCCGCAGTATGACAATGCTCCCACGCGCGAATGGCTCTTCGGTTTCCTGTATGACCACGGTGTGGAACCGCATGACGGCGAACTGCGTTTCTCAGTCGTGGAACCTGACGGAAATGGATTGAAGCGCATTGAGGCAACGTTCTCTTTCCAACGCGCATGCTCGATCCGCGTTGAAGGTGAATCGTTTTCGTTCTCGCCCGGTGATGCATTCCGTTTGTTTTTCTCCTATCGATACACGCCGGGCCTGTTGGAAACTGAACTGCAAAAGCACGGCCTCATTGTGCGTGAACGCTGGGTTGCGCATTCAGGAGAGGAAGGCGTCTTTTTAGTGGTTCGCGATTAGGCAGTGAAGAGGAGGCCGGGTCTCTCCCACCCCTCGTTATTTCTACAGACACTGGGGTTTACAACGCGTTGACTTGATAAAACGCGGCGGTCATATTCGCGGCATGGACCTCGATATCTCGCATCTTCTCGAGCACTGGGACTACAAACCGGGCCAAGTGGTTGTTCGGAGGTTCAAGGGCCGGGATGGAATTGAAAAGATTCAACTGCGCGTCGACCTCGGTTTGCTGCAGATGAACGCGGAGGGGCGCCCTGACGGTAAGCAGCCATTTGGCTTTGGTTCACTGTTCGAGTTTTATGAATCGAAACTCGAAAAGCATGTGTCCGAAAACGATGGTTCCGCCGATGGCTTCAAGCTCAAGGCGGAAGAATGTTCAAAGCTGCAATTGGAATCACTGCAGTATCATCACCGTTACATCTGCATGCTCCAACTCGGCGATTACGAAAGCGTCATGCGCGACACAGATCGCAACCTTTCGCTTTTCGAATTCGTCAGCAAGTTCGCGGAATCCGAAGATGTCGCCTGGTCACTCAAGCAATTCCAGCCCCAGTTGCTCATGATCCAGACCCGCGCCCAGGCGATGCAGTCGTTGGAGGCGGGAGATTATCCGACGGCGATCAGCCAGGTGGAAGAAGGTGTTGAACGGATCCGCGCCTTCTTTCGCGACCAGGTGCGTCCCGAACTCATTGAACAAAGCGGCGAGATTCAGTCCTTGGAGGCGTGGCTCGCGGAAATCCGGGATAATCGCCCCTTGTCTGCGCGCGAAAAGCTGGAACTGGCGCTTGGAGATGCAGTGAAGCGGGAGGATTACGAGCAGGCAGCGCAATATCGCGACGCGTTGCGTACGCTGGAGTCACAGGAAAAATCCTCCCCCTGAGCGCGGTCGTCAGCCCTGCGGGAACAATTGATAGAGCAGCAGGTAAATCACGACGCCCGTCACGGAAACATACATCCACAGCGGCCAGGTCCAGCGCGCGATTTTCTTATGCTTTTCGAATTGTCCGGCGAACGCCCGATACAGCGTGAGCAGAACGAACGGTCCGATCACCATTGCCGCCACCAGGTGCGTGAAAAGGATGAATAGGTAATACGGCCGGAACCATGCCGGATTCCTAAAGCTCGTGTGCGCCGTGCCGTGCGTCTGTTGCATCCACACGTGGTACGTCACATACCCAACCAGAAAGAGCAGCGACGACACGCACGCGGCAACCATCACGTTTCGATGAGCCGCCTGTTTTCCCTGCCGTATCATCCGATATCCAATCACCAGCAGGGTTGCGCTACAACCGTTCAACACCGCGTTCAACGCCGGAAGGTCTGCGGGATTCATCGCTCCCGCTCCAGCTTCCTCACGGCATCGAGAAGCCTCTGCTTTGAAACGCTCCATTCCACATCCCCCGTTTCAAACACACCGCGCAACACTCCGTGGCGATCGACCACCACGAAGATGGTGCTGTGAATGAAGAGGTCATCCACTGACTCGCGCTCCTCCGGCGCTTTCTCGATGGCGGTCAGCTTCAATCCATCAATTGCAGCCCGGGCAATCTCAGTCTTGCTGCCCGTCAGAAACATCCAGCGGTTCGAATCAGCCCCAAAGCGCTCCGCGTATTGCCTGAGGATTTCAGGAGAATCAAAATCGGGATCGGTCGTCAGCGAAACCAGCCGTGTTCCGCTCCCCCTTGGCAGCGCAGTTTCGAGTTCCTTCATCTGCCGCGTCATGCGCGCACAGGGCCCCGGACAACGGGTGAAAATGATGTCGGCAACCCAAACTTCGCCTCGGAGGTCCGCGAGCGATACTGCGGAGCCAAACTGGTTTGTGAGGGTGAAATTAACAACCTGCGCAATCTTCGGAAGCGGTGGGCCTGCACGCAATCGCAACTGAAGGAACACGATCAACGTCACCGTCAATGCAACCAGCAGGAGCCCGACAATGGCTGCCGTTGAAAATCGACGCGATGGAGATGTCACAACAAGCGGTTACTCAAAACTGGTGGCAGCGCCGACCTTGGAGGCGAGCCACTTGTCATAGTCTTCCTGGGTGTCCACGACAATAAACCCTTGAGCCATGCTGGCATGGCCGTTGCCGCACAATTGGGCGCAATAAACCTGGAAACGTCCGACCTGCACCGGCTTGAACCACATCGGAACACGCATCCCCGGGTTCGCGTCCTGCGCAGCACGCATGGCGGGAATCTTGAATGAGTGGATGACATCCTTGGAGCTGACGTAAGCGATAACGGGCCGGTTCACTGGCACGTGCATCTCATTCAACACCTGCACATCGTCCTTGCCCGCGGGATCATTGGGATCAATGCCGAAGGCATTGTCGCCTGCGACGAAACTCATATCCTGTCTTCCGATCACGCCGTCAGGACCGGGGTACCTCGCGTTCCATGCAAACTGTTGTCCAACCACCTGGATGACGGTTGAGTCTTCTGTGCTGGGAAATTGTTTGACCGCCTTTGCCCAGACAGGAACGGCGACAAGCACGAGCAGGCCGGCCTCTACGCCAGCCACGAGAAGCTCGATGTAATTGGTGACATGGCTGCGCACACCGACGGGATCGGCTTTTGGTGACCGGGATTGATGGAAGCGAAAGAGCGCGTAGGCAAAGTAGCACAGCCACCCGACGAAGAGCGCGATCATGAGGAAGTGGATATAAACGATCAGGTCATCCACGCCCCGCCCGCTTTCAGATGCGAGCTGCGGCAGACCGAGCAGATTGTAAAAGGACTCCATCATATGAGACGTTGCATTAAACCGAATCAGGCGACGCAATCGTGGCCGCCTGCGCGGCGGCCTTGCGTTTGATGTGCACGAAGAAAGCGACTATTCCGCCAAGCACCCCGGCTACGACGATGCCCAGCGCAAGGATTGCGAACGCGGCGCCTTTTGCCATCGGCGCATCGGATTCCCCGTAACACACGGCACAAGCGAGGGCTTGCATGGGAGAATTCATCCCGGCCAGCAGGAGAAGAACGATGAGAATGCGGGAAGCGCAGGTTTTCACAGAAAGCTCACGTTTTTCAGTTTCTTCAGGAAATATTTTCCGTAGACGAGCACCGCGATCCCGCCGAGGACACCAGCAATCGCCCAGAGCAGGTCGCCGCTTGCGCGTTCTGCGGCGTAGGTTTTGAACTTCCACGCGGCACAGCCAAACGCCAGCGAACTCAGGGCTGTAACGAAGATGAGATGAAAAGCTTTGAGCGACATAACTTTATTTGGGGGCAACGATCCTGGGATGGTCGAATTGCCCCAGCGAACTTAACCCAAGTAACGCGACAAAGAAAATCACAGTGAACCCGAGAACAATCAGCACAAACTTCCGCTCGGTGACGATGTGCATCAGGAACGTTGCAACGAGTGTTGCATTCACAGCCGCGACCGCCAGAATCAGCGCAATCTTCAAGCCGTGGCTGTTAAGCGGGGCGAAGGAGGCTGCGACCATGGCAAGGGTGCCGCACAGCACGCCCAGCAGGACTAGAAAGCAGCGCTTCGTGTAGGCGCTTATATTGGAAGGCGTCAGGTCATCCATAAATCAGGTCAGGTAAAGGAGCGGAAAAAGGAAAATCCACACGAGGTCGACGAAATGCCAAAACAATCCCGAGACCTCAATGCGGTTCGTGAAGCGTTCCGGCTCGGTGTGCCACATGCGGCTGCCTGGCCCCCAAAAATAGGCGATCACCAGAACGCCGCCGAGAATGTGCAACGCGTGCAAACCCGTCATCGTGAAGTAAATCGCCGTGAACGTGTTATGCGCCGGGCCGTAGTTGCCGATCTTTCGAATATCCGCGGCTGGGACCGCCACGTCCTTGTGCTCGTGCTTGTGGCCTCGCATCGGTTCGTTGATCTCCTTCAACGTTTCCGCTTCAAACCCATTCAACGTCACGGACGCCAAATTGAACTGTTTACCGCCCTCCTTGAATGACTTGCCCTTGAAGCCATGCAGCACGCGTTCCTGCTGCGGGTCGGTTGCGTCGACGTAGCGCGCGTCCACAAAATGACCGTCCACATAGGTTCCGTCGGTTTTCAACACCTGGTAATGGTGAAACTTATCGCTGTATTCGTAGGCTTTGATTCCAAGAAACGTGAGCGCCAGGAGGATGGTGCACGCATGGTAAAACTTGAATTTGCCAAGATCCCGAACCTTGCACGCGGCCCATGCCAGCAGGGTGGTCACGGCGGATAAAGCAAGGATGCACGTGTTGAGGGTTCCGAGCGGGACGCTCAGCAAACCTCGAGTCCAGGTTCCGTCCGGGGCGCCAACGCGCAGCAGGATGTAGGCGGAAAAGAAGCCGCCGAACAGCATGACTTCGGACGCGAGAAACAACCACATGCCGAGCTTGGCATTGTAAACGCCGGTGTCCGGACGGGGTTTGACTGCGTAAGGAATTTCCATGTGCTGATGAATCAGTGTTTGGTTGGTGCGCCTGAATCAGCCTGCGACAGGAAATCGTCGCCCACTTTGCCAATGGGGCTGTATTCATAAGGGCCGCGATAAACCGTGATGTCGTGGGTGAAGTTGCCGTGCGGCGGCGGCGTTGGCGTCTGCCACTCCAGCGTGGTGGAATCCCAGGGATTATCCGATGTCACCTTCCGGCCGTTCTTGATGCTCCAGAACAGGTTGATGATGAATGGAATCTGCGCGACGGCGAGACCCACTGCCGCCCAGAGGATGTACACATTGAGGTGCATGACCATGTCACTGAGGCCGCCGATCACCGCAGCGCCGGATTTCTCCAGCACCGACGCGGAATAATTCGCACCCCCATCAGACATGCGCCGCAACATGCCTGACATGCCTTGGGCGAACATCGGCTGGAAAATCAGGTTCATGAACACCAGCGAAAGCCAGAAATGCACCTTGCCCCAGAACTCGTTCATCATCCGGCCGGTCAATTTCGGGAACCAAAAATAAATGCCCGCAAACAATGCGAAGATCGTCCCCGGCGCCACCACGTAATGGAAATGGGCGATGACGTAATAGGTGTCGTGCAAATGAATATCGCTCGCACTGAATCCGAGAGGCAGGCCTGTCAAACCACCAATTCCGAACATCGGAAGGAATGCCAGCGAGAACAGCATCGGCGTGTTGAATCGAATCGACCCACCCCAAAGCGATATCAGGAGGCACGTCAGGATGATCACGGACGGAATGGAAATGATCATCGTGGTCGTCTGAAAGAATGTCGCAATGACTGTTCCCATGCCGGTCAGATACATGTGATGCGCCCAGACGATGAACGACATGAACCCGAGGCCGAGCGAAGCGAATACCATTGAACGATAGCCCCACAGCGGCTTGCGCGTGTTGTTGGCAATCACCTCCGCAATGATTCCCATCGCCGGCAGGATGAGCACATAGACCTCGGGATGCGCAAGGAACCAGAACAGATGCTGCCACAGGAGCGGACTGCCACCACCGCTGATGTCTGCCATGTTTCCGCCAACCGCCAGTCCCGTGGGAAGAAACAGGCTGGTGCCAAACACCTTGTCCATCAACTGCATGATGCCTGCGGCTTCCAGGGGAGGAAACGCAAGCAGCAGGAGGAACGCCGCGACAAATTGCGACCACACAAAGAACGGCAGCCGCATCCACGTCAGGCCGGGCGCCCGCAATTGCACAATGGTCACGATGATGTTGGCCGAACCCAAAAGCGAAGAGGTGATCAGGAAGACCATGCCGAGAAGCCACATGGTCTGGCCGTTGGTGGCGATGGCTACGGCGAGTGGCGGATACGACGTCCACCCCGCCTGCGCGGCTCCGCCGGGGATGAAGAAGCTGGCGAACATGATGATGCCGCCGAAAAAGTAAAACTGGTAACTCGCCATGTTCAGACGGGGGAAGGCCATATCGCCAGCCCCGACTTGCAGCGGCACCAGGTAATTTCCGAACGCGCCCGTCGCCAGTGGCACAATCGCAAGGAACACCATGATGGTTCCATGCATGGCACCAAAGGAATTGTAGAGGTCTGCCGACATGATCCCCTTGGCCGCGGGTTGACCCAGCACCATCTCAAGCAAAGTTCCAACGATTGGGATGGGCTGGCCTGGATGCGCAATCTGCCACCGCATCATCAGCATGAGGAAGAAACCGAGCAGCAGGAAGGCCAGCGCGGTCAAGCCGTACTGAATGCCAATGACCTTGTGGTCAACCGTGAAGACGTACTTCCGCCAGAAGCCCAGGTCGTGGGCGTCGTGGTGGACGTCTGCGTGTGAAACTGCGTGCGTCGCCTGCATGTTCGTTCGTTCCTAAAAAGCTGTTGGACAAAAAGACAGCGCGTCTTGTCGTCGAACAGGAGTAAAATCCGCGTTAGTCAACTTCAGTGACATTTCAGTGTCAACGGCAGAGTCAGCTGATCTTAACTATCATTTCCACTTGTCCAGAACCATCACCGTGAGCAGCAGTGGGAGGTATAGAATGGATGCATAAAAAAGCTGGCGCGCGCGCGCGATGGTCAACTGGCGGGCGAATTGAACCGCAAACCAGAGGAACGCCACTCCCAGCACCAGCGCGCCCACGAGGTATATCGGCCCCGTCAGTTTGAACAGGAATGGGCAGATGCTGATGGGCAACAAACCCAGCGTGTGGCTCACCGCCTGGCGCGCCGTGCGATGCCCTTCCGGATCGATCACTGGAAGCATCTTGAATCCCGCCTTCTCGTATTCTTCGCGATATATCCACGCGATCGCGAGGAAATGCGGCAATTGCCAGAATGCAAGGATTGCAAACAGCACCCATCCTTCTGTCGTGAGTTCGCCGCGCGCCGCGGTCCATCCCATCAAAGGCGGAAGTGCTCCCGGAATGGCGCCGATCGCTGTGTTCAACCAGGTCACGCGTTTCAAAGGCGTGTAGATGAACAGATAGCTCAGCAATGAAATCGCGCCGATAACGCTCGTGGTGAGATTCACAGCCAGCGCCAGATACAACAATCCGGCGCAGCCGCACACCCCGCCGAAAATCATTACGGTCGTGGGCTGCAGCCGCCCTGAAGGCAACGGCCGGTTGCGCGTGCGTCGCATCTTCGCATCGTGCTCGCGCTCGAGAAGCTGATTCAGCGCCGCCGCGCCGCTTGCGACCATGGCCGTTCCAAACACAGCGTGAAACATCAGCGCGTAATTCACCGGCCCCTCAAACCCGATGTAAAACCCAACCAGCGTCGTCAAAACGACAAGGAAAGTCAGCCGCGCCTTGGTGAGATCAGCATAGACGGCGAACCAGCTCTTCTCGTCGGGAACAGCGTCGATCAATGTTGGTGCAGTTGCTTTCATCTCTGTGATGCGCCTGCCGTGACTCCGCTTCTGCCAGTGAAGCGGCGCGCGTCACCTGGCAAAAAGGGCGCGCGCATTGAAAAGGCAAGGCTGCGAAAAGTGAATATACACAGCAGTGCACCCGTGGCCAGA
This sequence comes from Verrucomicrobiia bacterium, assembly GCA_035629175.1. NCBI lineage: Bacteria > Pseudomonadati > Verrucomicrobiota > Verrucomicrobiia > Verrucomicrobiia bacterium. The sequence goes on along the minus strand of DASPIL010000107.1, from coordinate 177,209 downwards.
GAAAGTACACCCACCACCACATGCGCAGTCGCCACGTCAGCCGCCTTATGGGTCAACACGGTTGCAATTCCCAATCCGACCTGCGCCAGAATCAGACCCAGCCACACGGCGGAGCATCGTGCCGCGAAATGGCTCGATTCCCCAAGCCGTCGTGAGCGCCACAAGGTTCCAGCGCAATAAACCACCGCGGCCAGGATCACCACCGCCATAAAACGGTGCGCCATGTGAAGATGAATTTGAAATGGGGTGATTGGATTCGCCGACGAGATCTCCACACGCTGCTGGTTGTACCGAAGAACGGATTCCGGGTCGGTTGCCGGCCAAAGCTCCCCATGCGCGAGCGGAAAATCCCATATCGCCAACCCCGCATGCTGGTGCCGCATGGTGGCCCCAATCAGCAACTGAATAAAGATCAGCACCGTCGTCGCGAGAATCGCGAATCGCGAGGCCCGGGACCCTGCACGCACTGGCATCCCCACCGCGCCCTGTTCAAGGGGGGACGATTGATGCGACACATGACGCCGCCACGTGCGGCTGGTGAACAGAGCGATGATGCACAGCAGGACAAAGAAAACTTGGGCTAGCGCGGCGTGGAAGATGCCCAATTGATCCTTAAACAGCACGACCCTCAAGCCGCCCAGCAACCCCTGAACCTGCACGAGCACAAACACGATCCAACCAAGCCGCACGAGCCCGTGGGACGCGGCGTCGTTCCTGATCCACACCAGCGCCGCGAGCAACACCACGCCGCCGATGCCAGAAAGGAAAAAGCCTGTTCCCCTAAGGCTCGGCCAGAGAGTGACCATCAAAAGACCCGCGAGCAGTTCCGCCGCGCCAATCCACGCGAGCGGCTTGCGGGAAGCGCGGCCACCCAACCACCGCGTCAGGGCTACCACCATCAGGCCGACAACCGACGCCCAGAGCCGATGCGTGTGCTCGTACAACGCACCACCCGTCCAGAGGTGAATCGGCAGCGCGAACATGTTGTAGCCGTAACTGGTCGGCCAGTCCGGCACTGCCATGCCGGCGCCCTTGCTTGTCACGAGCCCGCCAACTGCAATCAACAGCAGGGTCGCGATGGCGGTGGCGACCGCAAAGGCATGAACACCGCGGGATGTTGAAGAAGCGTGAGACATCAGTTCTTGAAAAAATAAACCGCTGCGAGCCTGCGCCCACAGCGGTCTTAAGAAAGGTTATGATTATTTGACCTCTAGAACAAAATCCACTTTCGCCGCCGCGTCGCTTACTTCGACTTCCTTGTCGAGCCCGGTGGGAGCTGCCTTGCGATGGAGTGCTGTAACTGTGTATTTGCCTGCGGGCACATCTTTGATGGCGAACTTGCCATCCTTGTCCGTCACCGCAAAGTACGGGTGATCGACGACAGTTACCCAGGCGAACATCCAGGGATGCACGTCGCATTGGAATTTCAGGAAGTTTTCCGAGGCTGCAAAAGTGAATGGAAGATCGGGGCCACCTTGCATTTGCGCGCGATTCTCTTCCTTGTTGGCGCTGCCGGCTCCGGGCTTCGTATGGACGTTGTGCAATGCGGGATCGGAATTCTTGACCAAAAGCTTCTGGCCAGTTTGTACCGCCAGAATCTGTGGCGTGTAGATGCAGCCTTTTTGATCCAGCACAACTGGCTTCGCCGATGCGCCCGTCGACTTGCCGCTGACGTTCTTCAGCATCACGACCACATCCGCCAGTCCCTTGTCTGCACCCACGACGTAGAACTTCGTCGTCGGCACACTGGAATGGAGCTTTCCGCAGTTCGGATCATCCTTCAACGGGGTGATCGCTTTTTCTGCCGGAGGATTGCCATTCAACGTGACCGTGCCGGAAATTTCTGCGGCCGTTGCAACGCCTGCAGCCAAACCCGCCGCCAAAACCAGGAGAGAAGTCATTTTCATAAAAACGTCGTTTGCTGGGTGAACATGGTGCGGCGAAAAACTATCACCCTAATATTTCCCGGGCAAGAGCCGCAGCACGGTTTCACCGGGGCTCATTCACGGAGTGACGCCCCCTTATCCAAGTAACGTGAGTGCGTCGTTGCGTAGCGGCGCTTCAACTGACGTCAAACACCGGGGCAAGCGTTCAGCCCACCCCGAGTGTTTTAAGAACCGACATCCGCGGATTCGGACGAGCCGCGAATCAAATGCGCGGATCCGATGCCTTCCAGATCATGTCGGCCACCGTTCGTCCCGCGGGGATGAATGGCAGCACGTGCTCGCTGTAAGGCACCACCACATCCAGGACGTAGGGTCCGTCTGAATCGAGCATTCGCTGGATGGCGGGCTTGAGATCGCGCTTGTACATCACGCGTTCGCAGGGAACGTTGAAGCTGTTGCAGACGCGCACGTAATCGGGATAAATCTGCGCACGATTTTCCGGGTTGCCGAGATATGTGTGGCCGCGATTCCCCGCGTAAAACTTATCCTCCCACTGCACCACCATTCCCAGATGCTGGTTATTGAGGATGATCGCCTTTGCGCCAATGTGTTCCACGTGTGCCGTGGCCAGTTCCTGGATGTTCATCAGGAATGAGCCATCCCCATCGATATCAACCACCTGCCGGTCAGGAAAAGCGACCTTTGCCCCTAGCGCCGCCGGATAGCCATAACCCATGGAGCCGAGTCCGCCGCTCGTGATGAACTGGCGCGGGTGCTTGAACTTGTACCACTGCCCCGCCCACATCTGGTGCTGGCCCACGCCTGTGGTGATGATCGCATCGCCGTTGGTCAACTCATACAACGCGGCAATCACACTCTGCTGCAGGATGACCTGGTCCTCATGGCCGCACAGGTGGTCCTTCATATGATCGCTATTCACGATTTCTGTCGTGATGCTGTAGGTGAAGGGGCCTTTCTTCTTCCACTCGTCAATCTGGGCAAGCCACGCCGTGTGTTTCTTCTCCATGGGACGCTTCGCAATCATTGCGTTGAGACGTGTCAACGCGTCCTTGATATCCCCAACAATCGGCAGATGGGCCTTGCGGTTCTTGTTCAATTCCGACGCGTCGATGTCCAGGTGAACAATGGTGCCGTGCTTGCAAAACTCCTCGAACTTGCCCGTCACGCGGTCATCAAAGCGCACGCCGAACGCGAGCAGCAGATCGGCCCCATCTTTGATCTTTACCATCGGTTCGTCGAAGCTGGCGCGCTGCTTGTATTCGCCGTTCACTGCCCAGTTTGCGAACGCAGCGCCGTGCATTCCCAGCCAGCGCATCGAAAGCGGATGGGTTTCCGGAAACGCACCAATTCCCATGAGAGTCGTGGTCACCGGAATATTCGTTGTCTCGGCGAACTTCTTCAATTCCGCCGCCGCGCCGCTCGTGATGATTCCACCACCCACATACAACACGGGCCGCTCAGCTTTCTCGATCAGCCCCACAATTTCGTTCAACGCGAGTTCGTCCGCCCGGAGGTCAGGCTGGTTGTATCCACGCAATCCGGCTTTAACCTGCTCCAGCGTCGGCCACACGGGTTGCGTCTTGGCCTGCTGGATGTTTTTCGGAACATCAATCACGACAGGGCCAGGACGTCCCGACTCGGCAAGGTAAAATGCCTCGGCAACCACGCGCGGAATGTCGTTCACATCGGTCACCAGGTAGGAATGCTTCACGATTGGCAGCGTGACGCCGATGATGTCCGTTTCCTGGAACGCACCACGGCCAATCATGTTCTGGTTCACCTGCCCGGTGATCGCCACCAGGGGGCATGAATCCATGAAGGCGTCGGCAATCGCGGTAACAAGGTTGGTGGCGCCGGGGCCGCTTGTGCCCATGCACACGCCAGCCTTGCCAGTCGCTCGCGCGTAACCTTCGGCGGCAAAGCTGCCTCCCTGCTCATGCCGCGGGAGGATGGTGCGGATTTTGGATTTCGTGAGCGACTGGTGGATTTCCATGCTCGCTCCGCCGGGATAGGCGAAAATGACTTCCACGCCGGCGCGTTCCAGCGCCTCGACGAGGATATCGCGGCCGAACATCAGCGGGCCGACCTCGGCGCGCGGTTTGGCGGAAGATTTTGCGGTGCGCGACGCCGGTTTTGCGGCGGCGCTTTTTTTCCCGGATTCGGATGTCTTGCTCATTGCTTTTCTGGTTTTGGCTGCGGCGCGGGATAACAAAAAACCCACGACCGTTTCCAGCCGTGGGTTTTTGTCGAAATTTTTCCTACTCCCGACAAGCACCAACGGCGTCGTGCGCTACTACTACGACGACTACGCTCAGGACTGCTTGTCGGATATTGCCGAACATTGGCACAAAGCCTACGGATTGAACGTACTCTGTCAAGACAACATCCAAGAAAGCAGCTTGCTTTCATGACATAAATCAGCAAATTGCAGCGCCGATGGGACTATCAATCCAACCCGTGACGCTCAGCCCGGAGCAGATCGCCGAACTCAACAAGAAGGTCGCCACGCTTCGGCACGATATCAACAACAACCTCACGTTGATTATCGCCGCCCTGGAACTCATCCGCAGCAAGCCGGAGATGGCGGACAAAATGTTAGCGACCATGAACGAGCAGCCGATGAAGATCAGCGCCTCGATGGCGAAGTTTTCTGACGAGTTCGAGAGGGCGCTGGGTATTTCCCGCGGCCAGCAGTAGATCGTGAGCAACAGCCGGCAGATCGCGGTGTTTCTACTCGTATGAAATCTTTCCTGGTCCTCGGCTTCAGCCTGGCGTTTGGAATTCTCAGTGCGATTTCCGTCCAGGCTCAAAACACACACACCAATCTGGTCGCGCGCAACCCTGCTGCCACCACCGCGTTGAGAAGCCTGGATGCGGGCATCGTAGGCGTGCTCACTGAACCGCAACGCCAATCCGTTGCTGAAAGCCTGGCGGCAAAGGATGGCAAATTGCGCGAAATTCACGGAAAAATTCGCGAAGCCCGCGCCGAAATGATGACGATGACCGTGAGCGGGCGTTTCGATGAAGCAGCAGTGCGCTCGAAGGCCAGGGAAATTGGGAATCTTGAAGCCGAGGTTGCCGTCATCCGCATGCAAGCGTTGGCCCACGCGCAACCGCCGTTGAACCCCGAGCAGGTCGAGCGCCTGAAGCGCGCCATTCCCAATCAACGGCCGGTCCTGCGCCAGCCGGAAAACCGCCCGGGACGCCAGCGCATCCTGCAGGGTGGACCGCCGCGCGACGCGAACGATCTTCCGCCTCGACGGTAGACTCACCTCTTCGGGTCCGGCTTTTACCTTTAGTCGCATCGGGGCGTCTGCCATAGTGCGCGCAAATGGAACGGACTGAAGCGGAACTGATAGCCGCCGTAGTGCGGGGCGACCCCGCCAGCTTCGAGCCATTAATCCAGAAATATTCTCCGAGGGTTTTTGCAACGGCGCGGCGTTATGCCCGCCGTGAAAGCGAGATCGAGGACATCGTTCAGGAAGTCTGGTTCAAAGCCTATCAAAAGCTCGCAAGTTTTCGCGGCGACGCGCCCTTTGAGCATTGGCTCATGCGGCTGGCTGTTCGGACCTGCTACGATTTCCTGCGGGGACACCAGCGCAACCGGGAATCGATGTTTTCCGAGCTCACAGAGCCTGAGGAGGATTGGCTGGATCGATTCGTGACGCAGCCGGAGACGGCGAGCGAGCACGCTGACGCGGCAAAACTGCTGATCCATCGGATCATGGATCAACTTTCTCCCCCTGCGCGTCTCATCATCACGCTGCTGGAGATCGAGGATCGGTCGGTGAAGGAGATCTCGCGCCTGACAGGCTGGTCGATCCCGCTCGTAAAAGTACGGGCATTCCGAGCCCGTGCGGAAATGCGAAAGCTCCTCGCCAAGATGGCTAAAGACAAGTATCTGTAACCCGTGCAACTTTTGCGCGTCTGAAAAAAATGTCGGTATGAACCTGTTGGATCTCGAAAAGAAATTGATCGCTGCCGGACGTCTCGAAACTCCGAGTGACCGCGTGCCCTACGCGTTTGAAAAGCGCGTCCTCTCCCATTTAATCGCCCGCCCGATTTCAACCGCTGCCCTCTGGGCGGAAGCACTCTGGCGCTCCGCGGGTGCCTGCCTGGCGATCGTCGCCGTGATGGGCGCAGTCGCGTTGTTTAGCGATCATTCCAAGGAGAAGCCGGCTCCGAATCTCGCCGTCGATTTCGAAAAGACAATGCTGGCGGCGCTGGACTCCGAATATCCGCGGTGAACACGTGGAAAGTCATACTGGCGACGGTGATTATTTTCGCCGCCGGTGCGTTAACCGGGGGTTTGCTCGTTCGCCACTCCCAGTTCCTCCAGGCTGAGTCGCCCCGGCCGGAAAACGGCAACGCGGTGAATGGCTCCCAAACCAATTCCAACCGCGGCATCAAACTCCCCGCGCCATTGATGGGGCCCCTCCGAAAAGATTTCGTCGATCGCCTGCAACGGGAATTGAAAATGGACCAGGCGCAGCGGGAACGGATTGAGCGGCTCATCATTGATGGACAGGAAACCACGCGGCTCATCTGGCTCGAAGTGGAACCCGACATCTATCACACCATGGTGGAAACCAAGGACAAGATCCGCGCGGAACTCACCCCCGAGCAACTCGAGAAATTCGAGGAATTGTTGAAGCCAAAGCACAAGACGCCCGCCTCAACAAATGCCGTTGCGATCGCCGTGACGAACTCAATTCCGGCGAAGCCTTAGCACTGCAAACCTCGTGCAGCGACGAGGCACGATCGTCCACCGCGGTTTGTCCCCCTCTTCCAACGCCGCTCAGATCCTGCATTGCATAAGCCGCTTGGTGCATCGGCCGCAATTCCACCAAACGCTTGCGTTGACTTCCTCCCCGCCTAACATGACCTGAATTGTGAACCCCCGCAGGGGCGCTGGAATTCAGGAACCGAATGATTCGATCGCTGGTATTTACAACGCAGGGCCGATTGCACAGCAAGGATATCGAGCTGTTCCTCATGCCAACCCTGTTAAGCGACACGAACCTGTTCCTGTGGGTCGACCTCGAAAACCCAACACCTGAGGAGGCCAAATACGTTCTCGAGGACCTGTTTCACTTTCATCCGCTGTCTGTTGAGGACTGCGTCATGGTCAGCCCTTCGCCGAAAGTCGTCGAGTACCAGCCGAAGGAGGACGACCGATTCGCCTCCTACCTTTTCATGGTAATCCATGCCGTCGACTACAGCCGGAAGGATGGTGTCTTCGCAACCCGGGAGCTGAATTTTTTCCTCGGGAAAAACTTCCTGATCACCTACCACGACACGCCCATGAAGAGCGTGTCAGCCACGGAGGAGCAGGCACTTCGCAGCACAATCAACATCGGCCGCGCGCCGGATCGCGTCGCCTACACGCTGCTGGACTCGATCGTGGACAACTACAAGCCCGCGCTGGACGAGCTGTCGTTCGAGATCGCTGAACTCGAGCAGCAGGTGCTTGAATGCCCCACTCGTGAAACGTTGAACAAGCTGATCCAGATCAAGCGCGAGGTGCTGCATCTGCGGCGGATCATCGGTCCGCAACGCGAAGTGCTGGCGCGGTTTGCGCGCGGCGAATTCAAGCTGATTCGCGCCCACATGGTTCCCTACTACCGCAATGTCTACGACTCGTTGTTTCAAATCTCGGAACTTGCGCAGAATTACACTGACTCGCTCACGGGGATTCTGCAGGTCTACCTGAACCTGTCATCGAACCAGACCGGCGAAGTGGTGAAGCTGCTCACGCTGATTACCGTGATCACAACACCCTTGATGATGATCGGCACCTGGTATGGGATGAACTTCGAGGGAATGCCCGAAACCCACTGGAAACACGGATACTGGGTGGCCGGCACCGTGACACTGGTTTCCACAGCAGCGACATACTGGTACTTTCGAAAACGGAAGTGGTTTTAATGGCACCGAAATCCAGCTTTCTCGACAAGGTCCTGGGCCGCATCGGACGGCTCGACGCGGAAGGTCTGCAAACGGTTGTCCAACGACTCGCGCGCGAACGCAGTTTTCTGGAAACGCTCTTTAACACGATCGAGGATGGCGTTCTTGTGGTCGATGAAGAGGGCCGGGTGCTCTACTTCAATCACGCTGTCACGCGCCTCGTCGGGCTTCAGCCGAATACCGAGGGCGAGCCCATCGGACGGTTCATTCCCGAACTCGACTGGAAAGAGGTGCTGAAACTCGATTCCGACGGCGGGCAGCGCGTGGTGAGGCACGAGTTCGAAGTGCATTATCCGCGCCCCCGGTTCCTGCGGCTCTACGCCGCGCCCCTCGACGGCGAAGCGGCAGGCAGTTCAGGCGTTGCCTTGATCGTTCACGATGCCACTGAAGCGCGTCAGAAAACGTTCGAGGCAATCGAAAGCGAACGCATCCAGGCGCTCACCCTTCTGGCCGCAAGCGTCGCGCACGAAATCGGCAACCCGCTGAACGCGCTGCACATTCACCTGCAATTGATCGAACGGGAACTGAAACGCATGTCGTCAGTGGCGAACGAAACGGCCCGCCCCGTCAAATCGCGCCTGTCGAAAAGCCCGCCGCAAAACGCAACCCCGGATTCCATCGCCCGCCTGGAACAATATCTCGGTGTTGCAAAAGGAGAAATCAACCGGCTCGACTACATCGTCACCCAATTTCTTCACGCCATTCGTCCTGCCCCGCCACAGTTGAAGATGGCGTCGCTTAACGAAGCCGTCGCCAAGACTCTCGACCTTCTCGGGCCCGAACTGGAAAACCGCGGGCTGAAGGTTCTTTCCCGGCCGGCACCCCACCTGCCCCGCGCACCGGTCGACGTGTTGCAGATGCAGCAGGTGCTGGTCAACCTGGTGAAGAATGCGATGCAATCGACGAGCCGCGGTGGTTCGATCACGCTGCAAACCGGCGAAGGATCCGACGGCGTCTGGGTCAGCGTCGCCGATACAGGCGCGGGAATTCCGCAAGAGCAGTTGAATCGAATCTTCGAACCCTTCTACACGACGAAGAAAAAGGGCTCGGGTCTCGGATTGATGATCGTCCAGCGCATCGTCCGCGCACATGGCGGGCGCATTGATCTGGAAAGTCAGGCGGGACGCGGCACCACGTTTCGAATCTGGCTTCCGTTGCACGAACGCAAACCCCGGCTTCTCGAGGCGCCGCAGGATTGAATTGCGAAACGGCCGATACAATTTACGATTCGCCCGGCGTCCGTCAGCGAACAGGAAGTAATCACTCAACTCGCAGACTCGCGTCGCTGTTCAGCCCATGACTCCAACTCTGCTTATCGTTGACGACGAAAAGACAACGCGTGAAGGCCTCCGCGCGGCGCTGGAGGATCGTTACGACGTTTACCTCGCCGACGACGCCCGCACGGCAATGGACCTCCTGGAACGTGAGAACTTTGATGTTTTGCTCACGGACTTCCGCCTGCCCAATGAGGACGGCATGAACCTGATCGTGCGCGCAAAATCACTTTCCAAACCTCCGATCTGCATTCTGATGACCGCGTACGGCTCGGAGGAAATCGCGGTCGAGGCGCTGAAGCGGGGCGCGGACGATTACATTGCAAAGGGGCGCCTGCAGATCGACGAACTGGAAGTGCGCATAGCCCGCGCGCTGCGCCAGCAGAATCTCGAAGTTGAAAACGTCTCCCTGCGCAAACAGCTCGATTCGAAATTTGGGCTGGAGCATGTGATCGGCCAGTCGGAGGCCATGGAGGAGGTGTTCAAGATGGTGAAGCAGGTTGCACCCGCGCGGACCTCCATCCTGCTGCTCGGCGAAAGCGGCACGGGAAAGGAGCTGATTGCAAAGGCCATTCATCAGCTCAGCCCCCGCGCGCGGCAGCCGCTCGTGACGGTCAATTGCGCGGCGCTTCCGCCCACGTTGCTGGAAAGTGAACTGTTCGGCCACGAAAAGGGCGCCTTCACTGGCGCACACGAGCGGCGCATCGGACGCTTTGAGCAGGCGCAAGGCGGGACGTTGTTCCTCGATGAGATTGGGGAAATTGACGCCATGCTGCAGGTCAAACTGCTGCGCTTCCTCGGCGAGCGGACCTTTGAGCGTGTCGGTTCGAGCAAAACGATCACCGCCGACGTGCGCATCATTGCCGCAACGAACCAGGACCTCGCCGAACTCGTCAAGACCAAGCAGTTCCGGGAAGATCTATATTTCCGTCTCAAGGTGTTCGAAATCGTCCTGCCTCCGCTGCGCCAAAGAACGAGCGACATCCCGCTGCTCGCGCAAGCCTTCCTTCGGGAATTTGCGAAGGAAAACAAGAAATCGATCAATGACTTTACGGCCGACGCCATCGATGCATTGCTCTCTCATCACTGGCCTGGAAATGTTCGCGAGTTGCGGACTGCAATCGAACATGCGGTGGTGCTGTGCCGCGGAGAACGGATCTCGGCTCGCGACTTGCCCCCGTCGGTTCGCAGCGCGGCGGGCGACGGCGGAAGCGATCCCCAGCGGGTCCTCGCCCGGAACGATATCACCGTTAAGGAAGCGGAAAAGCAGCTGCTGATCCGGGCTTTGAAGGAAACCAACGGAAACCGAACCCTGGCCGCCCAAAAGATCGGGATGAGCCGCAGAACGTTGCATCGAAAACTGCATACCTACAATCTGGAGAATCTTTAATGCCATTCCTGCAGGACATCATTCATAAAATCGAAGTCGGCGTCGGGCCGCGGTACATACGTTATGCCCTGATTGTCCTGGCCGCCCTGGCCTTTCTCCTCCTCTACAACCTGCGCGTTGCAAAAAACATTGGTTCTCCGGAAGCCATGGACGCCGCCCAACTGGCGCGGAACATCTCCGAAGGCAGGGGGTACACGACATCCTATGTGCGGCCTTTTAGCATTCATCTCGTCTCGCAGGCAGCGCTCAAATCCAGTGGCGAAACCAACGCGCCGCGCGATCCAACAGGCCTGAAGGGAGGACATCCCGACATTTCGAATCCCCCCGTTTATCCCATTGTCCTGGCCGGCTTGATGAAGATCCTGCCGTTCGAACACAGCGGCTCCAAGGCCAAGCCTTTCTGGAGCAGCAACGGGCGGTTCTGGCGATACCAGCCTGATTTTCTCATCGCATGGTTCAACCAGGCGCTGTTCCTCGGCATCGTGGTTCTCACCTTTTTCTGGGCTCGCTCGCTCTTTGACCAGCCTGTGGCGATCACCTCCGCCGTGCTCCTGTTCGTCTCGGACGTCCTGTGGAAGTTCAGCAGCTCTGGACTTTCAACCATGCTGTTGATCCTCGTTCTCATGGCGGTGTGCTGGACGCTGACGGCAATCCAGCGCGAGTTGATTGAGCCGAAGCGGAACGCCACATGGCTCCTGGGGATGTCCGCCCTGCTGGGACTGCTGTTGGGGCTTGCTACTTTGACGCGATACGGCGCGGGATGGCTGCTCCTGCCGTCGCTGGTTCTCGTAATCGTTTTTGGCGGCGCGCGCCGCGTGCCGATGGCGTTGATTCTGGTGGCGGCGTTCGTCGCGGCCGTGATTCCGTGGGTGGCCCGCAACGTGAGTGTCAGCGGCACGTTTTTTGGCACGGTCACTTACGACCTGTTCAAAGGCGCGAGCTTGTACCCTGAATACACGCTGGATCGATCGCTGGATCCCGACCTGCGGTTTGCGGCGCGTCCGATCTGGATGAAGTTGCTCATCAACAGCGCCATCCTGCTGCGCACCGAGCTCTTCACGTTCGGCAGCGGCTGGGTCATCATGCTCTTCTTTGCCGGACTCATGGTCGCATTCCGAAATCCCCTGCTCGCACGCATGCGGTATTGGGTCTTTGGAAGTCTCGTCGTTTGCTACCTGACACAGGCGCTGGGCCGAACCGCACTTTCCGATGAGAATCCCGGAATCCATTCAGAGAATTACCTCGTGCTGCTGCTTCCTTTTGTGACGGTTTATGGCGCCGCTTTTTTCCAGGTGCTGCTGGAAAACGTCCAGGTGCCCGTTGCCGCAATGCGCCACGCCATCAAGGCGATCTTCGTCGCGCTCGCAGGCATGCCGCTTCTCTTGTTGCTCCTGCCGCCGCGCGGAATTCCCATTCAATATCCGCCGTACTTCCCGCCCGCGATCCAGCAGATTTCAGATTGGGTCAAGCCTAACGAACTCGTGATGAGTGACGTTCCATGGGCCGTGGCGTGGTACGGGGACAGGCAATGCGTGTGGCTGACGCTCGATGGCACAGGCAATCCCGACAGCGTCAACAACGATGAGACCATCTTCGCAATCAACGACGGCCTGAAGCCTGTCTATGGCCTGTATCTTACTCCGCGCACGATGGACATGCGTTTCGAGTCGGACATCATCCAGGGGGGAAGCGGCAGTTGGGGCGCGCTGGTCGTGTCCACGCTGCTGACCAAGGATCCGCAGGGACGTCCCATGGTTCCTGCATCATTCCCGCTCCGAAGCGTTGCGCCGAATTTTTTGCCGGAACAAATGCTCCTGATGGATTGGGCGCGGTGGAATCGACCGGTCGAGACGCAAGCGGTGCCTGCTGCATCTTCGCAGGCAAAATAGATTGCGGCGGTCGCGGAGGGCCGCCATCGTGGAAAAGTAAAAAACATGGCCGCGAAATTCTGGAATCGACTCTCGCACGAGCGCGCACTCTGGCAGCAGGGCAAGCAGTTCGTCGCGGGCGTTGACGAGGCTGGGTGCGGACCGCTCGCGGGTCCCGTCGTTGCCGCGGCCGTGGTATTTCCGATTTCCTGGCTCGAATCCGGACTCTGCACAAAACTGCGCGGCTTGAATGACTCCAAGCAACTGGACGAGGAACAGCGCAACAAATTTTTCCAGGTCCTCACCACTCATCCGGAGATCCGGTACGCCGTTTCCATCGTTGATGTTGAGATGATTGATCGGATCAACATTCGACAGGCGGCGTGGCGCGCAATGAACCACGCATTGGATCAGGTTCAGCCCAGGCCTGACCACGTTCTCGTAGACGGCCTGAAAATCAAGTGGCTTCCGTACGCGCAGACAGCGCTCGTTCAAGGCGACGCCCGCAGCTATTCAATTGCAGCCGCCAGCGTCATTGCCAAGGTGACGCGGGATCGCAAGATGTTTGAGCTCGACGCGGTCTTTCCCGGCTACGGATTCAGCGAGCACAAGGGATACGCCACTCCCCGGCACTACGAGGCCATTCAGCGTCTTGGCGCGTGCGCCATTCATCGAAGGAGCTTCGCGCCCTTCCGGCCGGTGGCGAGCCCGATGGAATTGTTCGAGTCTGCGGACGCAGCTGCTGAAGCTTCGGGATAACCTGTGTGGCAGAAGGGGTGCATGGGGCTATTTCTTCACATTCGCCAGTGGCTTGGTGGCAATACGCGGCCCGCCCATTTACAGCGCGGCGAACTCGGCGAAAGGGAGGCGCTCCTGCACCTTCGCCAGAAAGGGATGAAATTTCTCACCGCGAACTTCCGCTCCAGGCGCGGAGAGATCGACCTCATTTTTCGCGACAACGACTGCCTCGTCTTCGTCGAGGTCAAGACGCGTTCCTCGGAAGATTGGACGCGTCCAGCAGCTGCCGTGAATGCCCGAAAGCGGCGCCTCCTGTGCCAGACCGCCCTGGATTACCTGCGGCTATTGCACCAACCCAGGGCAAAAATCCGATTCGACATCGTGGAAGTGCTGCTCGGTGCATCAGGCGTTAAGGAGATTCGGCACCTGCCGAACACCTTCGTCATGGAGAAGCCGTATCGCTATGGCTGATTGGCGAGATCGATGGCCTATCCCTGGGCGCCCGCCATCACGTCCGTTCGCTTCAATTCGAGAGCCAATGGCTCCAGGGGCATGGACCGGCCATGATCCAGGAATTCGGAACAAACGCGGAAAAAATCGTGCCTGTTTGTGACGCGGCGGATCTGATGCAGGAAGGCGCCGCTTGGCTCGACACCCAGGCCCAGAAAATTCATATAGCGTTTCATTCGCTCGACCTGCTGGAACTCCGCGACTTCGGGGGAACAAACGGCTTCGTAAAGCGCCTCAACATAATCGAACACATCGCGGCCGGTTGGCCGCGCGATAGGCTCGCCGCGCCGATGCTGCCGCACCTGCTCGAACAGCCAGGGGTTTCGAATGGCGCCGCGTCCAATCATCAAGCCCCGCGCGCCAGTGCTTGCCAGCACGGAAGAGGCTTTTTCCGCGGAATAAATATTGCCATTCGCAAGCACGGGACAATGCATCTCCGCCACAGCCCGCGTAATAAAATCGTAATGAACTTCGCTGCGGTAGCCTTCAGTGACCGTTCGACCGTGAACGGTCAGCAAATCGATGCTGTGCTTGCAGAAGATCGGCAGGAGTTCGTCAAACACGTCCGGCGAATCGAATCCCAGCCGTGTTTTCACGGTGAACTTCACCTGCACCGCGTCGCGTAATGCCCCGAGGATCGCATCCACTTTCTTGGGTTCGCGCAACAACCCGCCGCCTGCGCACTTCTTGTAAACGATCGGAGCGGGACAGCCAAGGTTCAGGTCCACCGCCACAATCGCATGCTGCTGCAATTCGCGGGCGGTTCGAACCAGGGAGGGAATGTCGTTTCCGATCATCTGAGCAATCGCGGGCTTCCCCGTCGGATTCTCCGTGATGGATCGAAGAATGTATTTCTCAATCGTCGAAGTCGGATGCACACGAAAGTATTCCGTCCAATAAACGTCAGGCCCGCCATACTTCGCCATCAGCCCCCAGAAGGGCAGATCCGTCACGTCCTGCATCGGCGCAAGCGCCAGCATAGGTTCGGGACCCTTCAGCAAGGCGTCGAATGTTTGGTGAGGATTCACTTGGAACAATTAATCACAGTCGAAGCCGAATGAACATGCCGCAATCGCTGCATGGGCCAGGACTACGTCCCAAGCGGCGCGAACTGCGGATGCGCGCAAAGGCGCTGCCAATTTTCCTCGGACAAACGTGACTGCGAATAAACCGCTTCTCGCAATGGTTCTGCGCTGTCGGATCGCCGCGCCCGCTCCAGCCATCGTTGGTCCAACGGTTCCTTGAGCAACCCGCGATGACTTGCCGCGATCGTGGTTTCCTCCTTCATCCCGGAAGAACGCCCAGCTCCCACAAACCACCCGCCCAGCAACATTGCCGTTCGCGCCATCGTGCTTCGGGTGAAGTTCGCCAGCACGCACGGGTGCAGGTCATCCACGCGTGCCAGAAGATTCTCAAACAACGCTACCGTCCACATCTCGGGATTCTTCCGCGGAGAATGAGGATCAAAGAGAATGGCTTGCGGTGCCGGAACATCACGCGTTGAGGCTTCCGCAAGTAGCAATGGAAACTCGCCGCGATGCAAGGTCCACACCACCCGCAGCTTTCCGGCTTCGATTGTCGCCGTTCCACAGGCGATCAATTCTTTGAGAGCGGATTCAAACCCGCACAGATATGACAACTCTTCCCGATGACCCAGAGCAAACTCCAGCGCGCGGGTGGTTCGATCGAAGCTGGCGAGCCGAACTTCAGTAATGAATTCACGGGCCGCTTTTGCAACATGCCCGGCAATGTGACGGATTGACGTCACCGCGTTTGCGGCGGCTCCAAGTCCAACGTCCCAGATCACAAAACCGCCTTCCGCGGCAACTGCGCGATGCCCCAGTTCCAACTGCACCGCATACAACGCTTCCGCCTCAGCAACAGGACCGATTCCCGGATGAAAGGTCTCGGATTCAGCCAGGGATCGAACGGAGAAAGTGCCATTCGCCAGGCGAACAATCGTGTAGCCTTCGGCCATGAATTACATCAAAGAGGCAACACCGGTCTGAGGATCACAGCCCGAACATTCACGGGCGGCCAGCGTTCCTCATAGGTTTAAAGACTATAACGCGCCAACGCGTGATTCACTCATAAAAAAGGCGGCACCCTGTGAGTGCCGCTTGTCGAGTGCGCCAGAATTAAAGTTGTTGCATCGCCTTGTCCAGCGCCGTGAGCAGCGGTTGCATCGAGGCTTCGGTTTCATCGCCCATGTTGGAGATGCGGAATGTGGTGCCCTTGATCTTTCCGTACCCGCCATCGATCAGGAATCCCTGGTCCTTCACCAGCTTCTGCAGCTTCGCCACGTCCACTGTCCGTCCGCCCGGTTTTGCACCGTTGTTCACGCAGGTCAGAGTCAGCGACTCAAAACCCGCGTCCGGAAACAGCGTGAAGCCGTGCTTCGCAGTCCAGCCGCGCACCTGCTGGTTGGTCTTCTGATGCCTGGCATATCGGTTCTCCAAACCTTCTGCAAAGAATTCATCCAGCTTGGAAGAGAGCGCAGAGATGTGGCTGATGCTGGGCGTGCTGGGTGTCATGCTCTGTTCTGCGTTCTTCTGGAATTCGACAAAGTCGAAATAATATCCGCGATCCTTGACTGTCGCCGCCTTGGCAAGCGCCGCGGGAGAGCAGGTGAACACGGCAAGTCCAGGCGGCAGCGCGAAAGCCTTCTGCGTTCCTGCGAGGAGGACATCAATGCCAAGTTCATCAAACTTCAGAGGCACCGCGCTCATGGAGCTGACTGCGTCCACGATGAACATCACGTCCGGAAACTTGCGCTTCAGCGCGGCAATCTCAGTGAGCGGGCTCATCACGCCGGTGGATGTCTCGTTATGAATCAGCGTGAGTGCATCGAACTGCCCGGTCGCCAGTTTCTTCTCCACCTCCGTAGCGGTGATCGGCGAACCCCAAGGCACCTGCAGCGCGTCAGCGTCTTTTCCGCATCGTTTGGAAACGTCCAGCCATTTGTCCGAGAACGCGCCGCACATGCAGTTCAGCACCCGCTTCGTGACGAGATTCCGAATCGCGCCCTCCATGACACCCCACGCGGAGGATGTGGAGAGATAAACCAGCTGCCGGGTGGAAAGCAGTTGCTGAAGTTGCGGCTGAACCTTCGCGTACAGGTCTTTGAAGCCCTGCCCGCGATGGCCAATCATTGGAGAACACATTGCCTTGAATGTCTTCTCGCTGACTTCGATCGGTCCCGGAATATGCAGTTTCACGTGTGCCATAAAGCGCGAAAAGCTTTCATGACGAACTGTTGAAACGCAAGGGAGTTTTGGCCAATGACTTTTTGCTATGCAGCGTGTGAACAAAAGGGGGTGAGACTCCGCACTGCTCGCGCAAGGAGCGCGTGCCTTCAGCCCAATTCAGGTTGAAGCGTTGCGAATGCAGCGAGAAATTCCCACGCATCGCAGTGGCGTAAAAGAACCGAATCGAGGACGATCAATTCTTCCGAAGCGGAAACCGCTGGCGCCACGTTTCAAATCGTTCGAGCGCATCCTCGGGCCCGTCCCCAAACCAACTATATCCAATCCGCCGCTCCTCGGAGACAGCATCGACCTTGTCATGGATGGTTTTGTCGCGATCGCCGAAGATTGGACGATCGGTCCCTATCTCGTAATAGCGCGCCCACAGTGGACCTTCGCCATCAGCGGGAAGCAGGACGCGGCCACGATCATTGGCCCGCCGATAAGCCACATCGCGCAGGGCCGTTTTTTCAAACCATGCAGCCGCCGCGTGCACCGATTCCACAATTTCAGGAGAAGGTTTGGGCAATTGCATCAGGAACAGCATGAGATTCGCACTCTCGGCCGATGCGAGCGACACCATCTCGAAGTTCCGCGCGGAAGTCGGCTGCAGGGTCAAAGGATCGCTCTGTTGCGGCCAGACCGTCAAACCCCCGTTGGTTCGCACCTGCGTCTTCAATACACAATCCAATCCCTTCTTGAAGGATTCAGCTGCCTGATTTCGGATCGCATCCGGCACAAATCGGAACTCATTGGTTCCCATGGACACATTCCGCAACAAAGCGAGGACGTTGACGATGGCATTGTCGTTGAACGTGATCGCGTCGTGATAGTTACCCTGCAACGGCCAGACCTGCGGCCACCCGCCGTTGGGATACTGCGCATCGAGGATGTATTGAATGCCCTGCAGGAATGCCTTCGTCAGCCCTGCCTCGCTCGGCGCATCGGTGGCGTACGCATCGATCACCCGCGCCAGAAACCGGAGTTGCATCACGGTCGCGTCATTGTCGAACGTTCCAATGTAATTCCAGCTGGCATCGGACAAATCAAAATCCTCGGTGCCTTGAAAACGGGAAAGGTTTGCCACGCCAAACAACATTCCAGGATGGCGCGGGCGGGTCATGTCGATGTTCTTGCTCCAGCCGCCCGCCGGGGTTTGGAAGGTGACGATTGCCTCAGCAACACGCCGCGCCTCAGCCTGACGGTAATAATCCGCCGAACGATCAGGGGACATCCACGCTTTGGATCGCGCCTCCTGCGGCGATGTCAGATTGGTCACCTGCTGCGTCCGGAGTTCGCGTTGCAAAAATGCCCGATCGCGGACCAATTGCCGCGCCGAGCGTTGCATGTATTCCGTCCAGCGACCCCGGTCGGGCTCGGGAAGCGCAGCGATCCGGCTTGGAGAAAGCGGGAGCGCAGGTGTGTTGGTGCCGATCACCGCGCAATGGCCTTCAAAAGCAAAACCTGCCACCGAGGCTAGAATCGCGACAACCCATCCCAAGGTTCGCAAACGAAGTGAAGGCAGTGGATGCACAGTGCCAATTTAGAGTGCGCTCCGTCGAATTCAGTTACGGATTTCTGCATACCGCCAATCGAATTCGGAACCGTGCGGGAAAAGGAAAAGGCAGGCGTGAGCCTGCCTTTTGCTGAATGAAGATTATTTTGGCGCGTTTACTTGCGAGCGCCCTTGTCTGCTTTGGCGCCCTTTTCAGCCTTCGCTCCGCGAGGCGCTGCTTCTGGCGCGGCGGCTTCCGCTTCACCGCGGCGGCCACGCTTTTCGGTGCGGGGCTCTTCCCGCTTTCCTTCCCCGGCTCCTGCGGCAGGTTCTGGCGGAGGCGTGGTGCTCTCGATGCGCAGCTTCAGCTTGGCATTCACGTCATGATGCAGGCGGAGTTCAACTTCCTGTTCGCCCAGCGCGCGAATCGGCTGCTCCAGATGGATCTTGCGCTTGTCGAGCGTGATGTCGAACTGGTGCTTCAGCTCGTCGGCGATCATCCCTGTCGTCACTGTGCCGAACATCTTGCCATCTTCGCCGGTTTTCACCTTGATGACGCAGATCAGCTTGGAGACGCCCTTGGCGAGCTCGCTCATCGAATTAAACTCATGCGCTTCGCGCTCGGCGCGCTTCTTTTTCAGCGCTTCCAGGTGGCGCTTGTTTGCCTGCGTGAGCGGGATGGCGAGGCGTTGGGGGAAAAGGTAATTGCGGGCGTAGCCTGCGGCGACCTTGACCTGGTCGGACTCGCCGCCAAGGCCAACAATGTTGCTGGTGAGAATAACTTCAGTCTTTGCCATACGAAATTGTGCTGTTGATGGTTGAAGGTTGATCGCAATTGGGCTCAACCTCCTGAAACCCGTGAATCAAAATGGAACGTCGTCTTCCTCTGGAGGCGCCATGTCGGGTTCGGCTGCTGCAGGTGCCGATGACGGGCCCGCCGGAGCTGGAGCGCGCCGCGGTGCATCTGAACCGCCGCCCTCGGCGCCGCGATTCCCCCCGCCAAGGAATTGAAACGCTTCAACGACCACACCCAGCTTGCTGCGCTTTTGTCCCGTCTGCTTGTCATCCCATTGATCAAGCCGCAATCGTCCTTCCACCAGGATCGGACTGCCCTTCTTCATATATTGGCCAATCGTTTCGGCCTGGCGTCCAAAGGCGTCAACGTCCACGAACGTGACCTCTTCCTTGCTCTCTCCAGCTTCATTCTTCCAGGTGCGATTCACCGCGAGGCCGATCTTCGCAATGGCCGTCCCCTTGGGCGTATAGCGCAATTCCGGATCGCGCGTGAGGTTCCCCACCAGGATGACTTTATTGAAGCTGGCCATAACGAGCCTGGATCAGGGAGCAACTGTCACCGCAGGCGCAGCAGTGAAGAGGACGCGAAACACGTCTTCATTCAGTGCGAAACGGGTGCGGAGCTGCTGGACCGTTTTGGGTTCGCTCTCGAAAATGACGTTCACATAGAACCCTGCGGTGTGCTTCTTGTCGGCGATGCGGCTGAAATTGCGCTTGTCCATCTTCTGGACCGTTTCAATTTTTCCGCCCTGGTTGGTGATCTCAGCGGAAATCTGGTCGATGACGTCCTTGACGCCTTCTTCTTTCCCCGCGGTTTCCAATATGAACAAGCCTTCGTATCGTTTCACTGCTCTGGTCTTTCGTTCACGGCGCCGTCACGACACCGTTAAATTGATTCATTGCTTTCTCTATTCCGGCCTTCAGCCAGCATTCTGCCTGGTCGGCGGCCGCCGTCAGAACTTTCTCCGCCACCGTCCATTCGTCGGGCGAAAAACGGCCAAGAACATAATTCGCGATCTCACGCGCATTGTCGCGCCGCCCTATCCCAATTCGAAGCCGCGCATACTCACGGCTGCCTAGCCGTCGCTCGATCGACTCGAGCCCATGATGCCCGCCGCTGCTTCCACGCGGTCGCAACCTGATCTCGCCAAACGGCAGGTCCGCGTCATCCACGACCACCAGAATCCGGCTCAGCGCAACCCGATAAAACAGAGCCAATGGTCCGACTGAGTCGCCACTTGCGTTCATGAACGTTTGCGGCTCGCAAAGCACAACCCGCTGTCCGCTCAACTCCGCGCGGGCGATCCTCGCGCTGAACCTCTTCTCAAAACTCCAACTGGCACCCCAACGTTCGACCAGTTTTTGAACCAGCAGGAACCCCGCATTGTGCCGGGTTCTTGCATACTCCGCGCCGGGATTTCCCAATCCCACGATAAGGTGCATGTTCTCCATGCGCGGATTTCGCGGGAACCGGACCTTCCGGCTCGTTCTTCCAGATTACTTCTTCTTTTCCGCAGGCTTCTCCGCACCCGCCTTCTTGTCGCCACCGGCAGGAGCCTTGCCGCCTTCTTCGCCTTCCTTCTTCTCCTTGATCATCTCGACTTCGCCCGCTCCAGCCGCTGCGTCTGCTGTGGCGGTCTCTTCAGCCTCGGTGCGCGGTGCCGCAACGGAGACAACAGGAATGTTCTTGTCACCCAAGATCTCCACGCCTTCGGGCGCTGGAATCTCTCCAATGTGAATCGTCTTGTTCAGTTCGAGCGCACTGACATCAATGACCACCTGCTCGGGCAAATCCTTCGGCAGCGCGCGAACCTTGATCTTGAACAGCACGTGTTCAAGGACCCCGCCGCTGTTCTTCACGCCCGTGGGTTCGCCAGTCGTTTCCACAGGCACCATGATGGTGACCTTCTCGGTCTCGGAGACTTCGTGAAAATCAACGTGGAGGATGTGGCCGTGCAGCGGGTGATGTTGGATTTCCTGCACCAGCGCCAGCCGTTTCGGCCGGGCATCGTCCTTCAACGCAAGGTCCACCAGCAAATTCTCGGACGCGGAACGATGGATGAGATCGCCGATCTCGCGGGCATTGACCTCGAGGCTCTGGGGCTTGTCGGGACCGCCGTAAATCACGGCAGGGATGCGCCCGTTGCTGCGCAGTTTCTTGGCCCCGGCCCGGCGACCGAGCGAACGGGCGAATGCATTCAAAGGTACAGTTTTCATTTTCTTAAATCTATTCCCGGCAACGCCGCCCAGAGTCAACTGGTGCGCCCGCCCTTAAATTCAAACAGCGAATTGACCGACGAATTGCTGTGAATCCGTTTGATCGCTTCGCCTAAAAGCCCCGCCACCGACAACGTGGTAATTCTTACCCCGTCTATAGCGGGGCGAAGGACAGTATCAGTTGTTATCAGTTCGTCAATGACCGATTTTCGGAGGCGTTCGATGCCCATGTCATTGAGAATCGCATGCGAAACGCATGCAAGAATCTGCTGCGCCCCAGCCTCCTTCAACAGGCTCGCCGCCTGTGTCAAGGTGCCCGCCGTCTCGGTCAGGTCGTCAACCAGCAGGACGTTCTTGCCCTTGATTTCGCCAATCACCGCCATCGACTCCACCTCGGTCGCGCTCTTCCGCCTTTTGGCCACGATGGCAAGGCTGGCCTCGAGGGTCTGCGAATACGCATGCGCCATCTTCAAGCCGCCAACATCGGGGCTCACCACAACCAAATCCTTCAACTTCTTCGTTTTGAGATACTCATACATCACAGGCGCCGCGTAGAGATGATCCACCGGGATGTCAAAGAACCCCTGGATCTGCTGTGCGTGCAGATCCATCGTGAGAATGCGATTCACCCCCGCAGCCACGAGCAGGTTCGCAATCAACTTTGCCGTGATGGGAACGCGCGGCTGATCCTTGCGATCCTGGCGGGCGTAACCGTAGAAGGGCAGCACCGCCGTGATGCGATTCGCGCTGGCGCGTCGCAGCGCGTCAATCATGATGAACAACTCCATCAGATTATGATTGCTGGGAGGCGACGTGGGCTGGACAACGAAGACATCTTCGCCCCGGACATTCTCCTCGATCTTTACAAACGTTTCGCCGTCCGGGAATGGCTTGATCGTGCATTGGCCTGCCTGCGAGCCGATCGAATTGCAGATCGCACGGGTCAGAGGTTCATTGGCCGTACCGCTGAAGATTTTCACAATGTAACTTGATGCAAAAACAAAAAATCCACCGCTGCCGGTGGTAAAGCGACCGGGACTTTATCAGTGAACAACCTCGGCGCAAGTGAAAATCCGGAAGCAATGAAGCCAGGGGTGCATGTCGACAAGGGCTGGGGGGAGGATGAGCGTTTGAACTGGAAACGGCGGCACGCCTTGAAGCCCGGGGCATGATCCCATGGCCGGGACTGATCTGTTGTTCGCAAGCCGTGACGCTTGGTTTCGCGTGCCATCCGCACCCTTTCAAGCTGAAGCGGCCTGAAAGCACTCCCTTGAGAACCCGAGCTACCGTCCCGGTCCATGAAGCGCCACGAGTTGAACCCCCTCGCGACGCTTCAACACGGCTTCCACTTTCGGCACGTAAAGCCGCGTTTCAGCCGGCAATCGATTTGCAATGGCATCGAAGGTCTTGCCGCGGCTTCGCTCCAGCGCCCGGCCTACAGTCCCCTCCCCTGCATTATAAGCCGCCACCGCAAGGCGCCAGTCTTTGAATCGGCGATAAAGATACGCAAGGTGGCGCGCCGCCGCATCCGCGCTCTCCTCGGGCCGGTACCGCTGATCCAACGGCCAGGTCTTGAGCCCGTATTGCTTCGCCGTAGCCGGCATCAACTGAAACAAACCAGCCGCGCCAGCCGGGCTTTTCGCACGCGGGTCAAACGAGGATTCCACTTCAGCAATCCACACCAGCTCAGGCGGCAGCCGATGCCGTTCAAACACCGGCTTCAACCGTTTCACGTAAGGGGCAGCTGCGGCAGGAACAGGACGGGCTGAAACTTTCTCGATCCAAACTTCGCGCTCCAGTTGCGGGCTCGGGATGGGTTGCGAGCGAGGGACTGAATTAGTTGCACCCCGCGGCGCCGTAATTCGAAACTGCAACTGCTCCGCCACCTCGAGGTAATCGAGCCGGCTCTTCAGCCAGATCGCATACGCCTGGGTGTCTGCGTTCGCCTCCAGCAATGGCAGAATGCCTTTGGCAATGTCGCGAAGTTCGGCCACATCAACAACGTATTCTCCGTGAAATCGCTTCTGGATCTCCTTGAAGAATGTTTCAACCTGCTTCTGGTCCGCAGCTCCGAGCGAGCGCAGCACGTCTTCATCAATGTTCTCTTCCGCCCATTGCTGGACCGCTTGCAAGGCGTCAGCATCAATGGTGAAGCTTTCCTCCTGTGCCGAAGCAACCGCTACAAATGCCGCCGCAATCACCAGGAAACCGAACTGTTTCGTCGAACGGCTCCTGCACCGCCCAGACCAAGAATGTCTCATGAAGCGCTGACTTCCTGGGGACTCTTCCCGCCCGCGACCAGGAACAGCACCGCCATGCGCACAGCCAGACCATTGGTCACCTGCTCGAGAATCAGTGAGCGATCGCCATCGGCAATTTCGCTATCGATTTCCACGCCGCGGTTGATCGGACCGGGATGCATGATGAGAGCGTCGGGCCGCGCGCGCGAAAGCCGTGTTTTATTGAGGCCGAACAACGTGGTGTACTCGCCTATGCTCGGGAACATGGTCTTGCGCTGCCTCTCATGTTGAATGCGGAGAAGATTGATGATGTCCGCGTCTTCTATCGCCTCGTCGACGTTGTAAGTGACCCGGCAGCCCATCTGTTCAAACACGCGGGGCACAAGAGTCGCGGGTCCGCACAGCGTGACGTTCGCCCCAAGCTTCGTCAGCGCCCAGATGTTCGAGCGCGCAACCCGGGAGTAGAGGATGTCTCCCAGGATCGTGACATTCAACCCGGCCAGATTCCCCTTGCGTTCACGGATCGTAAACGCGTCCAGGAGCGCCTGCGTGGGATGCTCATGCGCGCCGTCACCCGCATTGATGACGCTGGCGTTGCACACGCGGGAGAGAAAAGTCGCGGCGCCGGACGCGCTATGGCGGATCACAATGAAGTCCGCATTCAACGCCTCCAGGTTCTTTGCAGTGTCCTTCAGCGTCTCACCCTTCTTGAGCGATGACGCTTCCGCGGTGAAGTTGATGATATCGGCCGAAAGACGCTGCTCGGCGAGTTCGAAGCTGATGCGCGTGCGCGTGGAAGGTTCAACGAACAGGTTCACCACTGTTTTTCCGCGAAGGGCCGGAACTTTCTTGATGACGCGCGTGCCCACGGCTTTGAACGCTTTCGCGGTGTCGAGAACCGTATTGAGTTCCTCCGCGGTCAGCGACTCGATATCGAGCAAATGCTTTCGATTCCAGCTCATGCGGATTCAGATCGCTTCTGCAGAACCACCTCGTCGTGGGCTGCCCCGCCTTCAACAAGCCGCACCACCACCTTCTCGGAAATGGAAGTGGGAACGTTCTTTCCGACAAAGTCCGCCTTGATCGGCAACTCGCGATGGCCGCGATCGATGAGCACCGCAAGTTGGATTTTTTTTGGCCGCCCGAAATCGTTCAACGCATCCATCGCCGCACGTGTCGTGCGTCCGCTGAATAAAACGTCATCCACAAGCACGACTGTCTTCCCTGTAACATCAAAGGGAATCACCGTCGGAAACACCTGCGGCGCCGCTCGGTGATTCAGGTCGTCCCGGTGCATCGAGACGTCGAGCACCCCGACAGGCACGGGATGCTGCCAAATCCCCGTGAGAACCGAGGTCAGCCTGCGCGCAAGGTCATCGCCGCCGATGGGGACTCCAACCAGAACCACCTCATGGCTGTTCTCGTTGCGCTCGGCGATCTCGTGGCCGATGCGGATGATGGCGCGCTGAACGGCAGCGGCGTTCAGGATGACGCAGGATTCGGACATAAAAAAACGAACACACCCGGGCAGGGTTGTTCGTCGCATTGAAAATGATGGGTCATCGATCCTTGGCCGCCTCGCAGGGCCGCCTTAAAGGAACCGCAGTTTTGATCAGTTGGTGCCGAGGCGCGCTTTTCGCCATTTGGATCGGTGCTTGATAATCCAATCCGTCAGCGCACGCTCGAAACCAATATCCCGTCCAGCCTTTTCTGACTCGATCCACTTGTGCTTGAGGATCTCTTCGCGCTCGGCCTGAAATTCGCGGTAAAGCGAGGAGTTCCTCAGGAGGTCACTTGCCTGGGCGGGCTCGTTAGTTTGGTCCGACATATACAAAGGGTGCCTTTGCCGCGCAACTCTATGAGGCAGTCCCAAGACTGACAATGCAAAACTGGCGGTCCCGGACGTGCCTGTATGTATTACCAGCTCAGGCTGACTGAATCTATAGGCATCCGCCGCCTTTGCAAATCACCCGTTCGCACTACACGCTCTGGCCAAGACGCTGCTGCAGGGCTGCGGCTATTCTCAGAAACGCCTGAGCCGGAGGGGCTTCCGGCGATGCCACCACAACCGGAACGCCGCAATCGCCGCCCTCGCGGATCTCCGTGAAGATGGGGACTTCCCCCAGGAACGTCACTCCCTTGCGCTCCGCCTCCGCCCTGCCGCCGCCGTGGCCAAAGATCTCAACACGATCCCCGTTAGGTGCCGTGAAATAGCTCATATTTTCCACAATCCCAAGAATCGGCACGTTCACTTTCTCAAACATCCCCACGCCTTTGCGGACGACTCCGAGTGACGCCTCCTGGGGTGTGGTGACAATGACGCCGCCGTCCAATGGAACTGTCTGGCAAAGCGAAAGCTGGGCGTCGCCCGTTCCCGGAGGAAGATCAACGATGAGGAAATCAAGATCGCCCCATGCCACCGACGAGAAGAACTGTTGAATGGTTTTGTTGATCATCGGCCCACGCCAGATCACGGGTTGATCGTCGTCCACCAGAAAACCGATGCTCATCAGCTTCACGCCATGACTCATTGGTGGGATCATGCGTTCGTCAGGCGCAAGTGTGGGTTTGTCCCGCGTGCCCATCATGAGCGGAATGCTTGGACCATAAATGTCGCAATCAAGCAGTCCGACGCTTGCGCCCAGATGGTGCAGGGCGCAGGCGAGATTCACCGCGGTCGTTGACTTGCCGACACCGCCTTTGCCGCTGGCCACGGCAACGATGTGGCGCAAGCCCGGAACCCGGCCTTGCTGCGACCACGGGCCCTGGCCAGTGGCGGGCGCCGCTCCTGCTTGCTGACGGACATCGACGTGAACGGCTTGAATCCCTGGCAACGCCTTCAGGGCGCGTTCGCTTTCCACCTTGATCTGTTGCGCGGCTTCAGGGTTGTTTGTCGTCAACTGCATCCCCACCGACACAGCGCCATTGTTCACCGCAATTTCCTTCACGAGGCCGAAGGAAACAATATCTCGCGAATAACCAGGATACTTTACCGCGGCCAAAGCGTTGCGGACGTCGTTTTCCGTAAGCATAGAGCCGACACGTTCACCCAAGCGCCAGTTGAAGGCAAGCAAGCATCACCCGTCAGCCCGCCGGGTGCATCCCGACACTGCCCTGCCGAGCGACCTTCAGGTCGCTTCAATGGTCGCACCTAAGCGTGTTCACAAGATTGAAAAGAAGTTGCTGCAGCGAAGGCCACGAAGAGAAGACGTTTAACAGGAGCAAGCAGAGGTAGCAGAGAGAGGAGCGGCGGATTTTGTCCTGCTGATCCGTGGTCATCCGTGGTCAAAAATTCGGAGCCGGGGGCTTCGCGGCGTGCCGTGCGCGAGGCCGACACCCAAGTCCTTGAATGCACGCCCGCTAAGGCCGCGACGAAAGCAATCGATGCATTTCGCTCCCCGCCAGAAGGAACGCCCCAACGCCATAAATCTCCGTCGATTCCGGATCGAACTTCTTCGGGTCCGCACCAATCGGCTGCACGTGTGTCAGCTTTCCATCTTCATTCACGCACGCAGCCAAAGCGCTCCAGGCCTTGCGCACTGCGCGTTCGAATCGCTGCCGCTCAAGCAATCCGTTGTTAATTCCCCACGCCAGCGCATACGTGTGGAAGCCCGAGCCGCTCGTTTCCTTCAACGGATAGCTCTCGGGATCAAGCAGGCTGGATCGCCACAAGCCATCCGGCTGCTGGCATCGAAGAATCGCATCAGCCATCTCCTTGAACTGTTGTTCGAACCGCCCCCGCGCTGCATGGCCCGGCGTCAGATGTTCCATCACGCGCACGAGACCGCCCATCACCCAGCCGTTGCCGCGACTCCAAAACACTTTGCGTCCATTGGCTTCGCGCTTGTTGAAATACGTGCTGTCGCGGAAGTACAAATGTTCCTCCTTGTCATAAAGATAGTCAGAGGTCCGCCACCAGTTGGTGATTGCAAACTCAAGGTATTGTTCCTTGCCTGTCGCCTTCCAAAGGCGCACCCACGTCGGCGGCGCCATGAACAGCGCGTCGCACCAGGACCATAGATCCCCAATGCGCCGCTGCGTGAAATCGAGAGTCTCGAAGTGCCGCGGATTTTCCAGGATGTAATCAAACCGCGTTCGCAGCGGCGCAATCATTCGATCCTCCTTCGACTTGAAAAACAGTTCGCAATACGCCTGCCCCACTACGTGGTCGTCCGCGTGGTAAATGCGCGGCCCAAGCTGCCATTCATTCGTCTCGCCCTTGCGGATCATTGCCTCCTCGAATCGAGGGCTGCTCGAGAGACGGGCAAGCGCCATGAACCCCGCATCGCCCGCTCCCTGGGTCCAATCCGTCTGACGATGCCGGCTCGGGTTCGCCAGCTGCCAGTCGGCAACACGTTCCATGATCGACAGCACTGCTGCGGGCGCCAGGTCTGCCGGGTTTGTTGCGGCAACACCGCAGTTCACTGTCGCAGCGAGGATGCAGCCGAAGAGAAGGCGGAATGAAGTTTTCATGAATGACGCAGAATGCGTTTACGGAAAAATGGCGTCAAATACCTTCGCGGATGCGACGTTCACGGAAGGGGCTCCGTCCGCGGCGTCCCGAACAGCTCCTCGTACGCGCAGGCATGGGCAGCGATGACGACAGGAACCGCAACAAACAACCCCACGTAGCATAGCAACAATCCCGCAAGGAGCAGCAAGAGCGACAGGCACCAAAGGCCTAGAATGCTCCAGATGCGCAGCCACAAAACTTTGCGACTAACCTCCATTGCCGGCCAGAAATCCAAACGTTTGTCCATTAACAAAGGCCACGTGAACATCCATAGGCAAGTCAGGATTATTCCGGGCACGAAACACAGCATCGTGCCGATGGACACGAGCACGGAGACGACAAGTCCGGCGAGAAACGATTGCAGCAGTACGTGTTTGAATGGCTCAAAGGCGTCTTCAAGCCTCGCGTTTCGAGTGCGGATCTGTTGCAGGAAAAACCAGAACAATCCCGTCATGACGGGGCCGTAAAGCAGCGGAACGCTTGTAATGACCACACAGACGGCACTGACTCCGACCGACAACCAAAAACGGCCCATCACCAAATCCCAGCCACGCCCCAGGCACTCCGTCGCGCTGAAGCCGGGACGCGAGTTCGCAACGGCGATCGACGCTTCCAATTCCATACTGCGACTGCCGCCGGTTCCTGAACTCGCCGGCCCCGGATCCGGCGCAGCTGATTGGAACAAGTCTGAGAATTCTTCGAAATCCGCAAGCGGCTTCCACTCGGATGATCCCTCACGTTCCATCATTGTGTCGCGGCGAACGCGGTTCTCCGCGAACCAACGGCGCACCTGCGCCGCATCCACTGGACCGTAGGGTTGCCCGTCGGCTCCAATGATTCGATACATGGCGTCTTACTTGAACTGCGATTTCACCTGCGACTGGTTCAACACCACGATTCCCCAAATCCCAATGGGGAGGCCAATCACGCAACACAGCGAGCATGGAAGCATCGCGAGGATGCACGCCGTCAGCGCCATTCCAAAGCTTTCGAACCGTTCAAACTTCGATGCTCCCACGAAGATGAGGCCGACGAAAACGAGGTTGAGAATCGGACCGATGAACGCGGTCGCGCTGCCAAACTGCTGCGTCAGCGATTTTGAGATTTCAGCGTTCTCGACGTTCGTGAAAGGGTTTGAGCCAGTCATGACCAGGACGACGAGCAGCAGTGAGAGCAGGCTGACGACCAGCAAAAGTCCGGCGTACACCTTGAGCGCGATTGCCGGAGCCTTGACGCTGCGTTTCGCGGCTTCGCGGTTGCTGGCCAGTTGCGCTGCCGGGATGGATGGCGCGATTGGAGCTTCGGGCCCGGCGAATGACGCCGAAAATTCCGGGAAATGCGCAAGCGGTTTCCATTCAGCCGTTCCCTCCGCCTGCACCTGCGTCTGCGCGTTCACGCGGCTCTCAGCGATCCAGAAACGAATCTGTTCTTCGCTGACCGGACCGTAGGCTTTGCCATCTGCGCCGATGATTCTATACATAACTTATTCCTGATTCCTTGGTTTAGTTGGAGCGAACGGTTTAGGGCGGCCACACCGCGAATGATTGCACTGGAAGTTCCCTGACAATTCCAAACACCAGCCACACCAGCGCGTAAATCCAAATCCAGAGGGGGCGCACGATGGGGCCAGGTTCATTGCGCAGGTGCTGCCGCAGGAGGCGAATGCCAAACCACACGCCAATCGGAATCGAAATGACAAGGAGCGCATTCAATCGAAACGCCTCCACCACGTTTCCGTGAAGCAACTGATGCATCGCGCGTAATGATCCGCAGCCAGGACAATTCAACCCAGTCCATTGATGAAAAAGGCATACGGGAAAGATCGGCACGGTGGCCGGATTGAATGCATAGAGCACCAGGCCAACTCCCAACGCCACCAGCGCCATCGTCCAACTGACGGGCAGCGATTTGTTTTGGATCCCCATTTGTTTGCAAGAATTTACGCAATCGCCGGAATTCGTCCATCCTTGTTCTCACACCGCCAGCTTCAGGAAAAACTAGCGGAATCGCGGCACAATCCCATACTGCATTGGATGATCGGATTCTTCCGAAAGCTCTGGCCCTTCATGCGGCCCCACAGCAGCCGGCTCCTCCTGGGGCTGATCTGCAGCATGATCTTTGCGCTCACCCAGGCGCTCCTTGTTTTTTTCATCAACTTCGTGGTCAATCTCGCGTTCGGCGAAGAGTTCAGCTTCAGCAAGGAAATTGCAAATGCTACCGGGCTCAAACACTGGATTCTGAATCAACTCGGCACCTGGATCCCCACCATCAAAGCCCCGCAGTCGCGCGTCGCGATGGTGCTCATCATCTGCCTCATTCCCGCAACGATGTTCGTGCGCGCGATCTTCGGCTATCTCAGCGTCTATATGACCAGCTGGGCCGCATCGCGGTCGGTCGCCGACCTGCGCCTGAAATTGTTTTCGCACCTGCAGAACCTTTCCCTCACGTTTTTCAGCCGCGCCCGCACAGGTGACCTCATCTCGCGCATCAGCAGCGACACCCACACGCTCTACGGCATCATGGGAACCGCTGTCACATCCATGGTCCGCGATCCCGTTACAATCGTCGCCATGCTCTGCGTCCTGCTCATTCCCCGGGAGCAGCGTGTTTTGACACTGATTTCAATCATCGTCCTTCCCATCTGCCTTATTCCGATTTCCATCTACGCACGCCGCGTCCGAAAATCGGCGAAGGCGATGCAGACGCACATTTCCGAAATGGCGACCTTGATGCACGAATCCTTCACGGGAAACCGCATCGTGAAAGCGTACAATCTCGAGGACACCGTGGCGGAGCAATTTCGCGTGACCACCCGCAAGTTCGTCGGCCAGGCGATGCGCGTCGTGCGGGCAAACGAACTGCCCAGCCAGTTCACGGAATTTCTCGGCGGCGTCGGCGTGGCATTGGTTCTCATCTACGCCACAGCCGTTACAATCAACAAACCGGACATCGGCGACTTCGTTGGATTCATCCTGGCAATCGTCGTGATGTATCAGCCGATCAAGTCGCTGACACGGCTGAACAACTCCATCCACCACGCGCGCGCAGCCAGCGAACGCATCTTTGAATTGCTGGATACGCACAATGACATTCGCGAGCCCGCCCACCCCGTTCCGTTGAACGCACGGAATGCGGATATCGAATTTTCGCACGTGGGTTTCGACTACGGCGAAAAGCCCGTTCTGCGGGATTTCAGTTTGACCGTGAAAGCGGGCCAGCTCGTGGCGCTGGTGGGCAGCAGTGGATCGGGAAAGACAACCGTCACCAATCTGCTCCTCCGTTTTTATGATCCACAAGAGGGTTCGATCCGAATCGGCGGGGTGGACCTGAAGGAGGTCACCACGCGCGACCTTCGAAGCCAGATCGCCCTCGTCACCCAGGAAACCATTTTGTTCCACGAAACAATTCGCCGAAACATCGCCATGGGGCGGCCGAACGCCACCGACGCGGAAGTCGAAGCCGCTGCACGCGCGGCCAACGCGCATGAATTCATTGTGCAGAAACCGCACGGCTACGAAACAGTCGTGGGCGAAAAGGGAATCAACATTTCGGGCGGACAACGCCAGCGCATCGCCATCGGCCGCGCGATCCTCAAGGACGCGCCCATCCTGATTCTGGACGAGGCGACGAGCGCGCTCGATACAGAGTCCGAGCGGCTGGTGCAGAACGAACTTGAGAAATTGATGGAAGGCCGCACGACCCTCTGCATCGCGCATCGGCTTTCCACCGTGCAGAAGGCGGACCTCATCGTTGTTATGCAGGAAGGCAGGATTGCGGAGAAAGGGACGCACGCGGAACTTCTGAAGCGCAACGGGGTTTACAAGAGATTGCACGACTTGCAGTTCGATGCGGTCGTTACCACGTAAATTATGGCAAGAGCGAAAATCGGAACGGTTTTGGGCGTGTTGGTGGCAGTTGTCGGCCTCGGTCTGGGGATCGGCTGGCTCGCGACGCGGGATGTTGCAACTGTTCCACCGGTTGAACCGCCGCAACCTGAGGCGGTGAACTCCACAACCGTACCCAGGCCCGCCACGCGGCCGAATCCCGCGCGCCCGGCTCCCGCACCTCCATCGCGCCCAGCGGACCCGCAGCCTGTGGCCGAGCCCGAGGTTGTCGCCGTTCCTCTCGCACAGCCCGAAAAGGTCGTGACCAACTGGGAGGATAGCCTTGAGGAGGTCCTCGCCTCCGACGACGAAGACACCGACAAGGTCACGCAACTCCTGACTATGTTTCCGCGTCTCCCCGCCGAAGGACAGGATGAGGTGGCGCAGCATTTATCGAATCTGGTCGAAGATGAAAATTATGCGCCGTTGCTGCGGCTCGCGGTCGACGCCACCCTGCCCGAGGAAGTCCTGGACACCCTGCTCGCAGACCTGCTGAACCGCCCCAACGCCACCAAGTTGCCTGCGTTTCTGGACATCGCCTTCACCCCCAACCATCCGAAAGCCGAAGAAGCGCGGGACCTGCTCGAGCTCTACCTCGAGGAAAACTACGGCACCGACCGCGCCACCTGGCAGAAGAAAACCGAAGAATGGTTGAAGGAAAATCCGGATTAGCCTTAACGCTTACCTGTGCAGCTCCATTCTTACCTCCTTCTCTTCCGCGCGGAGCGGAGGAGAGGGCCGGGGAGAGGAGGAGCGTTTGACCTTGGAAACGACGCCACGCTGGAGAACGCATCAGAGCACCCTCTTCCCAACCCTTCTCCCGCCTGCGTCGCAGGCGAGGAGAGAAACCAAGAACTTGTCAAGATGCGCGCCCTGAGAGGAGGATCAACTCAGCCGAGATTCTGTTTCCAAACGCGAGCCGGTTGTATATGTTCCGCCCGCACCAAAATGGTGCTTTAACATGGCTGAACCTATCGCTTACCTGGATTTACCCGCGCAGATCCGCGGGATTCGCAAGGAACTCGACGCCGCAATCGCGCGCACCCTCGACAACTGCTCCTTCTGCCTCGGACCCGACGTGGTCCAGTTTGAAAAGGACTTCGCCAAATACGTCGGCGCCGAGCATTGCGTCGCTTTCAACAGCGGAACGTCGGCGTTGCACATCGCTCTCATGCTCCTCGACGTCGGCGCGGGCGATGAAGTGATCACCACGCCCATGACGTTCGTGGCCACGAGCTGGGCCATCTCGTATGTGGGCGCAAAGCCGGTTTATGTCGATATCGAGGACGCCACGTTCAATCTCGATCCCGCGCGCATCGAAGCTGCCATCACGCCGCGCACCAAGGCGATCATGCCTGTGCATCTTTACGGCCATCCCTTCGATCTCGACCCGGTGCTCGCCGTTGCGCGCAAGCACAAGCTGCCCGTCGTGGAAGACACCGCGCAGGCGCATGGTGCGAAATACAACGGCAAGATGGTTGGCACCTTCGGAGAGATTTCCTGCTTCAGCTTTTATCCGGGAAAAAATCTGGGCGCGGCTGGCGAAGGCGGCGCGCTCGTCACCAACAACGCGGCGTTCGCGGCGCGTGCGCGGTCATTGCGCGAACATGGCTCGACCGTCCGCTACTACCACGATGAAGTCGGTTTCAATTACCGCATGGAAGGAATTCAGGGTGCCGTTCTCGGAGTAAAGCTGCCGCATCTGCCCAAGTGGACCGCTGAACGCCGTCGCGTCGCGCATCGATATCACGAACTCCTCGCTGACACACCGCTGCAACTGCCCCGCGAAGCGGACTACGCGGAAAGCGCATATCACCTTTACGTCGTGCGGCATCCGCGACGCGACGAACTGAAGAAGCATCTCGAAGGAAACAAGATCGGCTGCGCGCTGCATTATCCCCTGCCGCTCCACATGCAGAAGTGCTACGCCTCGCTGGGCTACAAGGAAGGCGCCTTTCCGATCACCGAAAAAGCCGCTCGCGAATGCCTCAGCCTGCCGATCTATCCTGAACTGACCGACGCTCCGATTCAGCGTGTATCGCAAGTGATCCACGAGTTCTTTCGCGGGGCGTGATCCGCAGCAACCGAGACCCTAAACGACAACGCGCCTTTTCACGCGCTGACCTCCTCGTCATTGCCGCCATCGCTATCGTCCTCGGAGCCTTGGCAGTCGCCTCTCTTGGAAAAGCGAAGGCAAAGTCTTCTCGCATAAGCTGCGTCAACTCGCTCAAGCAAGTCGGCCTTGCCTATTTGGTTTGGTCGGGCGACAACGGCGATCTCTTTCCCATGCAGGTCTCAACAAACCTCGGGGGTTCCCTCGAACTCGCCGCGTTGGGAGATGCGGTTTCTTCTTATCGCGTGATGTCAAATGAACTATCCGTGGCGAAGAACAGCGTCAAGGTGCGCGCGATTCAACTGAACGGTCTCAGGCAGGATTGTCTTCCCTCGATACCTCCGTACACTGTGAGGGCGCGTGAGCACCGCATCCCGGCAAAACTCCGAATCCCGTCAAAAAATCCTGGTCACAGATTTCGACGGGACAATCACGCTTCACGATTTCTACGACCTTGTGCGGGCGCAGTGGCCGGTCTGTGCCGATGACGATCCCTGGGAACAGTATGTCGCTGGCAAGCTGACGCATTTTGAAGCGCTCGCTGCAATTTTCTCCCGCATTCGAACGGACGAGAAAACGCTCTTCGACCTCGTGAGCCGAATGCAAATCGATCCGGAATTGGCGAAGTCGGTTGAACAGCTTCGCCGAGACGGTTGGGAAATCATCGTCGCATCCGCAGGCTGCGAATGGTACATCCAGCATCTCCTTCGCGCGGCGCGCACAAGCCTCCTTGTGCATGCAAATCCCGGAAGGTTCTCCCCTCAACGCGGCCTGGAAATATCGTTGCCCGTGGAATCGCGATTCTTCAGCCAGCAGAATGGCATCGACAAACTCGCGGTGGTGACGGATGCGATGCAACGAAGCCGTTGCGCCGCGTTCGCCGGGGATGGCCGGCCGGACCTGGCATCGGCGCTCGCCGTCAGGCCGGAGCTTCGGTTTGCACGGGGATGGCTTGCGGTGGAACTCAAGCGCCGTGGCGAATCATTTCATCCATTCCATCGCTGGTCCGAAATCGCTGGCGTTCTTCTCAAAACTCCATGTTAACGCACAAGCAAGTTGCGATTCCCTCGCTCGTCCGATTAAAGCGCGGGGCGCTTGATCGCCTGGGGATTTACGCGCGACGCCACAACTTCCAGCGCGTTCTCGTCCTTCACAGCCAGGATCTGAATCCTGATCTCCTGCACCGGCTCTGCGCGGGATTTCAGCGCGAGCACGTCGAGGCCGCCGAGGTGGTCCCGGTCAGCAGCCCCAGCTTTGAGCAAGCCGAAGCGCTGTTTAAACGATTACCCACAGGCGTTGATGCGATCGTCGGGTTCGGCGGCGGCAAGGCGCTCGACGTCGCGAAATATGTGTCGTTCCTGGCGCGCATTTATTACATCGCGACGCCGACGTCACTTTCGAACGATGGGTTCTGCAGCCCGCAATCGAGTTTGACTGTCGAAGGGCAGCGCCGATCGCTTCCGTCCGCCATGCCATTTGGCGTGGTGCTCGACACTGAGGTTTGCCTGAACGCGCCGGAAGTCTTGTGGCAATCGGGGGTGGGCGACCTGGTCGCAAAATTCACGGCGGTAACCGATTGGAAACTGGCCTTCCACGCGCGCGCAACTGCGCTCGATGATTTCGCCGCGCTGTTATCCGATGCGAGCGTGTTTCAGTTCATTGCGCGGCCAATTCGCGATTTGGAAGGCGTTTCGCTGCTGGGAACGGCGTTGATGTTGAATGGCATCGCCATGGCTATTTGCAGCTCGTCGCGTCCCGCGAGCGGAAGCGAGCATTTGATTTCGCATGCGTTGGACCGAGTAAGCGCGCATCCGGCTTTGCACGGACTGCAGGTGGGCATTGCAAGCTACATCGCGAGCCGTTTGCAGGGACGCCACACGGAAACAATTACGCACCTGTTCGATGCGACGGGATTTTGGCGTGCGATCGCCGCGGCGCCTTTCTCGCGTTCCGAATGGCTTGAGGCGGTTCGGCTTGCGCCATCGATCAAACCCAACTTTTACACAATTTTGTCCGAACGCGATTGTGTCGCCGAGGTCGAGACAATTCTCCGGAACGACGAGCGGTTACGGCCGTGTTTCCGGGCCTGAAGAGGCTGCTTCAGCGTTCTTTGCAACCACCAATTGAAGTTGCAGCGCGAAGCTTGGTTCGGTAGAAGGTTGGCAATGAGGATTCAAGATTTTCCATTGTTCACGGCCACCATGACAGTATTCACCGCCCTGCAGTTTGGCAGCCAGCAGCCAGCCGTCGCCCAGGGCGTCCATGCACAGTGGCTCACGCGCGCCGGCAGCACGGCGCCTGTTTCTGGGATCAGCCTGGCGACTGATTTCAACACGAACATCTTCGTTCTTGGACGTTTCGCCATGAACACAACCATTGGCACCCACAGTCTGAGCACCACAGAAGGTGTCACAAACGTCTTTCTCACCAAGTTCCGCTATCAGTCCTCGGACGCACCATTGTGGTCCGTCGCTCCAACGATCGAACAACCAATAGTCGAAGCCCGGCACGCCGCGCTGCCAAATGGAATGAACGCGGTCGCCGGAAGCTTCTCGGGAAGCAGCCTCGGATACGGTTCTGCGGCCGTGACCAATGCCGGGGATGCAGATATTTTCGTGGCGGGAATCGATACGCTTGGAAATGTCGCGTGGCTCCAGCGCGCAGGTGGAAGCGCAAAGGAATCCTTCGCTGACATCGGCGCAGAACGGTCTTTTGGAGGCGGAGCGTTTTATCTCGCAGGAACCTTTGAATCGGCAAGTTTTACCTTCGGCGATTCCACGCTCACGAAGATTGGAACGGAACCAAACTGTTTCACGGTGAAGCTTGATCCACAGGGAAATGTCGCCTGGGTTCGGCAAGGGACGTTTGCTTCGACCTTTGCGCTCACGCTCGACGCGGCGAACAACTGCTATGTGGCCGCAAGTTCATTGGGCGAGACGTCCTTTGACGGGATTTCTCCGGCGAGCCAGACCACGTCCAACGTTCTGGTGAAGTATAACTCTGCGGGAATGGTGCAGTGGGTGAGAGGCGACATGGTATTGGGCAACAAGATCAAGATCGATGCGGGTGGCAATCTTTTTACGGCGGGATCCTTCAGCAATGTGATCCACTTCGGTTCTGTCACACTTTCCAATGCGAACAGTTCGACCATTTTTGTGGCGAAGTACGACAGCGATGGCGATCTGGCATGGGCCCGGCAATTGCCTGGGCAAGGGAAAGATGCGGCGAATGACATTGCTTTTGATTCGCGAACGAACTGCTGGATTGCGGGGCGGTTTGCGTCGCCCGGCCCGAACGGCGAAGTGACGAATCCAGTGGCGGCATTGGTTTGTCTTGATCCTTCTGGAGAACTCCGGGCGGATGCGGCTCAGTTGGGTAGCGGCACGTCTGAGGCGTTCGCGCTGGGGAACACCTATCATCCGTTTAATGGCATGCCCATCCTGACATTTGTCGGCGGCAGTTTCACGGGAACTTTTTCATTGGAAACGCGCGGATTGACGAACAACGGGCCGGCGGACCTGTTCGTCGGCTGGATTGCCGCCGGGCCGAAGCTGGAGGTGACAAGGGACGGGTCAGATTTGGTGCTCTCGTGGCCGGCCGTTGAGGGAGTGGGTTTCGGGTTGGAAGCGACGGATCTTTCGGGGGGCGGCTGGACTTCTGTTCCCAATGTCAGCTTTGTGAATGGAAAGATGGTATTCAGTACGAATGCCACTTCCGGTCTCCAGTTCTTTCGCTTGCGAAAGTAGTGTTCGCAGTCAACCGGAATCAACACCAGCCAACAAAATAGCCAGGAGTGACAAGTGTTGCCTCACAGCGAATGCCACCCAGGGCGCTAAGAAAAGACGTTTAATAGGAGCACGCAGAGGTAGCAGAGAAAAGACCCAGGAAGCTATTTCCGAATCCGCGATCATCCGTGGTTAAACCACTTCGCATCGATGCCGTTCTCGCGGTTGCAGGGTCTGACGATCGAACGACATTTCCTCCTGCCCGGCATGGAATATTGGACGAACGCGAACGGGAATCCTGATCGCAAGGCTTGTGGGCGCATCTTTATTTCAGCCAGTTGATTTTGATTTCCTTTTCCAGCGTCTTGAATTCCGAGTCACCGGTGACGAGTTCGGCTTTCTTTTCTTTCGCGAGCGCGGCGGCGAACGCGTCGGCGAGGCTGATTTTAAATCGCGCTTTGAAATCGGCTGCATTGTCAGCCATCGCGCGGGTCGTGGAGTGAAAGTCGATCGGCAGGCCCTCAAGGACCTTTGCGGCCTCCTCCCAAGCTGCTGCGCCGTCCTTCTTCACAATGGAGTATTTGACCTCAGCATAATTCACATCGGTCATGTGAAGCGGCGTATCCTTCTTGCCCGCGGCCACGAGTAGATTTTCCATCGTCTCGGCGCCCGGTTCGTCGCGGAAGTAGGCGATGAGCGCAAAACTGTCGAGCACCTTACCGGGCATGGCGCTCCTCGATGTCCCGTTCTCGCTTCTTGTGCTCCGCCCAATCTTCGGCGAATGGCTTGTCAGTTGGCTTGCGTTTAAGGATGCCCCTGCCTTGCTTGATGAGCGCCGCGGTTATCGGCTTCAGCAAAATTCCCTCTGGCGTCGCTTGCACCACGGCTTTCGTGCCGTCCTCGATGTGAAATTGCTTGCGCAGCCATGCGGGAATAACCACCTGACCTTTCGTTGTGAACCAAACAGCCCCGGTCTTGATTGCAGCGCTCATATTCGAAGCTTACTTTTGCATCCAGGTCCGTCAACGGCGAATGTGTCGGAATCTAGATTCTTAGTCAGAGCTCCTGATCGATATAGGGGAATCCAGGTTCGATTAGGATCGCAATCGTATTTAGCTCAGGCGGAATAAGCGCCAACCACAGCGCCAAACTCGCCGACGACCCGGAGGTTTTTCCTCCTCAGCTGCGTCCATCACAATTGGCTAGCAACCGGGGCCCAATGGCTCGAGTCGGATTCGCAGGTGTTGCGAGTTGCCGTTTTCGTCGAACGTGTTGCCGTGTGTTCTCGCTACACCGCGTGGCGGAGCTGTTTCGGTCAAGCCTTCGGCATATAGCGAGCGGCGTCGGGGGCGGACGCCTGCGCTGGTTTGCTTTCCGGTTGCGACAGATGTCTCGAGTTGTCGATGGCCTTTTGAAGGATCCTGTGAAACTCGACGATGTCCGGCACGTAATAAAACGGAATAATCAAGCCTCCGACGGTCGTGACGGTGATGGTCCCATACCCGAGCAACCGACCCAGCAGGGAATCTGAAAGGAAGATCGCATCCACGTTCGAGAGAGGCAATTCACCGGACGTGCATGATACCAAACCTATACGATAATGGAGCCGGCGGTCTGTCAACGTGACACTTGAGCGGTTATACGCAATGAAGACGATTACCAACAACGCGATGCAGACCGTAACTCCCGGTAGCGCCAGCAACGCGATGATGTGGCTTATGTAGGGAATCGCTATTTCAGAACCGATCGGGCGAAGCATGTTCTTGAACAGGTTCACAACAAGCATTGCAGGGACAATGGCGAGAATCGTTGCACCCAGCGGCAGGATTGGTAGAACAAAGATCCCCCAGTGAACCCTCCTGCAGGCAAGTGTTGTTTCGACGGTGCTCTTCATCAATGCTGCATCTCTTCTCGGACGGTTCGCGCTTTCCAGTAGTTTTATGTACAACCGCCGCGGCGACGCATCTCCGCCCTAGATCGACTGGCAAAGGCGCCACAAAAATTCCGGGGCACGTCCATTCCACCTAAACGTCTTGGATTAATCTCAGGCTTTTCCGCCTCGACGAAGCCTGTTCGTCGTTCCGTTGCCGATCTGGCCAAACAAATAACCTCACGCGAAGGTCGCGAAGAAGAGGTCGAACGGATTTCAGCTTTCAGCTTTTTAGCGTTTCAGCATTTTTCCTCAGATCGGTGTTCATCCCTGGTTAAACTTCCTCTTCAATTCGCGATAGTTCGCGCAATTCGCGTAAACCCGTTTCCCCTCCGGTTGTTCCCCCCGACGCGCTTTGAGAACCAAGACGCCCGTCAACGATCCCGCCCTCCCGCTCTGGCATAGGCGCATCTTGACACTGTTCTCGATTTCCTGCCGGCAGGTTAAACACATCTTTTTTTCGGCAATTCGCGTAACTCTCCGCCGCAGGAGACGAGAGACGACGTTTAACAGGGGCTCGCAGAGGTAGCAGAGAAAAGGCAGAGAAGGCGGTTTCCCAATCAATGTCCATCCGTCGTTTGATTTGGTTTCCGCTGCCCTGTTTTCGTGTGCTTCGTGTGATTCGTGGTTAAAGTTCCCCTCTTCAATTCGCGAAAATTAGCGTAAACGCCGTTGTTCCATTCCCGCTTGGTTGCGGCCGCGAGTTGTCGATCACGGGAACCGAAGAGCGCGTATCTCACCCATTCTTAACCGCGCCCCAACCTGCGCGCGGGCGGCACATTTGCCTTGCTGCTGCACTGGAATGCTTGTAGTCAAACGTTGCCACCAGGTACTTCCGAGCCCTAGGGGCTTCGGACGACTTTAAATGCAGACCATGACAATGAAGAATCTTTCCGGCCGGCTGAAAAGTTACGTTTTGGGATCCACAGCTTTGGCGGCTGCCGTGCACGGCACGAATGCCGACATTGTGCATCGTGATGTTCTGGATGTTACCGGAACACAGAGCAACGGCGTGATCCTTAGCTTCAATCTCGCGGGGGATGTTGCCGCGAATGCCGAAGTCGCGAACGCCCAGGCCCGGTTCGATAACCAGCTTAAGGACGACGGGGACGCGCTGGATCAGGACAACGCGCAGATCGTTGGCCTGGGTGGGGCTTTGACGGACCCGACGCCCCTGTCACTCGGCGCGTTGATCGGTCCGGCGGAAACAGTCGATCCGGCACAGGCGTCATCGATCCTGGACGGCAACAAACCCGCCGCCGGCACTCCGGACCAGGGGCCCTGGACCGCGGGACAGCGCGCCTATCTCGGGCTGCGATTCAACAACGGTGGGACGACGAATTACGGATGGGCGGACATCACGCTGAATAGTTACCAGTCCGTTACGCTCCATGGCTTTGCTTACGAAACTTCCGGCGGAGCCATCACGGCCGGAGCCGTTCCCGAGCCTTCCCAGTTTGCCCTGCTGGCCCTGGGTGCTGCGGGCGTTGCGGCACTGCGACGCCGCGCGAGTTCGCGGTAGAAGTCCGTTGCGTTAACCCGAACGGGAACTTCAATCCGGCTGGCGCTTCGGAACGCTCCTCATGAGTCGCCCGGACAAACGGATTCTGCTGGTCGGATGGGATGCCGCTGACTGGCAGATTATCCGGCCTCTTCTTGAAGCGGGCGCGCTTCCGAACCTGTTGCGACTTGTCGAGGCAGGCGTTTCCGGAAACCTCGCCAGTTTGCGCCCAGTCATTTCCCCGCTGCTTTGGAATTCGCTGGCAACGGGCAGACTGGCGGACAAGCACGGAATTCTCGGCGTTTCCCAAGTCGACTCAGACGAACGGATCCAGCCGTTCTCAAGCAGTTCAAGGCGGGTCAAAGCGCTCTGGAACGTCCTGTCGGATCAGGGTTGGCGATGCCACGTCGTGAACTGGCCTGCAAGTCATCCTGCAGAACAGATTAATGGCGTCGCGGTTTCGGAAGCATTCATTCGCCGCCTCCATGAGGGTGATGTATCGCCATCGCTTCCGGCGCGAGGCGTTTTCCCCGACGTCCATGCTGCCGCGCTCGCGCAATGCGCAGTGCAACCTCAAGACATCGATGCCGCGACAATCCGGCTGTTTGTTCCGGATTTTGCAAACATCGACCAGGAACGCGATCCGCATTTGATCCAACTGGCGCGAATGCTTGCGGAGTGCTTCACCATCCACGCAATTACGACCCACCTGATGGAAGCGGAACCCTGGGATTTAACGGCGGCGTTTTATCCCACCCTCAACAACATTTCGCGCGAGTTCATGCGATTTCGCGCGCCCCGACTGGAACGGGTCAGCGAGTTGGAATTTCAGTTTTATCGGGATGTGGTGGACGGAGCTTATCGATTGCATGACTTGCTATTGGGACGGCTGCTTCATTTGGCAGGCACGGATGCCACGGTGGTGCTGTGCTCGGCCAGTGGATACCAATCAGGCAAGCTGCGGCTTTCGAATGGTGCGGGGCAGGTTCAAACCCAAACCCTGGAGCACCGGCCCGTGGGCATTCTGGTCGTCAAGGGCCCTGGAATCCGGCAGGACAACCTCGCGCACGGGGCAGGCGTTTTGGACATTGTTCCGACTGTTCTCACGATGGCTGAGTTGCCCATCGGGCGGGATTTGAATGGCCGGGCGCTCGTGAGCATTTTTCACATGCCAAGGCAACCCGTTTTCATTGAAACCCCCGACACACCTGATGAGCGCGGCGCTGGCGAAACGGAATCACAGGACACCGATTCAGAATCCTCAGTTCCGCCAGCGGCTTTCAAAGGAAGCATTTATGCCGCTGCTGTGCAGGCAGAGAACGACTGGGCTCTTGCGATGGTATTTCTTTTTTCCGGCCGGGTGCGAAAAGCCGTTCCGCTGTTGGAACAGATCTATCAAGCGTTTCCTTTGCGTTTCGATTTCGGGCTGATGCTGGCGGAGTGCTATCTCCGCGTTGGCCTGATCGACGAAGGCTCAACCATCGTTCAACACATTGCCGCGGCGATTCCCCGCGATGTGCGGGCGAAGATGCTTCTCGCCACCATTCACAATGCCCGCGGCCACTTCAAGGAAGCGCTAAACCTTCTGCTGGCAATCGAAGTGTCGTTGGCAAACGCGTCACCGGACTTCTGCAACCTGTTGGGATTGGTGTATCAACGGCTGGATCGGCCGGTCGAGGCGATGCGCTGCTACGAGCGCGCGGTGGAACTGGAGCCCGACAGTGCCGTGGCATGGTTGGGAAAAGCCCGATGCTGCCTTAAAGTGGGAGATTACGAGAACGGCACGGCAGCAGCCCTTGAGGCGCTGGGCCGTGAATACGCGCTCGCAGAAGCGCACCTCGTGCTGGGAATTTGCCTCGTGCGATTGCGAAATCCGGAGGGGGCGATTTCAGCGCTGGAAACAAGTCTCAGGTTCAATCCCCACAGGCCGGTCACGATTAAGTTTCTGCTCGACCTGTATTCAGCCCGGGAAGGATTCGAGGCAGATGTTCTCCGGCTTCAAGCATTGATGAAGCAGCAGTTGCTGGCAGGGGCGCGAAGGCGAAAACTGAGTCAGGAGACGCATCGTGAGATGAAGGCGCGAGCCGCTGAACGTGTTCTTCAGACCGGCACGGAGAATTCGGATGAATCGCCAGACAGCGTTGTGCTGCGTCCGGCGCAGCCGAGGGACATAGCCGCCGTTGTCGCCCT
Source organism: Verrucomicrobiia bacterium (assembly GCA_035629175.1). Classification (NCBI taxonomy): domain Bacteria; kingdom Pseudomonadati; phylum Verrucomicrobiota; class Verrucomicrobiia; species Verrucomicrobiia bacterium. The sequence continues at coordinate 133,707 of DASPIL010000107.1, read as the reverse complement.
GTTGCCCGGCGCGATTCGCAAGCCGTCGCACAGCTTGATCGAAGTTGTTGAAACGGGACGCGCGATGCCCATGGCTGGCTGTGGTTCGCTGGTGTTTGCGGACGGAGGACAGGCGTATGTCGAATGGGCGTTTACACGAGAAATTTCCGGCGATCACCTCCTGATCATCCTGCTGCGGAAGCTGTGTGACGAAGCGCAGCGATGCGGCGCGACTCGCGTCATCACGGCGCGCGCATTTGAAGCGGGATCCGCGGAAGCCGCGGCGCTGCTGCAGGCCAGATTCTCCGTGTCGAATGTTTACCAGTGGTATGAAACAGACCTTTCTGCCGGCGCACGCCTGTTTGACCGTGCTCAGCAACAACTCGTGCGAAGTGGAAAAATCCCCCGCGCGGCGCGAGTCGTACCGCTTGTTGAGGCGCCGGCGATCGCGGTTCGTTCCCTGATTGCGAGCGAGGTGGGCGGGTCCGTCGCCATTGAGCAATTTGAAGAGACTTTCTCACAGCGCCATTCGTGGATTGTGATGGAGGGTTCCAGAGTGGTCGGCGCGACGCTGATGATCCTCACCAACGGAACTCCACAGGCGCCGTGGATGGCCATTGACCCTGCATACCGAAACAGCTGGGTCTACGTTCTGTTGATGCGCGCGGCTCACAACAGTTTGATTGCGGCAGGGTTCATGGAGGTTCAGTTCAAAACCAACGCCGAAAAGCATCCTGGCATGCGGAATTTTGCGAAGCGGCTGCGCGCCGACGAGCTGCGGAGCGAGAGCCACTTTATCCGCGAGTTGCGCACGCCACGTTGATTCTCCCGGCCAACCGGTTCTCACCCTCAAAGGCATTGTTCGAATCAATGTGGGAAGGGCTCGAAAGTCGCGAAGAAGAGAAGTGGAAAATTGCAGCGTATCGCTAACTTCCCTGTCGGAAGGCGGAAATCCGCAAGGCAGGTTTGAAAACCCTGGCGTGAGCTCTGCCCTGACCCGGCTCCTGCTTCACAAATCCCCGTTCATCCGTGGTTAAACCCCTTCTAAAATCCCCTTCCGTTTGTTTGCGGCTCCACGCGCTGTGTGCTTCATGGCAGTTCGTTTTCCTCCGCGCTTCCAAGTGAGCGAAGGATTGCCTCTGGGATTGCGAACGGCGCCGGCCTTTTGCAAAGGGCGCCGTCTGGGTGGATCCCACAATCTGGATCCTGTAGATGCTCCGATCGCGGCGCGTAAAACTGACCTTCGTGCGGGGATCCCTGCGCGGCCTTTCCCCAACACGTTTTGCCTGCCACCTATTGCGGTCGTTGTCATGTTGCGCGCGAGTTTCAGGCGGGAGTGGCCAACACAAACTTCTCCAGGGCGGACGGCAGCACGGATTGCTCACTGGACGGAAACCAGCCCTGGACCGGCGTTGCTTCTTTTTCGGGCTGCCGATAGAGTCACCGCGTGAAAAAAGCGCAGGCGTCGGAGGTCCATCCCCGAGACTTAAACCCGTGGATATCATCTGTCATCATCACTTTGTTGATATGCACGGCGTCAGTGACAAGTGCCATCTCGCAGGACCATAGCGAACGTCCAGGACCGTCCAGCCGTCGAACGCCGATCGCCATCACCGAGGTCATGTATAAACCCGCCGATCGCACGGATGGGCGGAATCTGGAGTTCGTCGAACTCTACAATTCAAATCCCTGGCCCGAGGACATTGGCCGTTATCGAATCGAGGGGCAGGTTCAATATGCATTTCCAACGGGAACAAAAATCCCTGCGCAGGGTTACATCATCGTGGCTGCTGTTCCGGCCGACGTGCAAGCCGTGCATGGATTGGGCGGGGTATTTGGTCCTTACACGAACACACTAAAAACCAGCGGCGAACTCCGATTGCATGACGAGCAGAATTCCGTTCTGCTGCGGTTTGCATACGATGATTCGGGCCCCTGGCCAATGGGTGCCGACGGCTCCGGCCATTCGATCGTGCTGGCGCGTGCGTCTTACGGCGAAGCAAATCCCCGTGCATGGCAACGGAGTTTTCGTGCGGAGGGCTCGCCAGGTTCCGCGGAAGCCACCAACCCGTCGCCGCTGCGCAACGTTGTCCTGAACGAAGTGCTGGCCCATACGGATCTTCCGCAGGTGGATGGCCTGGAGCTTTACAACCACGGCAATTCCGCGGCGAATCTCGGCGGATGCACACTCAGCGACCATCCCGCCAACAACAAGTTTGTCATTCCTGCTGGAACCATCATCCCCGCCCGCGGCTTTCTCAGCTTCACCGAGCGACAGCTTGGATTCGCGCTGAATGCAGCGGGCGAAATGATTTACTTCAAGGATGCGGGCGGCACAAACATCGTCGATGCCTTGAAGTTTGGGCCGCAGGAAAATGGAATTTCACTTGGCCGCTATCCAAACGGCGCCGATTGGTATCGACTCGCCGCCACCTCCTTTGGCGCGAGCAACAGCCCACCCCTCGTGAGTTCCGTTGGCTTCAATGAGATCATGTATCATCCCATTTCGGGGAACGACGATGACCAGTTCATCGAGTTGTTCAACCAGGGAACGAACACCGTTGACCTTGCTGGGTGGAAACTCGGCGGCGGAGTCAGCTTCACCTTTTCGCCCGGACAGGAGCTTGCGCCTGGGGGTTACCTCGTCGTTGCCAGAAACGCCGCGCGTTTGATTGCCAATTATCCAGAACTCCATTCAGGGAACACGGTGGGTAATTTCAATGGCCGGCTTTCCGGTTCCGGCGAACGCATCACGCTCAGCCAGCCTGATCTGCTAATCGATGGACAAGCGCCTGGCCAGGCTACGACCAACCACATCGATATCGTCGTCGATGACGTGACTTACGGGACGGGCGGGCGCTGGGGGCGGTGGTCGGACGGTGGCGGAAGCAGCCTGGAATTGATTGATGCGCGCGCGGACAAGCGTCTCGCTTCGAGCTGGGCCGACAGCGATGAAACCATGAAAGCGCCCTGGACGAGTATTCAAACCACGGCGCGCCCCGAAAGCGGCGCTGGCGGTTCGATCCAGATCGGGTTGCTGGATCCGGGCGAATGTCTTTTTGACAATGTGGAAGTACTCGCGAACATCGGCGGCAACGTCGCTGCCAATTCGGGATTTGAAAACGGAATGTCGTCCCTGAGCTTCGTGGGCAGCCATTCCCGTTCAATCCTGGCAACGAATGCGGGGTTTCCAGATGGAGGCGTCGCGCTGCACGTGCGGACGGGAGACGGATTGATGGTTGGACCCAACAGCGTGCAGATGAACCTCAACAACGGGACGTTTTCTCCGCAGCAAAACACAACGATCCGTTTCAAAGCTCGCTGGCTGCGGGGATGTCCGGAAGCCATTGTGCGTTTCACAGGCTGCCAGCTTGAAGCCACTGGACGCCTGACGATTCCTTCTAATCTCGGCACGCCCGGATCGCCCAACAGCCAGCTTCGCACCAATGCAGGACCCGCGATCTACAACGTGCGGCACGATCCCGCTGTTCCTGTCGCCTTCCAGTCTGTTGTCGTCAGCGCCAGAGTTTCGGATCCAGACGGGTTGAATTCATTAACATTGGCTTACCGCGTTGACCCTGCAATTTCGGAGTCGAACGTTGTCATGAACGATTCCGGCTGGAATGGAGACAAGGTTGCGGGGGATGGCGTTTTCAGCGGCACAATCCCCGGACGTTCCGCTGGGGCGATTGCCTTTGTCCTTCACGGCGCAGACACGGCGGGAGCCACCAGCCGTTTCCCGGAGCTCGTTGCGGACAACGCACCGGTTCGCGAATGCGTCATCTTCTATGGCGAGCCGGATCCAACCAACGGGTTTGGAACGTATCACCTCTGGCTCACGCAAACGAACGTCACGCGATGGGTCCGATTGCCTGTCATGAGCAACGAGGACATCGATGGCACAATCGTTTACAACAACCGCATCATCTACAACATGGGCGGGCGATATTCGGGAAGTCCCTGGCATCAAAGCTACAGTTCACCCGCTGGGTTTAATGCCTGCCATTACGTGTGGAGCATGCCGAAGGATGACCTGCTGCTCGGCGCAACTTCGTTCAACAAGATTCATTGGCCGGGCAACGACATTCAACAGGACAACATCACCAGCAACAACAACGACGCAACGCTGCAACGCGAGCAGGCCGCTTATTACCTGATGCGCAGGCTCGGACTGCCGTGGAGTTATCGGCGCTTCGTCGCGGTGTATGTGAACGGCACCCGCCGCGGCAAGCTGATGGAGGACGCGCTCCGGCCAACCGGAGGCCTCGTGAAGGATCAATATCTTCCCGATCACACGGGTGTTCAGCTGATAAAACTTCAACGCTGGTATGCCGGGCAAACAACCAGTCTCATTTCAGAAGCCCGGATGAGCCGTTACACATTTCCCGATGGTTCCTATCGAGTTGCACGATACCGGCCCAACTGGAGCATCAAGGAAACCCAAACGTCGCTCAGCGATTATACAAACGTTTTTCGGCTGATCGAAGCCGCGGGCGCCTACAACGATTTAAATTACGAAGCCATTCTCGAGAACGTGGTGGACGTGGAAAACTGGATGCGAATGCTGGCGGCGAACAACACTGTCGGCAACTGGGATGCGTTTGGCGCAGGCAGCGGCCAGAACGTGGATGCATGGGTGAGTGCCGAAAGCAAGTGGACGCTGTCGACCATCGACCTGAGCATCTGCCTCGATAACTCCCTCGCGTACGGCGGGTTGTTCCAAACAAGCGAAACGCCCTGGTCGCGCATGCTGGGCACGCCGAAATATCTCCGAATGTATTTGCGGGCGCTCAAGGAACTCGCCCACGGTCCAATGAACCCGGCCGAGATTCAGCCAATCCTGGATGCGAAGCACTCCGCATTTCTTGCTGCCGGCATCGCTGCGGGTTCGCCGTCCTCCACGAAATCGTCAATCGCGAATCGCCGCAGCAATATCCTGATGCTACTGACGCCGTTTGATCCGCTCACGTTCCAGGTTAGCGGAACACGATTCATCGCAGCAAACGATGCGGTCGTCATCCAGGGCACGGCACCACTGGAATTGGAGAGCGTTCGCATCAATGGCGTCGACTACAAGCCCCGCTGGACCAGCACGACAAACTGGAGCCTCGCCCTGCCCGCGCCGGCCGGAACAAATGCATGGAGCATCGAAGCAAGGGATCGCGCCGGAAATGCCATGGCAGGCGCCATCGGCGTGACCGTGCAAAACTCGCATACGCCCGAGCCGACGATCGGAAATGTTGTATTCAACGAAATCCTTTTCAACACAGCGGCTCCCGAAGCCGAATACATAGAACTGTTCAATCGCGCCGCGACAGCGTTCGACCTCTCAGGCTGGACGGTGAATGGCATTGGCTACACCTTCCCGCAAGGATCGATCATTGCGCCCGGCCAATATCTGGTTCTCGCAAGGAGTGGCATCGCCTTTGCCGCGCACCATGGCGCATTGATTCCCGTTTTCGGAACATTCGAGGGTTCGCTCCAGGCCGACGGCGAAATCCTTTCGCTGATTCAACCGGGCCTGACGGCCGAAGCCGACGTCGTCGTGGATCGCGTGCGCTATGAATCGACCCCGCCGTGGCCGCTCACGCCATCTGAAACTTCCCTGCAGCTCATCAGTTCGCAGTTCGACAACAGCCGTGTTGGCAACTGGGCGGTGGGCGCCGGCAGTGGCGTCAGAACGCCCGGACGGGCCAATTCTGTGTCGGGCCTGTTCTCTGAGTTCCCAAACATTTGGCTTAACGAAATCCAGGCTGAGAATGTCACGGGGCCGATGGATAATTTCGGCGAACGCGAACCGTGGGTGGAACTTTACAACCCAGGATCCAACAGCGTTCCGCTGGCTGGATTGTATCTGGGGAGGAATTACAGCACTCCGGCCGAATGGCCGTTCCCAGCCGGTTCAAGCGTGGCACCCGGACAATTCCTGCAGGTCTGGCTGGACGGAGAAACTGGCGAAGAAAGCGGCGGCCACTTGCACGCGTCGTTCCGACCGGAAACCGGGTCCATCGCTCTCTCCCGGATGGTAAATGGACAACCTCAGGTCATCGATTACCTCACGTTCAAAACCCTTCCGGCGAACCAATCGTACGGCAATGTCCCCGACGCGCAGCCGTTCCACCGCACCGCGATGTTCCATGCGACACCCGGGGCGACGAATAATCCTGCCCTCGCCCCAATCAGCGTTAGAATCAACGAGTGGATGGCAGAGAATGACGGAGGCTTTCTTAACCCAGCCAACAACAAATACGAGGACTGGTTCGAACTGCATAATCCATCCGAAGCTGTTGCAGATCTCGCTGGCTACTACGTTTCGGATTCACTTGCGAATCCGTTCAAGTTTCGAATCCCAGCAGGATTCCAGGTTCCGGCTGGCGGGTTCCTGCTCGTCTGGGCGGATGAACTCACGGCAGCGAACACCAATCAATCCAGCCTGCACGTGTCATTCAAATTGTCCAAGGACGGCGAAGCGCTCGGCTTGTTCACCCCTGACGGGGTTCCGATCGACGCCGTGACGTTTGGCGCACAATCCGCGAATGTCAGTGAAGCGCGTCTTCCCGATTCCGGTTTGCTGCGATTGCTCACGCCATCGCCAACGCCCGGCGCGTCCAACATTCCCCCACCTGCGAGCGGAACGCTTTCCATCACCGAACTGATTGCCCATTCCGACCAAACGCTTGCCGTAACATTTCATGCGTCGCCGGGTCATCGCTACAGGGTCGAATACAAAAACGACCTGGCCGATTCCGAGTGGCAGCAACTGGGAACGGATCAGGTTGCTTCGGGCGCTTCGCTTTCGTTCAACGATATCGCGGGAGACAGCCAGAGATTCTATCGCATCGTGCGGCTCTCACCGTAGCCGTTCCCATCGCAGATGTGAAACGCGTCGGGCAAGGAGAACACAACCGGAAATTACACGGTTCGTTCTGCGCCCCTGCATGCTGACGGCCAAGCGCGCCATCCCTACCTTCCTGGCGCATCGACGGTGGACTGGGAAGTGAGCGCCGCGTCATCATTACGAGCGGGAGCATCGACCTCGGCGCGAAATCGCGGCAAAGCGGTGGGATGATGCTGCTGGATGTACTCGACGAGCTTCTCCCTGATTTCACATCGAAGATTCCACGCGCTGCCCGAATCCCGCGCAGTCGCCAGCACCCGGAGCTGGACAGCGCGCTCCGTGGAATCCGTCACCTGCAAATTCCAGAATCGTTTGTCCCAGTCGGCGCAACTCTCCACGATCGACTTGATCGCGGGACGCAGTTCCGCGATGGGAACGCTGTAGTCCGTCCAGACGAAAACCGATCCCAGCAACGCAGCCGATACACGGGTCCAGTTCTGGAAGGGCTTTTCGATGAAGTAACTCAACGGCGCAATCAGGCGGCGATCGTCCCAGATCTTGATGACCACATACGTGAGCGTGATTTCCTCCACGCGACCCCATTCGTTTTCCACGATCACGACGTCGTCGAGCCGGATCGGCTGCGTCATGGCCAGTTGAAAGCCGGCGAACAGATTCGCAATGGTTTTCTGCGCCGCGAATCCGACGATGATTCCGAACACGCCGGCGGAGGCGAGAATGCTGGTTCCGAACCGTCGCACCTCCTCGAACAGCATGAGCCCGGACGCGATTGAGAAGATGGCAATCACCACGTAAAGGGCTTTTCCCAAGACCTTGACCTGCGTGTAGACCTTCCGCGCCTCAAGGTTGTCCGCCACCGTGATGTCGTAGCGCGTGAGCAACACCTTTTCGCCCGTCTTCACGAGCTGGATGAGGATCCATGACACGACGCCAACAATCAGCAGGCCGCTGAGTTTCCCAATGAGTTCATTGTAGTCGGGCGGCAAATCGAGCAGCGGGACCGTCACAATCACTGCGACTGCGGGCGCGACGACTCGCAGCGCGCGGGCTCCGAGTGGGACGAGAAGGTCATCGATGTTGGTCTTCGACAACGCGCTCCATTGCAGGAGGCGTTTTTCCGCAACACGCGTCGCGCGAATGAACAGCCAGAACAGGGCGATCACCATGCCCGCGTCGAAGCACCAGTTCCAGGCATTCATCCCCGCAGACGTTTCGTCCTGCGTCTCTGCGCGTTGCAGCAGTGGAACCACAGCCATGTAAATTCCAGCCACCCAGATCGCGAGGTACAGCGGCCCGGCGAAGGACTGAAGAAGATCGTGCTGCCAGGTTGCCTGAGAACTTTCCCGCGACCGCCGCCATCGAAGCCATCCCGCGGCGATCGCATGGATCGTGAGGAGCAACAGCACCACGAGACAGGAGATGCCGGCGTCCACCCAAGTTATCGCGCCGGCAATCGGCTGGTGCACGCCGCTGCCGAATATTTTTTCCAATAAACGCGCGAGCGGTTCCCGCACCGCACCCGCCAAATCATAGATCGTGTCTCTTCCCATTCTTATTCTCAATTCTTAGGAGCCCGAGAGGCAGAGACTGTGCCAAGAGGCAAGGAATCGGAAACTACGGGAAGATTCCCCGGTGAAGACTGCGGCCGGCTAGCAGAATGGCTTAACGAGTGGAACAAATCATTCCACTCGTGGTTCGCGCGGTATCTACGAGAGCGGGACGACTATCGCGGGATGAAATCGCCCCAGGCGATTTTTCTCATGTCTCCCGCCTTCGCAAATGTTTGGTGAAGCCCGAAAGCCGCACTGAGCGTTTGAGGTGAGTGCACTGAACCTGCCATCTTCACGTAGTCGCGCAGGAGCCCCCGATAATCGGGATGCGCGCAGTTCTGAATGATTGTCTCCGCCCGTTGCATCGGGCTTTTTCCGCGCAGGTCGGCAACGCCCTGTTCGGTAATGATGATCTGCACTGAATGTTCACTGTGGTCCAGGTGGCTCACCAGCGGGACAATCGTGCTGATCTTTCCATCCTTCGCAGTGGAGGGACACGTGAAGATCGAGAGAAATGCATTGCGCGCGAAGTCGCCCGACCCGCCGATGCCATTCATCATGCTGCGGCCAAGAACGTGCGTGCTGTTCACGTTGCCCGCGATGTCCACCTCGATCGCTGTGTTCACTGAAATAATTCCGAGGCGGCGGACGATCTCGGGGCTGTTGCTGATTTCCTGCGGGCGCAGCAGCATCCTAGGACGGAAGAAATCGAGGTTCGCGTAAATCTCTTTCAAGGTCGGATTGGTCACCGTGAGCGAACAGCCGCTTACAAAACGGATCTTCCCCTGCTTCATCAGGTTCACCACGGAATCCTGGATCACCTCGGTGTACATTTCGAAAACCGGAATGTCGGCGTTTTCGCCCATGGCTTTCAACACCGCGTTGGCCGTGTCGCCGACACCCGACTGCACTGGGAGAAATGACTTGGGAATCAATCCGCGGCGCGATTCCGCTGCAAGAAACTCCGCCACGTTGCGGCCTATCTTCGCTGTTGTTTCTCCAATCTCGCTGAACGAACCCGATTCATCGGCTGCATCCGTTTGCACGATCCCGACAATTTTCTTCGGGTTGACCTTCACGACCGGCGCGCCGATGCGATCCGACGGACGAAAGATCGGTATAGGGTTTCGATAGGGCGGATCTTCGGGCTCGAAGACGTCGTGGAATCCGCGCAACGATGCGGGGTGAAACGCATTGAGCTCGATGATGATCTTCTCAGCAACGCGGCAGTAGGTCGGCGCTGCGCCAACCGAAGAGGTGAGTGTGATCTCACCGTGCTCGGAAACGTCCGCCGCTTCAATCACAGCAAAATGCACGGGCCCAAGGAATCCATAACGCACGTTCTGCGGCGCCATGGACAGGTGCATGTCAAAGAACTGCGTCTTGCCTTCGTTGATGCTCTTGCGGAGGGTCGGATCGGATTGATACGGCATGCGGAACTTGACGGCTTCCGCATCGGCAAGCGAGCCGTCAAGCGACCGGCCTGTCGACGCTCCCGTCATCACGCCAACCTGAAACGGTTTGCCCTCGGCGTGCAGTAGCTTCGCACGGGCGCCGATGGCCTTGGGAATTTCCTTCGCAGCGCCCGCGGGAGTGAATCCGCTGAAGGCAACCGTTTGATCGTGCTGGATGAAATCCGCGGCTTCAGCGGCGGTAACTTTTGGATACGAGTTCATGATGAAATTTCCCGAAGCGACCGCACCTGGTGCGGCGCAAATGAATGAATGTGACGCGAGGCATCGGAGAACAGCAAACGCCCGCATTCATCCACGCCGCAGAATGAGCCCGTTACCTCGACGCCATCCAGGTCAAGCTTCACGGGCCGCGACCGATCCCAGAGCGCATTGATGCGCGGACACAATTCAGTGAGGCGGCTCTTTTGCAGCGGTTGAACAACCTCGCGAATGGATTGCAGCAGCGCCTCCGTGAGCGTGGAGAGGGAGGGACAAGGGTCGATCAAATCCGCAAGGCGGGCAGCCGTGGACGCAAGCGTCGTCTCAATAACGGCGGGCTGGTTCCTCACGTTCACTCCCAGTCCGACGACCGCCGTTCCGGGTTGAAAGGTGTCGATGAGAAGGCCGGCGAGCTTTTGTTCGCCGATCATCACGTCATTGGGCCAGCGCAGGCGCGCGTGCTTCACGCCGAGCCCACGGAGCGTCTCAATTGCCGCCAGCCCTGCGGCCAGCGGAAGTAATTCACGCGAATGAGGATTCGGCGCGGGGACAACCGCTGACAGCCAGAGGCCACCCTCGTTTGAAACCCAGGAACGCTGAAAGCGGCCGCGTCCTGCGGTTTGCGTTTCGGCGCGCACAGCGGTCCACGGTGGCAGTGTGGCTGCGACGAGGTTGGTTGAATCAACCTGCTCGAATTCCAGCACCGTCCATCCGGCCACGGCAGATTTCCGGCCGGCATCGAATCTGGCAGAGCTGAGATTCATCGGCTTATCCGATGGTGACCAGGCCCTGGCCCTCTTCCACGACCGCGCCGACCTCTGTCTTCACGGCAGTGACCTTTCCACTCTTCGGCGCGAATACGAACGTGTTCATCTTCATCGCTTCCAGCGTCAGCAGGTGTTCGCCCTCTTTGATTTCCTGGCCGGCTTGAACCACGACTGCAGTGACACGGCCTGAGAGCGGGCTGGGAACGTCGCCTGGCGCGGACGCTTCGACCGGCTTCGACGCAGCAACGGGTGCGGGAGCGGGAGTTGGGGCAGGAGGCGGAGTGGGCGAAGATGCGGATGGCGGCGGTGTTGATGGTGCAGGAGCCGCGGTGGCTGCTGACGATTCCTCCGGCACCTCGACTGTCACGTCGTAAGCGGTGCCATCTACAGTTACACGAAGTCTTTTGATCATGTGAAATTGCGGGTTAACGGACGCGATGGGACATGAAAATCTGGGTGCGGCCTTCCACTGCCCAAACGTTGAGGTGCGGAACGACAGGCACAGAAACCTGTTGAACGGAAACCAATCGATACGGCCGGTCTAGCGCAACCGAAACGGCTGCGGCGATCACCGCGGCTATCTCCGAGGTGACGGCGGTCGAAACCTTCTGCGCTCCGAGCGGCACATGAATGCCACCGCCGTGCGTGTGCCGCGCCTGCTCGACAAGCTCAGCAGCGTGGCGGAGAGCCGCCTGCACCTCCGCGTGGCGGGAACTGTCGTCCAACCTCGACGCAGCGCGATGCAACAGCACCAGCGCCCTGCCCAGGCTGGCTTCAGCCGCACCCAGGCCCTCATTTGGATTTCTTGAATCGCTCATGGCTCAACGGAGTTGATGCTTACAGCGGGATCGTTCCGTGTTTTTTCGGCGGACGCGTTTCGCGCTTGCTCAGGACATTTCGCAATGCCAGCCCGACTGTGGCGCGCGTTTCGGCCGGACTGATGACGTCGGTGATCATCGCCTTCTTCGCAGCTTCGTACGGCGAGCAAAAATGGTCGCGATACTCCGCAACCAGTTTGGCCTCCTCCTTCTTGGGATCGGCAGCCGCGGCAATTTCGCGCTTGTATAGAATCTTCACCGCGCCTTCTGCGCCCATGACCGCGATCTCGGCCGTGGGCCATGCATAGACTGCGTCGGCCCCCATGTCGGAACTGCACATTGCGAGGTAAGCACCGCCATACGCCTTGCGCAGGATCACCGTGATCTTTGGAACTGTTGCCGAAGCATAGGCGAACAACATCTTCGCGCCATGCCGGATGATCCCGCCGCGTTCCTGCTGCACGCCCGGCAAAAATCCGGGAACGTCGACGAGCGTCACAATGGGAATATTGAACACGTTGCAGAAACGGATAAACCGCGCCGTCTTGTCCGAAGCGTCGATGTCGAGCGTGCCTGCCTTGACAGCGGACTGGTTAGCAATGATGCCCACAACGATCCCCTGGATGCGCGCGAAACAGATCACAACGTTCTTCGCAAACTCCTTCATCACTTCCAGGTAATCGCCGCCATCCACGAGCCGCGCGATGACCTTGGTGACGTCGAGCGGATCCTTCATGTTCTCGGGGATGAGCTTGTTCATCTCGGGATCCGGCGTCAGGTCGATCTTGGGCGTCGGCGCATGCGGCGGGTCCATGATGTTGTTTGACGGCAGATACGAGAGCAGCTTCTTCGCAATGCGCACAGCATCGGCGTCGTTCTCGGCGATGAAATGAACATTGCCGCTGACGCTCGCGTTGGCCATGGCGCTGCCGATTTCCTCCATCGTGCATTTCTGTCCTGTGACCGCCTGGATCACTTCGGGTCCGCAGATGAACATGTTGGCGGAGCCCTTGACCATGATGATGAAATCCATCAGCGCCGGGGAATAGGCGGCGCCGCCCGCGCAAGGTCCGGCTATGATCGCGATCTGGGGCACAACGCCCGACACGAGGACGTTGCGAAAAAAGACCTGCCCGTAGCCCGAGAGGGAATCGTCACCTTCCTGGATGCGCGCGCCGCCTGAATCGTTGAAGCCAATAATGGGGCAGCCTGCCTTCAGCGCGTATTCCATGATGTCGCAAATCTTCTTGGAATGAATACGGCCGAGCGATCCGCCACTGATTGTGAAATCCTGGCTGAACGCTGCCACGGCGCGTCCATCGACCAATCCAGTTCCCGTGACAACGCCGTCCCCCGGCATCGTTTTGTTCTCAAGGCCGAAGTTGTGGCAATCGTGGTCGGCGTGCATTCCCCATTCCTGGAATGTGCCGGATTGGTAGAGAGCGTCGAGGCGATCGCGCGCCGTCATGAGACCTTTCGCGCGCCGTGCCTTGAGCTTGTCCTCCCCGCCGCCAGCGCGGGCGGCCGCGCGTTTTTTCTCCAGTTCTTCCAACAGTGCTTTGCTAATGGCCATAAAGTTTTCGGGTTAATGTTTGCAACCGCAGGTGTCGTCGCCTCCCTTGGGCATGCAGAATTCCGTGAGCACGCCGAAGGTGGACTTTGGATGGAGAAACGCGACGAGCTTGCCCGCTGCGCCGTCAAAAGGTTCCTCATTGATCAAGCGCACGCCTGCGCCTGCAGCCTGCTGCAGCTGCGCCTGTACGTCATCCACGCCAAAGGCAATGTGGTGAATGCCGCCCGCAGGATTCTTCTCCAGGAACTTGGCGATCGGGCTTTCCGGATCCGTCGGTTCAAGCAACTCCAGGTGAACTTCGCCGCAGTTGAAAAACGCGGTGCGCACGCGCTGTGACGCGACTTCCTCGCGATGCTCGCATTTCAGCCCCAAGGCTTTCTCGTAATACGGAACCGCTTCATCGAGTGACTTAACCGCGATGCCGAGATGGTCGATTTTCTTGATCATAAATTTTGTCGATGAACGTTCATCAAATCCGCTGCGGCACGCACCGCCGTGGTCTCACCACGGATCAAAGCCTGCCGCACTTCCGGGAGCCGCGCACTGACGCGCGGGTCTTCGTAAAATCGCCGCTTGAGCTCGTCCTCGATCAGCGACTCAAGCCACGAAAACGATTGATCCTGCCGCCGGCGGGCAATGACGCCCTTGGGCTCCAACTCTGCGTAGAAGCGTTCTACGGCCTGCCAAAGCTCTGGAACGCCGTCGCCCGTCAGCCCCGCGCACAATGCGACGTCCGTCTTCCAGCCTGGCGTCGCCGATTGCAGGTAATGCAGCGCCGCGCTCTGATCCTGCCGCGCGAGTTCGGCTTTCAAGCGGTTGTCGCCATCGGCCTTGTTGATCGCCACGAGGTCCGCCATTTCAACAATCCCCTTCTTGATGCCTTGCAATTCGTCCCCTGCTCCGGGCAGCAGCAGCAGCAGAAAAAAATCGACCATGGAGCGGAGCGCGATCTCGGTCTGCCCAACGCCGACGCTTTCCACAAGGATCGAATCGTAGCCCGCTGCCTCGCACAGCAGCATCGTCTCGCGCGTGCGCCGCGCAACGCCCCCGAGGCTGTGTCCCGTGGGCGAAGGACGAATGAATGCGGCAGGCAACTGGCACAGCTTTTCCATCCGCGTCTTGTCACCGAGGATGCTTCCGCCGGAACGCGAGCTCGTCGGATCTATCGTCAAAACTGCGATTCGCTGCCCCCGTTCCACGAGGTGCGTTCCCAGGGATTCGATGAACGTGCTTTTGCCAACCCCCGGAACTCCCGTGATTCCCACGCGCCTGGCTTTCCCTGTGTGCGGCATCACGCGCTGCAACACCTCCTGCGCCAAGGCCTCGTGCAGGCGCGACGTGCTTTCAACGAGCGTGATTGCACGCGCGAGGATTGCGCGATCACGATTGAGAATGCCCGAAACGTAATCCTCCACCGTCATCTGGCGCGGACGCCTGGGAGTCATTGGGACGGAACGCTCTTCGCTCATTCGCCTGCTCCTCCCGCGTAAACCCACGCGACTGCATCGGCGCGGCTTAACCGGCGTTCGCCCGACTGACTCTCCATGTTCCGCGATGTTCCCATGCCGCTTCATTTACCCCAATGTCTGGTTCAACTGCGTCAGAATCTCCTTCGCCGCGTCTGGAATAAACGTGCCCGGCCCGAAGACAGCAGCCGCTCCATTGGCCCTCAGGAAGTCATAGTCCTGCGGAGGAATGACACCGCCCACGACGATCATGATGTCGTCGCGACCCACCTTCACGAGTTCTTCGCGCAATTGAACCAGCAGGGTCTTGTGTCCGCCAGCTAGGGAGCTAATCCCAACAACGTGCACATCGTTCTCTGCCGCCATGCGCGCCGCTTCCTCGGGTTGTTGGAACAGCGGTCCGATATCCACGTCAAATCCGAGGTCTGCATAAGCCGTTGCCACGACTTTCGCGCCGCGATCGTGTCCGTCCTGGCCCATCTTGGCGATGAGCACACGCGGGCGGCGTCCCTGTTTCTCGGCAAACTGGTCGGTTAACTGGCGCACCTGCTGAATTTGCGGGTCGCTTCCGAATTCGGCTTGATAAACTCCACTCACGGATCGAATGACGGCTTTGTGCCGGCTGAAGTGTTTCTCCAATGCGAACGAAATTTCGCCCAACGTAGCACGAGCGCGCGCGGCTTCCACGGACAACCCGAGCAGATTGCCCCCGCCCGTTTCCGCACAACGCGTCAGGGCATCGAGAGCGGCCTGGACTTTGGCGTTGTCGCGGCTCGCCTTGATCTGATGCAATCGTTTGATCTGCGATTCGCGCACGGCGGAGTTGTCCACTTCCAGCAGGTCGAGATGCTGGGCTTTTTCCAGGCGCAGCGTGTTCACGCCAATGATCTGTTCCTTGCCCGAATCAATGTGCGCCTGGCGCCGCGCCGCCGCTTCCTCGATGCGCAGCTTCGGCAAACCTGTCTCAATCGCCTTGGCCATTCCGCCGAGCGATTCCACTTCCTGAATATGGCCCCACGCGCGGCGCATCAACTCGTCAGTCAACGCCTCGACAAAGAACGACCCGCCCCACGGGTCAATGACACGGCAGATGCCGGTCTCCTCCTGCAGCAACAGCTGCGTGTTGCGCGCGATGCGTGCGGAGAAGTCAGTGGGCAAAGCAATGGCCTCATCGAGGGAGTTCGTATGGAGTGACTGTGTGTGGCCGAGCGCAGCTGCCATGGCTTCAATGCACGTGCGCGCAACGTTATTGAAGGGATCCTGTTCCGTCAGGGACCAGCCCGAAGTTTGCGAATGCGTCCTCAAGGCCATCGACTTGGGATTCTTCGGATTGAACTGGCGGATAAGCTTGGCCCACAGAGCGCGGGCAGCCCGCATCTTCGCCACCTCCATGAAGTAATTTTTTCCCTGCGCCCAGAAGAACGAGAGCCGCGGAGCAAATGCATCAATGTCGATTCCTGACTTGATGCCAGTGCGAACGTATTCCAGGCCGTCCGCGAGCGTGTAAGCCATTTCAAGGTCAGCCGTCGCGCCCGCTTCCTGCATGTGATAGCCCGAAATCGAGATCGAATTGAACTTCGGCATGAACTTCGACGCAAAGCCGAAAATATCAGCGATGATGCGCATCGAAGGCGCAGGCGGATAGATATAGGTGTTCCGCACCATGTATTCCTTAAGGATGTCGTTTTGAATCGTGCCCGAGAGTTGCTCGAGTTTCACCCCCTGTTCCTCCGCCGCCACGATGTAGAACGCCATCACGGGCAGCACCGCGCCGTTCATGGTCATCGAAACGGAAATGCGATCGAGCGGAATGTCCTTGAACAGAAGTTTTACGTCTTCAATTGAATCGATCGCCACTCCTGCCTTGCCAACATCAGCAAACGCGCGCGGGTGATCCGAGTCGTATCCGCGATGCGTTGGCAGGTCGAAAGCAACTGACAAACCCTGCTGGCCTGCTGCGATATTGCGGCGGTAAAACGCATTCGATTCCTCGGCCGTGGAGAATCCTGCGTATTGCCGGACCGTCCAGGGCTTGCTGACATACATTGAACCGTAAGGGCCTCGAACGTACGGCGCGAGGCCGGGCAATGTTTCAAGATGCTCGCAGCGCGCGAGGTCATCGGCATCGTACAACGGCTGAAGATCAATCTGTTCCAGCGTCTTCGTCACCCATTCGTCGAGCGACGCGCCGGTTTCTGCCTCAAAATGCGCGCGCCAGTCGGCGCGGGTTATTGTCGCGGGCGTGCTGTCAAAGGGCACTTGCGTAAAGTCGGGAAACGTTTTCATGCGCGATCAAAAGGGGTTGCCCAAAGTGTGGTGTTCATACAATTCCCAGTTTCTGGTGCAGCTTCGTCAGCACCTCCAGGGCGTCCGCCCTCAGGTGAATGAACTCGTCGACTCCAGATTTCTTGTGCGTTTCGATTTGGTCGGGTGGATAACCCGCCAGCACCACCACAGCATCAGGTTTGCGCGAGCGCAATTCCGCCACGAGCGGCGGCACGAGCGCGGGATAGTTCTCATCCGTCGAACAAATCACAGCGATTCGTCCACTGGATTTGGCAAAAGCGTCAGCGGCTTCCGCAGGTGTTTTGAATCCGCGGGGCGCACTCACGATATACCCGCCGACTGCGAAGAAGCCGCGGGAAAACTCCGCGCGCGCGCGGTATTCCTTTGGCGCGCCCATCGTGCAGAGAAACACAGGCGCGGGTTCCACCTGCCGGTTCATCGCAGCCCGAAGCCGCTCCAGTTGCGCCGAACCGCGGGTGATACATACCGGGATGATTGGCGTTCCTGGCGCGTCTTGAATCCGAATGGCCCGCGTCAATTCGCCGAGAGTTGCGCCAGCCGCGACGGCATCCACGCACACCTCAAACAAATCCACACCCTTCGCGCCCACGACGCGCGAGAGCTGGTTGAGCACTGCGGCATTGGTTTCGTCGTCGAGAGAAGTTCGGTGCGATGTGACCTGCTGGACGCGGCGCTTGTGAAATGGTTCCGCAGAAACAGGCGGGACGGGCAGAGGCTTCTCCGCAGGATTCGCATATTGGTTGACGCCTATGATTGCGTCACGACGCCGGGCAACTGCGTTGAGTTTGTCGGCTGCCGTTGCTGCCACAGACTTTTGCGGAAACCCGGTCTCGAGCGCAGCGCGCATTCCGCCGAGTTTCTCGACTTCCTGGAACAGCGTCCATGCCCGGCGCGCCACTTCGGCAGTCAGCCATTCCACATACCAGGAGCCGCCAGCGGGATCGATCACTTCAGTCAGGTTGCATTCCTTCTGCAGGATCAATTGCGTGTTGCGCGCGATGCGCAGGCTGAAGTCGTCAGGAGGCCGCAACACATCGTCGAACGCGCCGACCTGCAAACTATCGACTCCGCCCAGCACCGCGCTGAAGGACTCCACCGTGCCGCGCAGCAGGTTGTTGTAGGGATCCACGGCCGTCTTGTTCCAAAGCGATGTGCGTCCGTGAATCGAAATGCGCTGGGATGCTTCATTGCCGCCAAGGCTTGAAATGAGGCGTGACCAAAGCATGCGCAGGGCGCGCAGCTTGGAAATCTCCATGAAGAATTGCTCGCCAACGGTGATCGCGAAACGCATGCGAGGCGCGACAAGGTCGGCGTCCAGGCCGCGTTGATTCAACTCGCGGAGATATTCGAGCCCAGTGGCCAGCGTAAACGCGAGTTCCTGTACCGCGCTTCCTCCGGCCTCGTGCCAGGCACGGCTGTGGATGCAAATTGTCTGAAGTTTTGGCGCGCGTTCGGCAGCCCATGCGGTGAGGCACGCCATTTCATTATACGCGCCGTCCATCGATTGCGGCAGCTTGCCCTCGTGCGACAGCACGCCAAGCGGATCCATCTCAATGCATCCGCGCAAGTTTGCTGGCGTTTTCTTCCGCTTGCGTGCGAGCGCAATCAGCACTGCGGCGAATGGCATTGCTGATGCCCCCGACCGGACAAACAACGATGTGGTATCGAGATCCACTCCATCCAGTGCGCGATTCAGGTCGTTCAACGTCGCGATGGAGAGCCCGCCCAAACCGACCTCATGCGGCTGCGCCCAATCGGGGTCCTGGCCGTTGCGGGTTGCGCGATCGAGAACGATGTTCAGCGCGTTCAATCCGCGGGCGAGCGAGTTGCGCGCAGCGTCGTTGAAAGCCGTCGGGCTTGAGACAGCGATTTCTTGCGACACATCCCAGGGTCGCTTCACATAACCACTGGCGCGCGCTCCGCGAACATACGGCGCGAACCCGGGAAAGGAATGGACATGCGGCAGGTTCGCAATGTCCTCGCTGCGATAGAGAGGCTTCACGTGGATTCCCTCGTAAGTGTCGGTGAACATCTTCTTGTCGAAAGGCGCACCCTTCAACTCGGCTTCCACAAGCCGGCGCCACTCCTCCACGCTTGCCTGCGGGAATTCCGCGAGCAACGTTTCCCGCTTCTGTTGATTTTCCGGGGCTGTCATGAGCTCAATGTTCAATCGAGGGTTTCGACGGTTACGCTATGCCGCTGTCCGTTCACCGTGACGAATAATTGGCGTCCCACTGCTCCTGTGGTTCCTGCGGTGGCTGTTGACGCTAATGGTGGGGCGGCTTTTCCAACAGGCGCCGGCGCGGGCGCAGCCGGAGTGGCCGTCGCTGCGGCTGCCGCTTTGGGCTTATGCAGATCCTGCACCTGCTGCGGAAACATCGCAAACAACACCACCGTCTCGTCGTCAGTTGGCAGTCCCTTCTCACCGCATTGTTTTCGATAACCTTCCATGCCTGGTTGCAGCAGATCGGCGGGCCTTTCGGTCGTGGGCTTCTTGCCCGTTTGCTTCTCTACCTGCGCCAGGACGCCGGGATCGATCGGCCCTGGAGTGCGGCCATATTTGCCCAGCGCAATGTCCTGCGCAGGCTGGCAGATCATTTTCCAACGCCCAAACTTGACGTTCATCATCGCCTGCGTTCCCACGATCTGCGATGTCGGCGTGACCAGCGGAATCCAGCCCAGTGCCGCGCGCACCACGGGAATTTCCTTTACGACCTGGTCAAACTTGTCGGCCATTCCCTGTTCCTTCAACTGTGTTCGGAAATTCGAAAGCATCCCGCCAGGCACCTGATAAATGAGGATGTCGCTGTCGACGCGTTCGTTGGCCGGGCTCGTGAATTTCTCGAGCTGCTTGTAGACGCCTTCGAAATAGGTGCGGAGTTTTGCGAGTTTTTCGGTGTCGAAACTGGGGCAGCGCGGATGTCCTTCCAGCAATGCCAGCATGCGCTGCGTGTCGGGTTGTGACGTGCCATTGGCGAACGGCGTAATCGAGACCTCCACACAATCCACTCCGGCATCAATCGCAGCGAGGTAACTGGCCGCGCCAAGGCCCGCCGTGTCGTGCGTATGCAATGCGATTGGAATTCCCACCTCGCCCTTGAGTTCCTGCACGAGCTTGAACGCGATTTGCGGCTGGAGGATCCCTGACATGTCCTTGATCCCAATGGAATCGCAACCCATCTTCTCAAGCTCGACACCCATCTTCACAAAGTTCTCCACCGTATGCACAGGACTGATCGTGTAACACAGTTCGCCGCGGGCGTGCTTGCCGAATTTCTTTGTGGCCCTGATCGCGGTTTGAAGATTCCGCACATCGTTGAGCGCGTCGAAGATGCGCAGGATGTCCTGCCCGTTCTCGCAGGTGAGACGGACGAATGTCTCGACAACGTCGTCGGGAAAACTGGCGTATTGAACAATGTTTTGCCCGCGCAGAAGCATCAATTGCGGTGTCCTGGGAGCCAGCTTCTTCAGGGTTCGAAGGCGATCAAACGGGTTCTCGTTCAGGAACCGAAGGCAGGAATCGATCGTTGCTCCGCCCCAAGTCTCCAACCCGGCAAAGCCCATTTCATCGAGGATGGGCGCGGGTTCGAGCATTTGGGAAGTCGCCATGCGTGTGGCAGCCATGGACTGGTGGCCATCGCGCAGAACGGTGTTATTGAACAATACTTTCTTTGCTTTCATGAATTTCGTTCCTGTTGCTTTGCTAAATTTCAATCGGCGATTGCGTCTGCGTGGGCCTGTCGCATTCGGTGGAGCAATACCGCCAATCCTTCCGCAATGTCCTCCTTTTGCACGACCACGTGCGGCGGGACGTTCAACTTGACTGGTGCAAAATTCCAAATGCCGCGAATGCCGCACTCCACCATCTGATCCGCCACTTCCTGGGCGGACTCCGCAGGCGTGGTGAGCAGGCCCAGCGCGATATTCCGATGCGCGGCAAAGGACGCCATCGTGTCCATCGCGCCAATCTTAACGCCGTGAACCACGCGCCCCGTTTTGCGGCTGTCGCGATCAAAAGCCCCCACCACCTTCAGCCGCAATCCGCTGAACCGCCCGTAACCGAGCAGAGCCGTTCCGAGACTCCCGCAGCCCACGAGAACCGCCTCGGTCGGCCGATCCCATCCAAGGAAGCGTTCGATCGCGTGAATCAACTCATCGATCCTGAACCCCAGTTTCGGCCGTCCGACAACCCCGGTGATTGCGAGATCTTTGCGGACGATGACAGGCTCGAGCGAATGAACGCTGGAAAGAACGGTGCCGGATACAAATTCCTGGCCATGCTTTTGCATCTCCCTCAGCAGCTGCAGATACGACGGCAGCCGCTTAAGACAAGCAACGCTCGCTTTTTGCGCACTTTCCACCGGCCCTGAGGCTGTTCTTTTGATCATTGCAGCTATCGCGACTTGGATATCGATACTGGAATATCGTTTCGTAACGAACGATACGTCCCGAGGAAGATGAATCAACTATTTTTATCGTTCAGCCATCCCATTTCAGGAATTCTTATTATTCGGACAAGGGCGCAAGAAGGGCGCAAGAGGAGTGGTGAGCCGTGTGCGCTGCCGATTGTTCGACGACACTTGCACCTGAAACCCCGGGGCGCAAATGAAAACAGCCCGGACGAAAAAAAGAAACAGTGGGGACGTAAGTGGCGTTCCCTTAGAGGAGATGTGGAGAACCTTGGAGGGAATCAACGAACAGGTGAATCCGTGGAACGTTCGACCAAATGAAGAAGATTGCCTTCGGGATCGGCAAAGAATAGAACCCGTCCGCCGCCGCCAGCGGGCCGGATCTCGTCTGTTATCGGAACCCCCGCAGATTCCAGGTGTGTTCGCGCCTCCTCAATCGATTCCACTCGCAAGGCCACATGCCGCCAGCCGTTCAATCGGTTGTTGCCGGTTTCGCGAAGCGACTGGTCGCCCGCATAAATTTCTATCATCATGGCGCCTCCAACGCGCAGGAGGAACATGGGTGGACTCTGATCGTTGGTATAGATGACTTCTGAACGGAGGACCTGCACGTACCAGTCCTTCAATGCCGTGGTGTTTTGTGCGGGAAGGCCGATGTGTTCAATCGCGAAGTTCACGCCCGCAGTTCTAGGCGGATTTCTCCCGCGTTGCACGAAATTTTCGGGCGCAAGGCGATGCGCCTGGGGCGCTTGACCTCTCGTTATGGCTCCAGTAGGTTGCGCACCAGAGAATAAATCTATGCAAAATTTCTTAGTGCCCATGGTGGTCGAGCAAACCGGCCGCGGGGAGCGTGGTTATGATATTTACTCGCGATTGCTCGTGGATCGCATCGTGTTCCTGGGCACCCCCGTCGATGACATGGTCGCCAATCTCATTATTGCACAGCTCTTGTTCCTGCAGATGACCGATCCCAAGAAGGACATTCATCTTTATATTAATTCTCCGGGCGGAAGCGTCACCGCGGGCCTGGCAATTTACGACACCATGCAATTCCTCACCTGCGACGTGAACACCTACTGCATTGGACAGGCTGCGTCGATGGGCGCGGTGCTTCTCTGCGGCGGCACCCATGGCAAGCGTTACGCGCTTCCAAACTCGAACATCATGATTCACCAGGTGCTCGGCGGCGCTGAAGGTCCGGCGAGCGATGTTGAAATCCGTGTCCGTTACATGCTCAAGTTGAAGCAGCGGCTCAACGGAATCATCTCAAAGCACACCGGGAAAGCGATCGATCAGGTCGAGAAGGATTGCGATCGCGACAATTTCATGTCTGCCGAGGAAGCCAAGGCTTACGGCCTCGTGGATGAGGTTGTCCAGTCGCGCAAGGAAATACCGGGCATGGCCGAACGAGCCACTTCACTCATCGACAAAAAGGAATAAGCGTGGCGCGTCCCACCAATATCACCCTGTGCAGCTTCTGCGGGAAATCCCACGCGGAAGTCAAAAAACTGATCGCCGGACCGGGTGTGTACATCTGCGACAACTGCGTCGTCCTCTGCAAGAACGTCCTGGACAAGGAATTCTCCACCCAGGGCCGCAAGACGAGAACGCGGGTCCAGGTGCCCAAACCCGCAGAGATCAAGCGGCAGCTCGACAAGCACATCATTGGTCAGGAACACG
The DNA here is from genome assembly GCA_035629175.1 of Verrucomicrobiia bacterium. Lineage (NCBI taxonomy): Bacteria > Pseudomonadati > Verrucomicrobiota > Verrucomicrobiia > Verrucomicrobiia bacterium. Next base: position 110,626 of record DASPIL010000107.1, on the reverse strand, counting down.
CGAAGAAGACCCTTTCGGTTGCCGTTCACAACCATTACAAGCGCATCCTTCAGGAACCAGCCGCAACCACGGAAGGCGACGAAGGAAAGGATTCCACTGCCAGCATGCCTTCGGGCCCGCACGCGGAGATTGAAATTGAGAAGAGCAATATACTCATGATCGGACCCACGGGCTCCGGCAAGACCCTGCTCGCCCGCACGCTTGCAAAGATTCTGGATGTTCCGTTTGCAATTGCAGACGCCACGACGCTCACGGAGGCGGGCTACGTGGGTGAAGACGTTGAAAACATCATCCTGCGCTTGCTTCAAAATGCGGATTACGACGTCAAGCGAGCACAGCGCGGCATCGTTTACATTGACGAAATCGACAAGATCTCGCGCAAGACGGAGAACGTTTCGATTACGCGCGATGTGTCCGGCGAAGGCGTTCAGCAGGCGTTGTTGAAGATCCTTGAAGGCACGGTTTGCAATGTGCCGCCGCAAGGCGGGCGCAAACATCCCCAGCAGGAATACATTCGCGTCAATACAGCCGATATCCTATTCATTTGCGGCGGCGCCTTCGTGGGGCTCGAGCGAATCATACAGCGCCGGCTCGGCAACAATGTCATGGGCTTCCGCGCTGCGGAACAGGGATACAAGACCGCCACCATCAAGCGGCAGGAAATTCTCCAGCACGTCGAACCCGAGGACATGTTGAGCTTCGGGTTTATTCCCGAATTCATCGGGCGCCTCCCGATGGTCACTGTCCTGGGCGAGTTGAACGAGGAACAGCTGGTTTCCATCCTCACCGACACTCGCAACGCGTTGACAAAGCAATACGCAAAGCTGCTCTCGATGGAAGGCGTGGAACTGGAATTCACGCCTGATGCGCTTCGGGAACTCGCAGCAGCAGCCATCAAAAAAGGCACCGGAGCCCGGGCCCTTCGCAGCCTGCTCGAGAGGCTCATGCTCGACATCATGTACGACGTGCCGAGCAGCGACGACATCACGCATGTGAAGATCACGCAAGGCGTGGTCACGGGTGAGTCAAAGCCTCTGCTTCGCAGGAAAGCGGATAAGGCTGCGGCCTAAGTTCCACGACCCGGCTTGGAATCGGCGTTCCGCCACGCGGAGGTCCCACTTTGCATTTCCCTTTCATGGGTGCGACGTATTAAATCGCCGCGCCCATGAAACTCCTTTTTTCCGAGCAGAAGTCCGATTACGAGCATTACCAGTTTCCCTATGCGATCTGGGCACTTCCAGAGGCCGGTGAAACTCCTGCAGACATCTTCGCTTCGGGATTTCTCCCCTCCTCGCGCAACCTGGATCGCTTCTATCTGTGCCGCCAAATCCGCGTCAACCTGGGAAAATTCAAGCCCTCCTCGGAAAATCGGCGCATTCTGCGGAAAGGAAATGACATCGAAGTCAAACTCGTGCCCCGGGAGAAGTACGATTACACACCTGAACGGCGCCAGTTCTTCAAAACCTACGCAGACATCAAGTTCGGCAAGGACGTGATGAGCTTCGAACGGCTCGACTCTCTGTTCGCATCGCCGATCATTTCGCACCTGCTGGTGTTCGTCGACATGAAGACCGCCGCTGAAGTCGGCGTGGCCACGCTGTATGTGGAATCGAAGGAACTCGGCTATTATTACTATGCGTTCTACGACCTGAACTATTACGCGCGCAATCTCGGCATGTTCATGATGACCTCGGCTGTCGAACTGTTTGCCACGCGCGGCTTCAAGCATTTTTATCTCGGCACCTGCTACTCGCAAACCGCCTTGTATAAAACACAATTTACAGGCGCCGAATTCTTCAACGGATTCAAGTGGTCGGATGACCTCGACGAATTGAAGTTCATTTTGAAGCGCGACAAAAAGGAGCTTTACCAGCATCTCCTGGAAGCGGAGGAGTATCGCAACGAGTTCCACAAAGGCGACCTTTCCAGGATTGCTGCCACCAGCGCCTTCACGGTAAAGCTCCCCGCCTCATCACGATCCGCACGGTGACCCTCCCACCGGGCATCGAAGAATTGCGCCGGTAAAACCCTGAATCCCGGCTCGCATGCGACGGGTTTGTTCCAGCCACTCAACGCGAGCCTCTCGCGCCGAAATCCGTTTTCGTCCGGCAAATAGCAAGCCCCACCCGTCCAGAGACTAAGGCTGTCTCCCTCAAAAGACGTGCAAAATTGGGGCGTTTTTGCCCTGAATTGCAGAACTTTCGTTAAGCCACTCCGGATGTCGCCGATAAGTCACAGGTGCAGCGCCTCGTAGAAAAATGCGGGCGCCACCTCCTGGTCCGTGGAGCGGAAGCGCGATTGTGCCTGCCGGCCTGCGGATCTGGAAAACAGCCTGACAGTGACTGACGAGAAACCCAACGCAGCACGTTCAGCTTTTCTGGTGGTCGGGCGGTGGGTCCGTGATCGGATTCGTCAGAGGAAATGGCAGGGCAACGCCGATGGTCGGTTTGCGGGGGCGATCGGTCCAGAGAAGTTTCGTATGATCATCGCCCTCGCCCTGGCGGTGGCAGTCGTCTGCCTTTTCCCAGCGCGGACAGCAGCCGCGTCCTGGTACAATGCGGCCTGGCAATATCGCGTCCCCATCACAATTCATTCGACGAACGTTGCGGGGCCGCTCACCAACTTCACGCTCCTTGTCAACATTACCAATGCCAGCGTCAAGGCGTCGGCCCTCGGAAGCGGCAATGACATCCTGTTCACCTCCGCTGACGGAACCAACAAGCTCGCGCATGAGATTGAAAGCTACACCAGTTCGGATGGAGTCCTTGTTTCCTGGGTAAAGGTTCCACTCCTTTCTTCCGTCACCAGCACAAACGTCTACCTCTACTACGGAAATGCCGCGGCGGCGAACCAGCAGAACGCAACGGCGGTCTGGGATTCAAGTTTCAGGGCAGTCTGGCATTTGAAGGAGGATCTTGCAGGAACGGGTACTGCCGACGTTTATTTGGATTCTACAGCCAACAGCAATCACGGCGACGACCTCGTTTCCTCCACGGGCAAAACAGGAAAGATCGGCAAAGGCCAAAGTTTAACGAATTGGTCGGATCATATTCGGGCTCCCTACAGCAGCAGTCTTTCCTTCAGCGGACAGATCACGATGAGCGCCTGGATCAACTACAAAACGTTCATCTGGGATAATGATTACGCCTATATCATTGGTAAAGGGTATGATAACAGCGGTGAAGCCTATTACCTGCGCACGCAGCGTTATCCAGGCGGTTCGCCTCACAGCCTTTCAGCGGGGTCCTATTCGATCACGGACAACGCCGCAACCTGGACGATCTCTGGCTGGACCACGGGACAATGGCGCCACGTGGTCGGCGTTTACGATGGCTCAAACTGGCGCGTTTACATGGACGGGACCCAGCGCTCAGCCACTCCCAGCGCCACAGGAGCACTCACCAATGGCATGGCGACTCTCATCGGCGGCATGCACAACTACAGCAATCCGCAGCGGTATTCCGATGCATTGGTTGACGAAGTGCGCATCTCCAGCACGGCACGGTCTCCATCCTGGATAACCACCGAGTTTAGAAACCAGAGCGCGCCCTCATCGTTTTACAGCGTTGGAACCCAGGAGATTCCATCGCCGCCGCCAACCAGAATCGCGATCACCGCAGTCAACAGCGGGACACCGCCGAGCGCGGGAACTTCCTTCAGCGTTGTGGTGCAGGCGCAGGACGCGGGAGGAAACGCAAGTGCCGTCACCACCAACACCGCCGTGAGCCTCACCCGCGCCACGGGCAGCGGCACATTAACGGGCACGCTTACCGGCACGATCACGTCGGGCAACAACTCCGTCACGATCAGTGGCGTCAACTACCTCAAAGCTGAAAGCGGCGTAAGTCTCACTGCGACGCGCACCAGCGGAATGTCCCTGGCGGCTGGCACCAGTTCCACCTTCACAGTCAGCCCGGGGCCGTTCAACAAGCTGCAGTTGCTGATGCCGGGCGAATCGGCTGCGCCGGGCACAGCCACCGGAAAGAGCGGTTCGCCGACGGCTCGCACGGTGGCCAGTTCCTTCAACATTACCGTCAACGCCGTTGATGCGAATTGGAACGGGATCAGCACGAACGACACGATTGCGATCACATCAAGCGACAGCAGCGCAACGCTTCCAGCAAACGCAGCGCTGACCAACGGAACCCGCGTGTTCTCCGTCACCTTCAACACAGCGGGATCGGCAACCGTCACTGCTACCGATGCACGTCCAGGAATTACGTCCAGCACGAGCCCGAGCACGACGGTGAACCGCGGATCTCAGACGATCTCCTTCCCCTCTCCCGGCAACCAAATCTACGGCGCGAATCCTGCCCTGGCCGCCACGGCTTCTTCAGGGTTGCCCATCACCTATTCCGTGGCTTCCGGCCCGGCCCAGATCGTCGGGACAACCCTGCAGATTAATGGCGCCGGTTCCGTGTCTGTACTGGCAAGCCAGGCAGGAAACACCAACTGGAACGCCGCGGCAACTGTGACCAACACGATCACTGTTTCAGCGAAGCAACTCACTGTTACGGCGAACAACACAAACCGCCTGTACGGTGCGCCGAACCCGCAGTTCACAGCCAGCTATTCGGGGTTTGTCGCTGGGGAAAACTCCAGCGTCTTGAGTGGAAGTCCGTCGCTGACCACTTCAGCCGGCGCAGCAAGCACAGTGGCTGGAAGCCCTTATGCGATCACAGCCACAAACGGAACCCTCAGCGCATCCAACTACACGTTCGTGTTCGTGAGCGGCCAGCTGACGATCAATCGCGCCAGCACCACGAACGCGCTCACCACTTCAGCCAATCCCGCAGGAGCGGGGTCGAACGTAACTTTCACCGCGATCTTGAATGCCATCGCGCCGGCCAGCGGCCTGCCAACAGGAACCGTTCAGTTCCTGACAAACAACGTCGCCGCAGGAGGCGCTGTTGCGGTCAGCGGCGGAAGTGCAGGCATGAGCACGGCTCTCCTGTCAAGGGGTTCTCACACCATCACTGCGCGATATTCCGGCGACGCAAACTTTATCGGCAGCACCAACAGCCTCATCCAATCCATCAACACGCGTCCCGTCGCTGGCATCGACACCTTGCCGCGCCATCCCTTGAGCGGGGCAAAAGTCCGTCCCGCGACATTGCTGGCCAACGACTCTGATCCTGACAACGATCCCTTCACGCTGCGCAGCCTCAGCAGCGCCACGGCGTCCGCTGGAACCATTTCTTCGAACGCAAATTGGATCTTCTATCGCCCGGCCAACGGCTTCACGAATGCCGATTCGTTCACCTACACAATAGGCGATCCAGGAAACCTGACTGCGACGGGCCAGGTATCCATCACGATTGCTCAGGACCTTCTTCCGTCACAAAACCTCGTGGGCACCGATGCTCTTGGGCCCGGTTCAAAGCGTCTTCGCTTCGCCGGCGTCCCCGGCCGGGTTTACACGATTCAATATACCACGAATGCCGTCCTCTCTGGATGGCAGTCACTCGGCACCGCGATCGCGTCAACCCTCGGCCAGTTTTCGTTCACCAACTCAGCGCCCCCCGGCACCCCGGCGCGCACCTATCGATCAGTTCAACCATGAGAATCATTTCATCATTTCGGCACTGCTTACGCGCAGGAGCGTTCGCCGATCAGTTTAACTGCGCGAAACCTCAAACGATCCATCCAATGAAACGGCTAAAAGCCATAGTCCTTATAGGGCTTCTCGGAGCAGCGGCACCACCGCTCCTTGAAGCGCAAACCATCGAAACCTACACGTTCACCACGAATCGCGTCCTTCCCGACGGAAATCCGTCAGGCTTGAGCGACATTCGGCAGGTGAACTCCGCCATCGGCACCATCTCATCCGTGAAAGTGCGATTGAAAGTCACGGGAGAATTCAACGGTGACTTATATGGTTTCCTCACTCACTCCAGCGGCTTCACCGTCCTGCTGAACCGCGCGGGGAAGACAGTTGCGGATACATCCGGGTATCCCGACAGCGGCCTCGACGTGACATTCCAGGCTGATGCGGCGAATGGCGACATTCATCTCTATCGCAACGTCACCACCCCTGCAAACGGGGCGCCGCTCATCGGGTCGTGGCAGCCCGACGGACGCAGTATCGACCCAGCCAGTGTCACGGACGCCTCGGCGCGCGAAACCTCGCTGACGAACTTCAATGGCCTGAATGCCAATGGCGAGTGGGTGTTGTTCCTCGCGGATATGGAATCGGGCGCGACGAACATGCTGACGCAATGGGAACTCGAAATCGCTGGGGCTGCGGCGCCTGCGATTGTCTGGAACAACCCGTCCGACATCGTCTATGGAACGGCGCTGACGGCGACGCAACTGAACGCCAGCGTGACCTACGGCTCAACGAACGTGCCCGGATCGTTTTCCTATTCACCAGACACGGGAGCGATCCTGAATGCAGGTGCAGGTCAGGTTCTGTCGGTGACATTCACGCCTGCTGACACCAACGCATTTCTGCCTGCGTCAACTACCGCCAGCATCAACGTGACACCAGCCATGCTGACGATCACAGCGGCAGACAAAAACAAAGTCTATGGCGGCGCCTTGCCCGCATTGACGGCAAGTTATAGCGGCTTCGTAAATGGTGACGATGCGAACGACCTGGATACGCCTGTGACGCTCGCCACAGCCGCCACAGCTGCAAGCTCCGTCGGAACTTACGAAATCACCGCGACCGACGCAGCCGATGCGAACTACAGCATCAATCATGTAAACGGAACACTGACCATCACCCAGGCGCCGCTCGTCATCAGTGCCGTCGACAAGTTCAAGGCTTACGGTGCAGCAGTGCCAGCGCTCACCGCGAGTTACAACGGCTTCGTAAACGGTGACGACGCGAGCGATCTGGATACAGAAGCCAGCCTCGCAACCGCCGCGACCATCGCAAGCAGCGTCGGCACGTATGCGATCACGGCATCGGGCGCGAGCGACGCGAACTACAGCATCACTCATGAGAACGGAACGCTGACCGTAACAACCGTGAACCTCACGATCACGGCGCATGACCAGTCGAAACTGTTCGGCCAGGCGCTGCCCGCGTTCACGGCGAGCTACAGCGGGTTCGTTAACGGGGATGATGCGAACGACCTCGACACGCCTGTCACCCTCGCGACAGATGCCACCTCAACCAGTGATGTGGGCACGTATGCGATCACGGCAAGTGGCGCGGCAGATGCCAACTATGCTATTGACCATGTGAATGGGACCCTGACGATTGGCCAGGCGTCCACAACAGGCGCGATTGTCTCGTCCGCGAACCCCGGCCTGCCGGGCGCGGATATCACCTTCACCCACACCGTCATCCCGGTAGCGCCGGGCGCGGGAATCCCCACGGGAACAGTGAACTTCCGCATCGAGGGAGCGATTGCCGGTTCTGCGAACCTCGCAGGCGGCGCTGCCGGATTCACACTCGACAGCCTGGCGCTCGGCACACACAGCGTTACGGCTGAATACGCCGGCGACGGCAACTTCCTGGGCGCCACGAACACGCTGGATCCTGTGCAATCCATCAACACGCCGCCTGTCGCGGGCAATGACACGTTCGAGCGCCACGCACGCGGCGACTACAAGGTGCGTTTGTCAGTCCTTCTCGCGAACGACACGGATGCGGATTCCGACACCCTGATCCCGAGCATCAACCCGGCAAGCGCAAACGGCGGGACTGTGACATTGGTGGGAGGCTGGGTGTTCTATCGACCCGCGCCTGGATTCACAAACGACGATTCGTTCACCTATACGGTTGCTGATGGCCGTGGCGGCTCAAGCATGGCGACAGTCACTATTGCCAACGCGGAGGATTCCGCACCGTCAATGAACCTGCGCATCGTTGACCTTGGCGGTGGTTCCCTGCGAATCGATGGCTGGGGAATTCCCGGTCGTACCTATCGTTTGCAACACACACCCGTGCTAAGTCCGGCAGTCTGGACAAACCTGGTAAACGGGTCGGTGACGGCAAGCACCAATGGAACGTTCTCGCATACCGATAATCCGGGCGAGACTCGGTTCTATCGCACAGTCTGGCCCTGATCGGCCGAACTGAAACTGGATAGTTTGAGGAGCGGGGCTTCGCTGGATCGCCAGCGGAGCCCCGCGTTTTTTTGGATCAGAACGACGGTTCTCCGAGCATCACCGAGATGCTGTGCCCAATCAGAGCGACAACGTCTGGATGCGAATCGTTGTTCACGTCGAGGATCAGCACGCTTGAAGCCGTTCCGCCGCATGGGAAAGGTGCCGACAAGGGTTCAATCATGGTGTGCGCGAGCGTCGCAGGCATGATGCCGCTGATGAACGCCGTGAGATTCTGGCCGGTCGATGGAACCACCACATCTGGCAGACCGTCCCCAGATAAATCCCCCAATGCCGCGCGGGCATAGACGCCATTCGGGAAGGTTCGCGGATTAAATGTGGCATTTGTCGGGAAGGTACCTGTCCCGCTGTTGTAATAGATTCTCGGCACTGCGCCATAGTCCGTCACAACCAAATCCTGGTCCCCGTCGCCATCCACATCCGCAGTATTGATATGTCTGCCGCTCCCATCGTAGAACTGATTCGCAGTGAACCCGCCCGCACCATCGGCCAGACGGACGTTCACACCACTTGAACCAGCCCCGATGAAATCAGGATCGCCATCCGCGTTCACGTCAGCCAGCAGTGCGACCTCCTGAAATAATGCAGGCAAGAGCTCAATGGCATTCGTGAACAGGCCCGTTCCCGTGCCCTGAAATGTATAGGTCCGCTGGCTCTCGTTGACAAAGATGAGATCCGCCCGGCCATCACCCGACCAGTCGGCAGCCGTAACCTGCGCCATTCGTTCCATGGGGCTGCCCATCGCCATCGAGTGAATGATCGGCGGCTGAAAACCGCCCTGGTTGTTCGCCAGCAAAACCATGATTTCGGCGGGCCGCAGCAGCGTTTGGAAAAATCCAACAATGACGGCTGGCTGAACCATGACTATATCCAGGCGTCCGTCAGCGTTCACATCCCCAAGGGCGAAATGCGGCGCCGAAATGTCGCGCGCATTGTCGAAGAAGTACGAACCCGAATTCGTAAACTGACTATTACCTTGCCCGTGAAGGATTGTTATTCCCGCGAACTCTTCGTTCCCAATGGTTCGTGTCACGGCGACGGCAAGGTCGGGCCGTGTATCGCCATTGAAATCCGCCGTTTCAAACTGCATTCCCAGGAAGGTCAGTGTCGAAAGATACGGCCCGTTCAAACAAGGTGCGGGACAAGGGCTGAGGGCCAGGTCGAACAGGGCCCCGGAAAATTCTCCGAGCATCGATTGCGTTCCATTCGTCGCGTTGACCAGCAACAACGCGCTTTCCACGCCGTCAGTCCTCGCCGCGTAAAGCCGGTCTGGTGATGCAGGTGTGAGGCCATAAACATTGGTTCCATTCAGCAACGCCACGGTTTGAGGCGCGTTGGAAATACCGGCTGAAAACGATTCCAGCGAATCCGCCGTGCCAGGCTGTTCCGACGAGGCAAACAAGGCCTCCTGCGCGGAACCCGATCCAAACACAGCCAGCGCATGCAGAGGATTCGGTCGCATCAATCCCACGCGCGTTGCAAGGCCGCTGATGGTATCGATCTCAAGAAACTGCCCTGTTGAATCGCCCTGCGCTGTGCTCTCAATGCCAAGCAACTTCCCGCCAAAGGGAGATGAAGCAAGGCTGTAGCAATAAATGGCGGGACCGTTGGTGGTGAGATATCCAATGCTCGTGACCGCAAGTTGACCCGTGATGTCTGCTGGCTGGTCGAGCAGCACGCGCACGAGTTGATTGCCCCGAACACCCAGCAGGCTCCCTTCAGCATTGAACGCAACTCCAAAACCCAACCCGCTGTTCACGCGGCCGATGGCGAAGAGCTTGCTCGCAGCCGGATCAACAATCGCGAGCACGCGGCCATTCACACTGCTCCCAACTTCGGCAAACAACGTTCCTGGCGGCAACGCCCCGATCGTTGGTTGAGCCAGAAGCGGCGAGCGTCCCGCCTGCAATTCCCAGCCATCCCAAAAACCATCCTGATCACTGTCGCGCGACCGCGGATCTGTTCCGCCACTCAATTCATCTGGATCCGAAATCAAATCACCATCGCTATCGCCCGTAATGGGACTGAGCCCTGCCAGCAGTTCATCAAGGTCGTTCAACCCATCACCGTCGGTGTCTGCTGCTTGAGAGTCCGTTCCGAGTTGCGCCTCGTCGGCGTCAGAAAGCCCGTCACCATCGCTGTCCGGGCCTGCCAGATACAAAGCGTTTCGATGCAGCACGGGGTGGTCGGGAATACCGTCATCATCGATCCATATCGTGTTGAAGCCGGGAAAGAACAGGAGGTTCGCATTGCGGACGCCGCTGCTGTCCGCGGTGAAAGCAGCCACTCGAACCTGGTTCGTGTTCTCGCCCCGGATGGTGATCGTGACTGTTGATCCAAATGAATGGCCGAGCGGCGGCAGGTGCAAGCGCAGTAATCCATAACGAGTGACGAGATCTGGCAGGTCTTGCGCATCAACGGGCAGTCCGCGCGTCGTGATGCGGCCCGAGGGCGTGAATGGATATTTTGCATCCACGAACCTGACTGAACGCCGGGCGGTTTCCATTCCGGTGCTCGCGTCGACAGTCCTGAAAGTCGTCAGGCTGTTGCCAGGATGTCCACCACGGGCATCCACCCCGCCAGCCGGCCCAAATCCAAATCCGTTGCGCCCGATCAGCATGATATTGCCGCCGCTTCCGCCGCCACCGCCGCCGCCGCGATTGGCACTTGGCGTGTCTTCGATCGGAAACGGAAGGCTGGTATTCTCGTAAATCGTGACAATATTCTCACCGCCATCTCCTCCATCTCCGCCGCGTGTTTCCACGAGCCCATTCACCCACATGTCACTGCGTGTCAGAATGAATACGCCGCGCCCGCCGTTGCCTCCCGCGCCGCCGTACTCGCCTTCATCCAGCCAGTTCAGGTCGCCACCCCCGCCGCCCCCACCGCCCCCGCGGCCGCTGTTTGCGAACAAATCGAAACTCGCGCGGGCGCCGGGCAGCCCCGGACGTCCAATCGCCTTGCCTGCTTCCATGTCTGCGAAGTCGCCAACAATCTCGATCACATTCGCGACGAACTCGCCGCACGAAATGAAGTCGCCAGAGATGCAACTCCAGAGGTTAAACAGGGCTTCAAAGAACGTTTCGATCGAGCTGATGTCCTCGCCCGGCGCGCCACCTTCCCCATAATGAAAATCACCGCGCGCCGAGAGTTGCAAAAACGCGTCGTGCCCAGGCAGATCAGGATTCCCGCCGTTCGCGCCGCGCAGCGTGAACTCTGAAAAGTCCCCGTTCACGCCAGGCCCGTCCTCGTGAGACGACTCCCCACTCTGACCATGTGCCCCGATTCGTCCCGCCATTCGAACCGGTCCGTTCACCAGCCACCTGAGCCCTCCCGAAGCGTTCAACACCGCGCCCGCACCAACTTCCACTTCCGAGAACACCTGCAGCGAACTGTCAACGTTAGTGTGAACGCCCGGCGAAATGAACAACTCGTCCAACCCGCTCACAGGCAGGTTCCAGCCTGCCCATTCGTTCGCGCTGTTCACGAGTCGCAATTCGTAATCACGCGGCATGCCCAAACCCAGATCGCGCAACGTGCGCACGGTCAACAACACACCTGCGCGATTCGTTTCAAAGATCGCGCCCGACGCGACGACGTCGTCAGTGAGTTGTCCGTTGCGCCAGATTTCCACGCGCAATCCTGGAACCAGGTTCTGGCCCGTGATCAGCACGGGAACGGTGAGACCTTCCTGAAAGTCCATCTGGCGCAGCAGACCGGAAATTTGCGGGGGACCGTTTGGCGGCGTCTCCGCATCGTCGAGCATCGCCTCCGAGAAATGCAGAATTTCGGCGCTCGCCTGGCGCCCGTTGGATGCGACAGTCGCGATGACACCTTCGTCGATGAAGCTCCCCGTCGGCCGATTGTAATATTTCAATGGGAGCACCGAACCCGGCGGCCGCGCCTCCAGCAACGGCAGTGTCAGCGTGACGGGCTGATTGAACACGAGCCCGGAAGGCGCCAATCGCACGGCGCCCAAGAGCCGCCTTCCTGCCGCGGGCGCGGGAAGGTTGGTGCCATCCACAATCGCAATGCTCACCAGCGCGTTCGTGGCCAGCGCACCCGGCGGGACATCCAATGCTGCACTGCCATCCACAGAATTAACGGAACCGCCCTGACCCGCGCTGATCCAATTCGTCCCACCCAAACTCGTTCGTGGCAACACTTGGACGAGCGCCGTCGCGCTGATGCCCGGCTGCGTCACAAGCATGGCGGTAATGGTCATCAAATTCGTCGGTGGCAGCTCGGGCAATCGGTATAACCCGCCGGAAATCAAACCTACCGCCGCGTTTCCGCCCGCAACGCCGTTAACCGCGAAGGTCACCAGCCGATTGGTCGCACCGCGAACAAATGTGGAAAACTGAACGGCCTCGCCTGGCGCGGCAGCGTCTCGATTCGCTGTCAGCAGAATGAACGGCGGCACAACAAATGGCGTGGTCGAAGCCGAAACTTCTGAAGCCGTGAACAGCTTGAATGGCGCGGTGACGGCGCCTGTGGGAACGAGCATTGTCAGGTATCCGAAATCGTTGGTGATTACGGGGCACGGGACCCCCGCGAGCGTCACTTGAAAATTCGTTCCCAACCCATCCGCGTTGGCCACCATCAGATAGGCAATCGAGCCCGGAACACCGCTGCTGGGAAAAAACCCCGTCACCTGCGGCGACGCCGGCGCTGAGTCGTCCAATTGAAAGGAAACAGACCGAACCGCGCTGGTCCGGCCGGTGCGATCAATCAATTGGAATTCGGCTTCGTAGGTCCCCCACCAATCCAGATGCGTCAGCGTGAAGGGCCGCAACATCGCCGAGCCCCCGCTGTTCGTCATGCCAGTCTTGCTGGCGAAGATTTCCCTGACCGCATCCACTCCGGACGGCGTTCGCAGCACGGCGCGAACGCGTGCCACATCGCTCTCCGCATCGCTCCAGGACACCGCAAAGCCGGGGTTCAATTTCCACGTTTCACTAAAACCCGGCCTCCATGCGGGAGCCTCCGACAACACCCCTGATAGTTGCGGCGCGGTTCCCAGTCCACCAGTGCCCACAATGGTGATTTGAAACTCAACCGGCTCGCTGTAAAGGCCCATGCGATCCACAAGCCAGAGCGTGAAGTAAGATGTGCCGAACGGCAGCTTGTCGGGGCGAATTGGAAATTCGGCATGCGTCAGCAAGTCCGTGATTCCCACCGACTGGGCAGACAGAATGTTTGTGAACGATCCCAGAACGTTGGTCCAGGTCAGCGCAAGGCCCGCAAGGTCGAGATCCGGTTCGTTAAAATCAAACTGAAGGATCCCCGTTGAATCCAAAGAGAGGGCATTCGTCGACACGGAAAGCGACGTAATGGCGGGGTTCGTGCCGGAATCCTTGAACAGGCGGAAAAACACATGCGCATTGGTTCGCGGAACGAGCAGCCGCTGTTCCGCATTCAGCACGGACGGCGCGGAGCCGAGGTCATCCCAGTTGTCCGCTGCAAGTTCGCCCCGGGATTGTGCGCGGAAACCTATGGCGTTGGCCGGCCATGCAAGCACCACATTGGTGCCGCTTACGTGCATCTGAAGTTCAGGACCGCTGAATGCAGACGCCAGCGAAAAGAGGAGAACCGGCAGGCACAAACAAAAGTGCGGACAGGGAACAGATCGGAAGCGCATAAGTAGCCTTGCTGGATTGAAGAGCCGTCGTCCCCTTGAAGTGGTGGTCGCGAAAACACAAAACCTCTGCGGGTTTTTGCTGGGGGAACACGACCGGAGCATACTGCCCAACGGCACTCAGTCAAGGACGGCGAAACGCCGACCGGAGCGGCTTCGGCTAACAGTTACTTTTTGCGCACGGCGAGCGGCAGGTTTCACTCGGCGAGCCGGGACCGTATCGCCGCGCTTCCAAAGCGGCGGAACGTGGATCGCGAAGGCAGGGTAGAAACTTCGACCGCAGTCAAAGAGCGGGTTGGAGGCTCAAGGAGTTCGGCCGTGAAACCGCCGGGACGCAGCACACCCCGTCGCGTTTTCCCTTTGATTGTCGCTGTCACCCAGCCACCACGCTGCGCAGGATCAGCGATCCAGATTCGATTTCCGCGCTGCAAGACCAGGCAGGCTCGGTCAACCCTCAGATCAGAAACGATTTCGTTCGCTTGATAGATTGCCGCGAGAATCGCTCCGTCATCGAACTGGACGGCCTGAACTGCTTCGTCATTGCGCAGCACACGCCATGGAGGATTCTTGAACAGCTTGCGTGCTTCTGCAGCGGTACCCGGCGCGATCACGAAGCCCGAGCCTTTGGAAGATGCACGCGTGTCGTGTTCAATGGACGGCAAAAAAACCGGGGCACTCACCCGATCGTCCGGCAACGCAGCATTGATGGATCGCCATGAGCCTTCCCGAACTCCTGTTTCCACGCTGGCATTTTCCGCGATCGGCACATAAACGAACCCGGCATGATGAATCCAGCGCGCGTTCGTTCCCTCGGCTGAGCCTTGCACTTCGCGAACCCTGCCGTTGGAGTCACAAAGCGTGACAGGTCCGCGCAGATGGCTTTGGTCCATCGCAGTCCGAACGGCTCCGATGGAAGCGTCTGCCTTCAATCCCGCGACGAGCGAAACCACAATGTCGCCATGGCACGCCCAGAATTTTCTCGCGCTCAACCTGGTTTCGTTGGTCGTGCCAAAGCGGGTGTTCATCGCAATCGCGCAGCTCGCCTGATCCGTGACCGCGCCCACAAAGTCGTCGCGCTGGGGCACTCCCGCACCTTCGGCGTACGTGACTCCGGGTAATCGATTCCAATCCCAGACAGGCGCAAGATCGAAATACTCGTCACCTTCCCTCATCAGGTAGTGGTCGCCGCAATTCTGCAGCCCACCCTTCAGATGCTCACTGTTCAATCCAACCTCCGTCGTAAATGTTCGCGACGAAAGTGTCTTCACAAAAAACGAAAACCGGGGTCGATGATATGCAACGAAGTCGGACCTTGGAAAATTCCGGGCGCCAACCAACGGCTCCCGCCGAACGTCGTTCTGCCGCGCAACATACCGGTTCAGTTCAACGCTGCGTTGGGGAACCAGGTCGCGCAGCTGTTTCAACGTTGTCCGAATATCGGCCCACTTCAGCGTGCCTGGCCGGCTCACGCTGCGGTCGAGAACGGACGGAACGGTATAAATCCCGCGAGACATCCATTGATCTCCTTCCAGCGCCAGGCCTGCAAGGATGCCGGCCTTTTCTTCCGCAATCTCCCACGGCGTACCCTGCAACTGCCAGGCCACGCGCGTGCCCGTCACGAGGTAAGGACGGCCGTACGAGAACTGCTGCAATCGCTGGTAATGCTGATGGAAGCTGTAGTCGGACTGAATGCCATCCTGGGTCGTGATGTTGATCTCCCCTGCTATGATACGACTGCACTCCGCGAGAAATTCCGCGTTGCGAGTCAGCGCGGCGTATTGCAGGGAAATGTCTGCGATCCAGACGGTGTTGGCGCCACTGCCGCGGCGCGGGCGTCCTGATTGCGCAACGACCTCGAGCGCGCCCTTGCGCTGCGGCTCGCTCAAGTGTTCGTCCATGAGAACCACGACGTCTGCCATGATGGCGGGAACGCCGATCTGGTTCCACCACCAGTTCGGGTTTGTGAAACGCTTCGCGAGCCAAAAATCCAGCGCGCGGAACACTGCCGATTCGAGTTCCGGGTGTTGATGCAGCGAGTGTTGTGGATCCACAAGCGCCCTGGCGAGGGATCGAACGCGATCGAGATGCATGCAGGTTTTCCAGAATGCCCGTTCCTGATTCGCGTAATCGATATCCGGCCATGTGCCATCGGCGCCGAGCGATTCAATCCATTTCGCGGATTGCGTCGGCTGCGCCGCTGTCGTTTTCTCCTGCGACCAATCCGGATCGTTTCGCAGGATGACCTGACGATAACGTTCCACCACCCTTTGGAATTGCGCTGCTGCGGCTGTGTTTGACGCGGCGGCGTTTCCATCATGGGAAATCTTTGCGTTGGCGCGATGCGTGTAAAGCACGCGACCGCCGTGCATGCGGTATACTTCGCTCCCTGCGAGAAGGAACGCGCCGACGCCGTACACATCGGAGTGGTTCACGTCGAATTTCTTGGGATCGGCTCCAATGGGTTGCACATGGGTGAGCTTGCCTTCGCCTGTGACGCATCCGACGAGCGCAGCCCACGCCTTGTCGACCGCCGGCTGGAAACGCGCACGGTCCAGCACCCCTTCATTGACTCCCCACGCTACGGCGTAGGTGTTGAACCCCGAGCCGCTGGTTTCCTTCAGCGGATAGCTCTCAGGATCCAGCAGGCTCGATCGCCACAGCCCATCCGGCTGCTGGCATTGAAGTATCTTCGCCGACATATCGCGGAACTGCCGGAGGAACCGTTCGCGTTCGGGATGATCCGCCGGCAGATCCTGGATCACCCGAACAAGGCCGCCCATCACCCAGCCGTTCCCACGGCCCCAGAACACGCGTTTACCGTTGGCCTCGATGCGATTGAAGTAAGTGCTGTCGCGGTAGAAGAGATGCTCGACGTCGTCGTAAAGAAACTCTGACGTGATCCACCAGTTTGAAACGGCATAGTCGAGATATCGTCGATCTCCGGTGGCTGACCAGAGGCGCGTCCATGCGGGCGGCGCCATGAACAACGCATCACACCAGGACCATCTGTCCCCCGCTTCGCGTCGTCTGAAATCGAGCAGCGCAACGGGCGAAGGCTTCTCCAGGATCGAGTCGAACTGCGCGCGCATCGGGCCGATGATTGTGGAATCCTCCAGCCGCATCGCCATCTCCGCATACATCTGGCCGACGCAGTGGTCGTCGGCATTGTAATGCCACGCACCAAGCTTCCATTGATTGGTGGCACCCACCCGCTGCATGGCTTCACGAAAGCGCGGACTGGGAGAGATTCCGTCGAGAGCCATCATTCCTGCGTACAGCGCCCCTTGCGTCCAGTCGGTCGTTCGATAACGCGCCGGGTGTGCGAGCTGCCAGTCAGCCACATGCTCCATCATCGCCAACACGTTCGCAGGTTCGCATGCGAGAGGTGCACTCGACGCGAGAGGCTGCGGCGCCGGAACAGAACAGGCGGTGAGACACAGCAGCCCCGCAAACCCACCCAGCGCGATCCTCTGCATCCCGTTCCGGCGCTGATTCTTGTCCATCATCGAAGTCTTGCCCTCACCGTTGCGCCGTGTTCGACGATCCGGTCGATGACGAAGCAATGACATCCAACTCACTCACTGCAACAGCCGAACCCGATGAACTTGCAGTTGCCTCGAGCCTAACGAATCGCGCGGACGCGCTGGGCCATGCTGCGGTTCGCGCGGCAATGCCGGGGCGCCACCGTCCAGAGGCTACCTTGCCGAAATTCGATCCATCCGCGCTGAGGTACACATTGTATTCCGTGATGCAGCCGGCTGCATCGCTCAACCCTGCGATGGGGGGGTGATGGATGAGACCCTGAACGGCGTGTTCGCACCCAAGATCCACAGTCACGGATTGTGGCAGTGGCGCAATGGGTGAATACTCCGAGCGCCACGTGGTTTCCAGCCGATCGTCGATGGCATTGGCCGCAATGTGGATCATGCCGTGATCGTTCATCGCATGCTCACTCGTCGCCACCGCCTTCATCTCAGAACGCGCAAGCAGTTGCGGCGCAGGACGGGTGGGAACAACGCGAAGATTATCAAATTGCGCATGCTGCCAGGGACTGACTCGAAACCCCACCTGGCCCATGGTGTGGCTGTCATCTTTAACCCGGGCCATCACTGCGCCATCAAGAGTCGCAGTGATTGTCGCGCCTTCAAAACGCAACGCGAGCCGATGCCACTTGTTGACACCGAAGGAATTATTTGTGCCCGATGCGAGAATCGTGTCCACGCCTCGGATGTCCTGCGAAAGAAGCTTCCATTCTCCTGAATCGGCGAACTGCAGATGATATCCCGCGGCACTGTGCTGCTGCGATTCAACGCGGCCCAGCAACGCCAGGGATCCCTTGCCCTCCAGCAAAGCATCCGCGCTCACTTCGTAATCACCCCACCATCGCGGGTCGCCCACGATCGTGGTCGGCTGCATTTTCGTGCGATGCCAGATCACGGGCTCCCGCGATACGACCTGGCGATAGACCTTGCCTCCGTGATTGGCTGAAGCAGGAGCAATTTCAAACGCGCCGTGCACATCCGAAAAATATTTTGCAAATCGGCCAACATCAACGGCTTCGAAGTCTTCCCTGAACGGCAGCGGCATCTGCGCGACGCCGCTGGCGGTTGGACGCGCATCTCCTTTGCCCTGACCTGTCAGTGTGGAAATTGTGTACACGTGGCCAGGCTCCAGCTTCACCTGATAGCGACCGTTCTTCGGCTCGATCGAACCGACATGCACAAAGTCCCGCGAAGCATCCGCCGAGCGCATCGCTGTTGACCATAGCTGCACAGGGTGCGTTGAGAGTCCACCCTCGATCGAAACGTCCCAGGTCTCACTGCGCGATTGATCGAGTGTCTCGATAAACATCGTGTAATCACCTGAAACGGGGGATCGTAGTGTAGTGAAGCTCGCGCCGCCCTGGCTGTAGCCGCAGGCGGAGTCAAGATAACGCCAGCCGGGTTCGGTGAATTGCGTGAGATGGGCGTCAACCCAGATGATTTTGCCGACGTCGTAATAGCCCGACCACGGGCGGTCAGCGAGCATCAGTCCGGTGCCGGCACATGGAAAACTGGAATACATTGATGAGACAAGCGCCCAGTTAAGATTCGCCGTCACCCCCGCATCGAGATAGTGCCGCGTCATCACCCTCGCCAACGGCTCCGCGCCAACGAGATAATCCTGCGTGCTGTTCTCGCTGTCCCAAAGCGGCTTGCTCAGTTCGAGGGCATCGGAACTCACGCTGCAATGCCGCTGCAATGTCCGCCAGCCGCAGACATCGTGCTGCCCCACGACATCCACCGCGCTGGCAAACGCGGGATTGTTCTTCATCGCGGTCGCGACACTCCAGTAGTTCGGAGGGTTGTGGTCATCGCTCGCAATCACTTTCACGTGGCCGAAGCCGTTTTGCTTCAAGGCGGCGGCGAGCCTGATGTAATATTCGGCATCCCAGCCGCGCTCATTCCCTCCGCCGAGGTAATCAACGCGATAGCCGTTCAACGCAGCACATCCAAGCCAGTTCAGCGTGTATTGAATGTTGTCATCCGACCAGAACCCGCCATTCACCCAGCCAGCCGAGCCCCACGCGAGTGCCGCTAATTTGATTGCCGGGTTGCGCGCCTTGGCCTCTTTGATCAACCACCATTCATAACCGCGACCGCAATTGATGCTGCCCGGTTCGCGTTCGTGACTGGGTTCCGCACCAGCAGTCGTGTCGCTGTCGGCGCCAATCTCCACCTTAAGGATTTGCAACGCCGCACCATAGTTCGGCTTGAACAGGTAATCTAGAATTTCACTGCGCTGCGGTTCGGGATAATCGATCAACAACCGCGAAGACCCGCCCGCGCTCACAGCGCCCACTCCATCGAAGACTAATCCTCCGCTTCGGCCATCAACCGTGATCGGAATGGCTTGATTGGCTGCTGGTTCAAACACCGATCCCCGCACCTGCCGAATCGGAATCCCACGTTCATCGCGCATTTCTGCCCTCGCCCCTTCGTCCACCAATGAGAACTCTGCCATCGATGCGTGCGGATCCGACCCAAATCCCGACAGCGCAACGAACCGCACAAACTTCGCGTTGATTGTGCGGTCAAATGAAACGGACTTGAGCTTCGCGTCTTGCGCAAAGCTGCCTTTCGCGACCGGCTCACCCCAGATTGAACCGTCATTGCTGGCGTAAACCACAAACTCCCTGATCCAGCCGTTTCGCGGCCCATCCTGGCGTGGCAGGATCGTCACCCCGCTAAATTCACGCGCTGAGTTGAATTGAATCTTCAGTTCGTGCGGATGGCGCTTTGGTTCAGGGGTCCAGGCAGTGTGCCACAGAGTGTTGGGATCAGCATCAACCGCATTGGAGGCTTCGTATCCGGTCTCCTCGCTCGACGATTCGGCCGCGCGCACATCCAGCCCTTTCACTTCCGGCGCCGTGCTTACCAGGCTTCGCACCTGGCTGGGTGTGAGCGGCACCCGTGGATTAAAGCGGCTGCCCGACATGTAATTGAGAACGCTGTGGCGGAACTGGCGCCGCACGGGATCCGTTTCCAGTTCGTTCTTCAAATCCACGCTGCAGACCATCAGGTTCCCGCCACTGACCTTTGCCTCGAACAGCAACGCCAGCCGATGGTTCGTCACCCAGTCATCAATCACTTGCACAGTGGGCCGCAGCGCCGCGGGCATGTCGTCGAGGATCATCGCCCCCGCGCGGTTGATGAGGTACCACCATTGCCAGTTGCTGTGAAAATCGGTGGGGAACTCAGCCAGCGCCGGATGTTTTGGATCGCAAAGAATGCCGAGCGTTGTAGGCGCCTGGCGATGCGTCCACGCGGTGTTCCAAAAAATGCTCGAGAAGCCGAGCGCGACCTTGTTGGTGTCCGCATTCTTCACACGCGACGGTGGAATCATCAGCAGCACCTTGCCGCCCGCCTCAAGCGCTCCCAACGCCGCCCTGTTCATCTCCTCGACGATCATGATGTCCGAAGCGGGCTCGGTGTTGACGTGTCGTGGATAAACCCAAAGGTCCCAACCATTCTCAGCAGACACCCGCTCGGACCGGCGCCGTGCGCCCTCGCTTGTCACGATTGTTCCATCGATGGAAACAACCAGGCGACACTGTTGAGGACCGCTGACGTCATCGAGCGGCACGCGGATTCGGCGCAGGGCAATCGCGTTGTCGACATTGATGCGCCGCGCCGGCAATGCACCGCTCGCGAGCACCTTTTGGCGTTGGCCGACGAGCTTCCATCGAGTCACCGCCTGCATCGGTGCTGCTCCGAAATGAGCCACCTCCAAGTCAGCCTCCAAGGCTTCCTCAGTCGTGAACACGCGGCGCGAGAGGCGCGCCAGCGGAACGGTACTGTCGCAGTAGCGTCTGTACTCGTCGGGTGAGATGTAACCCTTTTCCTCCCAGAACGGATCGAGCACGCCAACGAGCGCGGTGCCCTGCCCGGGAAAGTCGTGCAGGTCCAGCAATTGAAAGCCGCCCATGCCTGGCGTGCGCAAGGCGGCTTCAATGTCCTCCTTGTAGCACAACGCCTGGAGCTTGCCCGAAGCGAGCAGGAAGTCGCGCGCCTGGTCCAGCATGTGATTCGCCTCCAGGCTCGCGCGAAAAATTTCGAAGTTTCGCGCCTTCAGATAACCCGTGTACTTCGGAATCTCATCAAGGTTGGGGTAGACGCACCACTGGCCGATTTCATGGCTGATGACCGGCACCTTGCGTCTGTTGATGTAATCGCGGTAATCGGTCGTGGTCTCTGGCGGCTTGCCGTTGATCCGCGATTTCAAGCCCTGGCCCCAGAGCTGAATGCGCGGATCGGGCGTGACGTGAAACTGGTTCGCATCGATCTGCGGCCACCCCGCGCCGCTGCTGTAGAGCCGCCGCGGATCCAGCGCGCGATAATGCTTCACCCACTTGTCGAGATATTCATTCTGCTTCGGTCCGCCGGGCTCGTTGCCGTAGAGCATCAGCACGAAGCTCGGATGATTCCCGTAGTGCTTCAGGATGCGATCGGCTTCCTGATAGATCCAGGCATCAACAGGTCTTCCGTCCCCAAGGGTGGTCGACTGGTTTGCCCACGAGGAACACTCCACCTGCAGGTACATGCCAGCGTCGTCGGCAGCGTGAAAGGCAGCTTCGGGCGGGCACCAGGAGTGAAACCGGATCATGTTCAGTCCATGCGCGCGGCAGACGTCCATGATCCGTTTCCACGATCCAAGATCCGTTGGCGGATGACCTGTCTTCGGAAAAATGGCGCACTCGAGTGTGCCGCGGAAGAACAGCTTGCGACCGTTAATGGTGAACTGGGTTCCGTCGATTCCGATGTCGCGAAAACCTACCACGGTTTCCCGCTCGTGCCGTGGTGTATCGGGCAATGCGCCGGAAACATTCAAGCTCGCGCTGACGGTGTAGACCTTGGAATTGAATTCATCCCACGCTTCGGCCGAATTGCCCAACGCGAGTTCCCCTTCGAAGCTTCCGCCGCGCTCAGTCCAGGTGGCGTTCACCTGCGCCGAGGCAATGGCACGCCTGTGGCCTTTCTCGCGGACTGACAACGTCACGCTGCCCTGCCCCGGCTTTTTGCTGCTGTTTCCCAGCAAGCCCTGCACGCGAACGGAACGATTTGTTCGTTGCGGAACTGTTCCAACCTCATCAATCCAAACGAGTGGCGTTGCGCGAAGCTCCAGCCGGCCGACGATGCCGTTCCAATTGCCCTGTGTGTGATCGCTGACGCTGTGGGAGTTCTCCCCCACGTCGATGATCATCCGGTTGTCCACGCGAATGGTCAGCGTATGTTTGCCCGGCGCCACCTGCCCGAGGTCAAACTCGTGCGGTGTTCCCAGCGCATTGTTGGTGCCGATCAGGCGTCCATCAATCCACACGCGCGTCTCCCAATGCGGCCGTTCCAGCGTGAGCACGACGCGCTGCGATTCCCATTCCCGTGGAATCTCGATGTCGCGCTGGTACCACGCCGCACCGGCATAATGCGTCTCGGGGGTCAGCCAGTACGGGAACTTGAAGTTACCGGGCTTGCTGTAAGGCGCCAGCGCCGGGTCCTTGAACCAGTCGGGTTTCTGCACGCCCCCGATCCATTTGGTTTCCAGGCCCGGCGCATCTCCAATTCCCTGCTGGCTGAGATCGCCTGGCAACTTCACCCGATCCGGCAATGCGCGTTCGAACCAGCGCTGCGCGATTCCAGCGTCAGAGCGATCCAGCTGAAATCGCCAAGTGCCTGCGAGCGTTACGGGTCGTTCATCCGCGATGGCTTGCATCGCGAAGGCCAGAATGAATGCCTTGAAAAGGGTTCTTCTCATAGTGCTTCGTTAATCCACCAAATCTTTTTCAATTTGTTCCAGCGTCTTTCCCTTGGTTTCGGGGAGCTTGAACTTGATGAAGAAAAAGCCCGCGATGCAGATCGCCGCGTAGAGCCAGAAGGTTCCTGCCGAACCCATCTTCGCGTTCAGGATCGGGAACGTGTAGGTGAGAATGAAGCAGGCGATCCAGAGCGACGTCACTGCAACTGCCATGGCGGCGCCGCGGATCCGGTTCGGGAATATCTCGGAAATCACCACCCAGGTCACGGGAGCGAGCGACATCGCATAACAGCCAATGGCCGCAAGGACGAGCAGCAGCATGGGGAGACCTTTGACTTCATTGTGATAACAGAAGCCCATCGCGATGTAGATCAACGCAAGGCCGGCTGAGCCAAGAAGCATGAGCGGACGGCGTCCTCCGCGGTCGACCACGCCGAGCGCGACGAACGTGAACGCCAGGTTTACGGATCCCGTCCAGGCGATGTTCTTCAGCACGCTCGAGATGTCGTAACCGGCGGCGCGGAATATTTCCTCCGCATAGTTGAAGATGACGTTGATGCCGCACCATTGCTGGAAGACGGCGAGAACGATGCCGAGTATTAGCACGTTGCGCATGCGCGGGGCGAGCAGTTCGGAAAACCGGACCCGCTCAACCTGTTCGCTTGCGAGCGATGACTGGATTTCGTCAGATGCTGCCGCCGCGTACCGAGCGCCTCCGATTTTCCTGAGAACAGCGCGCGCGCGTTCATCGTTCCCGATCTTCGCCAGCCAGCGCGGACTTTCCGGCACGAAGAACATCCCGAGCAAAAACAGGAGCGACGGTGCGGCCGTGAGGCCAAACATCCAGCGCCAGCCCTGCTGCCCGAACCACGAGTTGCGAATGAACTCATCCGTTGCGCCCTCGGGAAGATTCCGAACGAGAAACCAGTTGATGTATTGGGCGAGGAGAATGCCGATGACGATGGTTAATTGATTGATCGAAACCAGTTTCCCACGCACCTGCGCGGGGGCGACTTCTGCGATGTAGAGCGGCGAGAGATTTGATGCCAGTCCGATGGCAACTCCACCGAGAATCCGCCAGAACACAAAAATGTTGAACGTATTCGCCAAGGCGTTTCCCAGCGAGGTCACCGCAAACAGCAAGGCGGCGAGAATGAGCAGCCGCTTGCGGCCGAACTTGTCACTGAGCGCGCCAGCGGCAACCGCGCCGACGAGACAACCGATCAAGGCGCAGCTGTTCACCCACCCGATCTGCGCCTCGCTTGTCAGGTTGAAGAAGCGTTGAAAAAAGGGCTTCGCGCCGCCGATCACCACCCAGTCCCAGCCAAACAACAATCCGCCCATTGCGGCGACGGACGAGATTAACCAGACATAGCCGCGATGGTAGTCCGCCTTGAGCTTCGAACTTTCACTTGGAGCAGTGGTGATCATAGGAATGTGAACCGGTATAAAAAGAATCCGCCGGCGCGACGCTCAGCGCGAGGCGCGTTCCAGGGCGTTTCGTTCCCACGTGGCGCAGACTTCCAAGTCTGCTGTGTCGCACGTGCTCGTGCGAGGGTGCGAAGGATCTCAGGCGTCCACTCGGTGCGCGGGTTGAAGTCACGGCTGTTCATGTAAGACAAGATGCTCTTGCGGAGTTGCCGCGCGACGATTCGCGCGTCGAGATCATTGGTAATATCAAGGGTACAGACCAGCAACTGCCCCGTCCCCACGCGCACTTCAAAGACGCCAGCAGGCAGCGCGTTGCGATTGAACTTGTCGACGAATGCGAACGGCGTGACTGGCCGCGGCACAACGCCGTCCAGGTCGATTGCGAACGAACTGCTCAACAATTCCCACCATTGCCAGTCCGTGTGGGTGGACGTCGGAAAGTTTTTCCAGATCGGATGCGCTGCATCGATGGTTGCGCCCAATGTTCCAGGCTTTGATGGGTTCGCGGTTGGACTCCAAAACATGGGGACAAACTGCGCATCGACCGGCGTCCTCAACGCAGCACGCCGCGGCAACAACAACACCTTTTCACCGTCGGCTAAAGCGGCGAACAAGGTCTCGTCAAAAGCCTCGCAGACGCGCACGTCATCAACGCCCGCCGTGCTAGCGTTGGATGGATACACCCATACCGACCAATCGTTCGCAATCCGGGTTCCACGCACCCGCACTTCCAGCGTGAGCTTCGCTGCGTGTTCCAGTGCGCTCAGCGGCTGTTGAACGTTTCCCAAGGAGATTCCCGAGCCGAGCGGAATTTCAGGCACACGAAATTCCCCGCGGCCAACCAGGCGACCGCCGAAAATCCGGGGTCGACCGCTCCTTTCCCGCAGCGTCCACTCAACCAAAACATTCCGAATCGGCATCTCGCGGAAGTGAGCGATTTCAATCGCGCACTCCAGGGTTTCCGTGTTCTCAAATGTCCGCTTGGGTAACCGCGCCAGGGGCACGGTTGCCCCAGCGAATCGTCGAAACTCGTGCGGGCTGATGATGCCCTTGCTCTGCCAAAACGCATTGAGCAACCCGACCGTCGCCGTGCCCTGCCCCGGGAAATCGTGCAAATCCAGCAGCTGAATTCCCGCTTGATGCCTCGTTCGCAGCGCCCGTTCGATCTCTTCCTTGTAGAGGATCGCAGCCAGTTTTCCAGAGTCGCGAACGTAACGTCCGGCCTCTTCCAGGCGGCCCTTCTTCTCAAGATCCAGCTTCATCGCCTCCCAGGCTGTCGCGCGCAGGGGTCCCTCGTTCAATTTCGGCAGGTCGCGCAGGTCGGGGTAAATATTGTATTGGCCTGCCTCATGGCTCACCAGCGGAACATCGAAACAAGCGGCACCCTCTGCATAATCATTGGTCGTGTTCGGTTTTGTGTCGTTGAAGAATCCCTGCCCGCGCACCCACCCGCACTGTGTTTTCATCGAAATGAAGAAATCGTCCTGCGGCCCCGGAAGCAAACCCCGCGGGGCTCCATCGGCGCTCCACGAATAGGATGTGCTTGTGAAAAGCCTGGTTGAATCCAGCGGCTTCAATCCTGCGACCAATGCATCCAGCTTTTCGAGGTCGCCCAGCAATTCGTTCCCCATGCTGAACATCACCCACGATGGATGATGTCCATACTCCCGCAGCATCCGCTCGCCTTCCTGACGAAAAAATTCATCCGCAGCCGGCAACTCGCCCATCTTGAAACTCCAGTTGGGCAATTCCACCTGCAGGTAGACACCCATGCGATCGGCCACCCGAAACGCCGCCTCGGGCGGACACCACGAGTGAAAACGCACGTGATTCAATCCATGCTCCTTCACTGCCTCAAAGATCGTCTCCCACTTCGAATCCGTCATTGCGGGATGCGCCGTCTCAGGAAAGATGCAGCACTCGAGTGTTCCACGAAGAAAGACCGGATTGCCGTTTACCGCCAGCTGCCGTCCTTCAGCTTTGAACGCGCGCATTCCGAACCCACGCTCCTGCTTCGATTCGAATTCGCACGTTGAAAGCGTCGCGCGCAGCGTGTAGAGCCGGGGATTGAATTCTGACCAGAGCTCGAAGGCTGGGCTCAACGAGTGAAAGCGCGTCGTGGTGCTGACCCCGGGCGGAACTGTTACGCGCTCGCGGATCTCCTCAAACCGAGCGCGAAATTTCCGCCCAACAACCTCCGTCGCCAGCTCAGCGCTCAGCGTCTTACCTGTGCCGTTGTGCAACTTGAGTTCAACCTCTACACCGCCGCGCGCAACGTCTGGTCGC
Source organism: Verrucomicrobiia bacterium (assembly GCA_035629175.1). Taxonomy (NCBI): domain Bacteria; kingdom Pseudomonadati; phylum Verrucomicrobiota; class Verrucomicrobiia; species Verrucomicrobiia bacterium. The sequence continues at coordinate 83,898 of DASPIL010000107.1, read as the reverse complement.
AATGCGACATGCTCGATGCGCAGGCGATCCCGCGCTTCAACTTTCAATTCCCCAACCATTCCATTCCAAATCGTCTGCGTCTCCGGCGTATACGCGTGTCCGCCGCCAATCTCGATCTTCTTGCGATTGTCGACGCGAATCACGATGTCATTAGACCCGGGGCGGATGGTGCGGGTAATATCGTGCCGATGCGGCGTGCTCAGGCTGTCCTGCCTGCCGATTTCAGTTCCATTTACCCACACCCGCGTCTCCCACAACACGCGTTCCAGCGTGAGTTGGACGTCCTTTTTCTGCCACGACTCCGGAAGATCGACGCTGCGGCGATACCAAGCCGGGCCGATGTGCGAGAACTTAGGGTGAAGCTGGCCAATATTTTTTCTGTCGAGCCTCAGATCGATTTCCAGCGGCTCGCCTTTGCCCGCGATTGCTGTCGTTCCGGGAAGTTGAATGTGATCCCCAAACGGCACCGTCCACCAATGCGACGTCACGCCTTCGTCCTTCGAATCCAATGCGAACTCCCATCGCCCCGCGAGGTTGATAACGCCGGCGTGCAGGTGAAACGCGCCAAGGAGGATCAACACGAGCGCCGCGCGGGAAACCGGGTTCATCGAGGCTCCTCCACCTTCACTTTTGCCACGCGCCGAATTTCTTCAAACCAACTCTGTGCCATGCGGTGATAAGCGGCGGCGTTTGGATGATTCCATCCATTCGAATACCAGCGTCGATCACCCGTGAGCGGATCGGACCCGGAGACCATCATGGAATAGTGGTCCACGCTGCTGACATTCCGTCCTTGCGCGCGCGCCGCAGGAACCAGGGTTTCACAGATGAATCGATTCAACTCCACCATCGCCGGGGTCGGCTTTGTGTAGGGAATATTTTCCGCAACAATCACATGCGTTCGCGGACGGATCGTGGCGATGGTGTCCACGATACGCTGTAGGTTGGTGATGGCCGCCGCGGGCGGGTTTGTCGAGCCCGCGGCGATGTCGTTGATGCCGATCATCAGCAACACGATGTCGGGTTGATGCGTTTCCATCCACCTTCCGATGTGCTGCGCCACGAACGCGGTTCCTTTCGCGCCGTAACCCTCGTGATGGTCCTGGCCGAAGCAGCGCAAATCCGGCTTGGGGGAGTTGGTCGGAACTTTCCAAAGTCCATTCCACGGTTCCTGCGAGTCGCCGACGAATCGAAACGCAATCCGGTTGCTGCGCAGTAATTGGAAAAGGGGCTCCCGATATCCGAATTCGAACGGCGTCCGCCAGGCCGGGTTGTCCGTGTAGCCAGCCGTGATTGAATCGCCGACAGGAAGGATGCGCAACGGCCGCGCTTCGCGCTGATCCACCGTCGAACATCCGGAAAGGCACGCAAAGAGAATCGCAAGCAACGCAAACTGAACATCTAGCGCAGGCTTCCGGACCCGCGGGGCGCACCAAGCGCGGGCAGACGGGGACGTCTGCGATACAGCCGGTTTGGAAACCTGCGCTACGAGGCTCGAGCGTTCAGTCATCACGGTTCGGAAAGACGGTAAAACACAGCGGGGTTATTCAAGTCCATCGACAAACTCCAATGATTGGTGACAGACGACGTCGCAATAGGAGTCCAATGGTTTCCAAGCCCCGCACTCAGCGGATTCGTTTGCGCTTCAAGCACCCATCCGAGTTGCTTTCGCGGCCAACTGAGATGCACCTCGCCATCGCCAACCTCGGCGCGCAGGTTTGGTGAGATGGCGCCGGGCAGCTGCAGTGTCACCCGAACCTCATTGGTCACAGCAATCCCGCCGGGAACACGGGCCACGATGAAAAGGTTTGCCGCCGTACCGGCGTTCGTCATGGAACTTAGCACCACATTGAAACTCGCTGTTTCCGCGAACGGATCGGTCCAGGGCGAAAGGCGCTTGCCGGGGATCGGGCGTTCGGTTCTGCCGTCAGGCAGCCTCCACCCGACTGCAAGATGATCTCCGCTGGAGTGCCCGACGTGCACCGCCTCGACATAGTATCGTCGCCCGGCCTGCAGCCGAATCGGCGCGCTCTCTTGCGTCGTCAACTGCGTCCATTGACGTGGTTCCGTCGCAACACTTACAAACGCAATCCGTGTTTTCGTGGCGGGATTCTCGTCGCTGCCGAGGAACAATTCACTCGCGTCGCGGCTGGCGATCCAGAACGTGTATTCGCCGTCTTGAGGCGGAACCACAAAGCCCCGCACCCGGGTCCCGTAGACGCCGCCGAGGTTTTCCGGAGTCTCGAAACTGATCATTGAATGCCGTGCGTGAGGTTCATTTGGGAATCGTGGCGCGGCAGCAAGGTGCGCCAGGTTCGTTCCCGAGAAGTTCACATAGAATTCGCGTGTGATCGAATTCGTCACAATCAGCCGCCGCGAACTGGCGAGCAGCGCAGGATTGTCGGAGAACACGGACAGGTTGATCAGCGCCGCAGGAAATCCCGCACACGCGACATTCGCCTGGAACGTCAACGACTCGCCCGCCCGCATGGTCAGATCGCTGATTCCGCTGATAACAGGATGGGGTGGGGCCGTTCCGCTCACGTTGCCCACCAAGGTCACGACTGAAGATGGCGGGATGATACACATTGCTTCCGCAGCAACGGGCGGCAGTGGAGAAAGGTTGTCTGAAGTGGCGGCCGAAGTCACCCACGCCGACCAGAACGCCACTTTGCCGACCTCAGGCGCAACGTAGTACGGCTTGTTAGAGTGATTGACGAAGACCAGTGCCACGCTGTTTGTCTCTGGCTCGATGAAGGCTGCGCCCATCAGCCCAAAAACGTCTTCGAATCCTGGCATTTCCACGCGCCTCCAACCTGGCCGGATAAACCTGCTCCATTGGCCGAACGCCCAAAAATTCTTCGAGCAATACAGTGATTCAATGTCTCCTGCCTGCCACCAATCTGTGTAGAGCAGACCGTCCTTGTAATCGGCCTGCGACAACGAGAGCCACCAATGCCAGGCAGCCGCGTTCGCAATTGAAAGGTCTGCCCAGACTACGCGCGCCACGTTCAACGCGGTCGTCATGGTGAGGTCGCGCCCAGGGCCGTTCGGGCCGAGGATGCAATACTCCGTCTGCCAAAATCTAAAATGCTGCTTAGCCTCCATGTGCTGACGCAGCGTGGCGCGAACGGCGACGAGCAGGTTCGTTGGGTTTTCAGTGAAGTAGGAGTGCGCGGAAAGGTTGTGCGAAATCAGATTTGTGATGGAATCAAACGCGCCCAGGTAATTTCCGTAGGGCTCGCCATACTTCCCGCTGATGTCCTGGCGCAAGGCATACAGCCCGGGCAAATCGCCTGCCTCTGCGAGCAGAATTTCGGTATCAAGCGAGCGCGCACGCAGCGCGGGATGGAGCGCCTGCGCGAGTTCAATGATGTCAGGATTCGAATAGCGGGACCCTTCCTGTGAGTTGCCGTTCCAATCCCAGTAGGGCTCGTTCACCGGCATCAGGTAATTGAAAGCGACTCGCTCGCGCTCATCGGCGTTGGTTCTGAAATGCGCAACGATGTCGGCAAGATAGCGTGCGAAGGCTGGTTCGAAACCGGGCTTTAGATTGGATGAACCCAATCCTTCGGTTCCAAAGACTCGGCCGTTGCGGGTGAAGTTGGTCGGTGCGCTGTAGGCCATGGCTATGAATTCCCGAATTCCCCGCTCCTTCGCGGCCGCCAAAAACCAGCGTTGCCCCGCCTGGCGCGTCCAGTCGTACTGGTTCGACGCCACGAGAAAACCTTCGCCCGTTCTCCAGAGTTGCCAGCGGTTTCCAGGTTGCACTGCGGGATCGAATCCCGCGTTGAGATTGAATCGCCACGCGGAAAGTCCGATTCCATTGTTTGTCGTGAACAGCAGGTCGGCAACCTGCACGCGATTGGAATCAGACCACAACCCGGCATTCTGCATCGACCACGCGTCGGAGGCGGAGAAGTTGTCGATCATTTGAGCCGTGGAACGCAGGCCAACCGTTGCGGGTAGCACGCCGTCCAATCCGTAATCAATGCGTGTGATCGTCGCCTGCCAGCCCGGCATTGCGTCCTGCACGTTGATGCGCAGCGTGCGCCCGGCGGAAGCGCCCGGGTTCGTGAACGTGACAATGCGCTCCGCACCCGCGTCCCAGCCAAGAACATACGTCAGCGTTCCATCCTGATAGTTGACGACCTTCGCCTGTCCATGCGCGTCGACAAAACCCGGATCACTGGCAAATCCGGATATGATCACCTTTGAGCGCGTCCAGATATGTCCGATGCGAAACAGAGAAGCATTGGTGGCAAATTGAATTGTGACAGATTCGCTGCCATCAATTGCACTGTGATTTCCTCCCGTTACACCCAGCCAATTTCCAGCCTGACCCAAATTGGCGGGGCCGGAGGCAGTGAAGTCCGCCCAGGCTGAGATCACAAGCGCCCCGTCATCAGACGTGAAGGCGGGGATCGCGTCGTGCGGAACCTGTGCGGCATCGAAGCTCCGGCCGCAGGCATCCATGGCAGCCATGAACACCACCGCCAGCAGGATCCCGCCGAACCCCGGATGGCACGAGTGGCGGCGAGGAATTCGCGATTGGCCCGCCATCGCGTTTAGTTCCTGCGGGGATCCGGGGCTGCGGCGAGCGGCACCACGCCGCCGCCGTCTGAAGAGCCCTTGCGCGTTCCGTTTGCCTGGGCGTTCGCCTCATGCAATTCGCCCCTGGCGCCATCCGCACCGATGGCGTGCGCCGCCGTTGCCGGCGCGAGCGGGCCCGATGGATGTCCCGAGCGCGGTTTCGAAGCTCTACGGCCGTTCACTTCATTCAAAAGGTCTGATGCCATCGCGTGGTTCGGATCGCGTTCCAGCACTTGTTGCAACAGAGCCCGCGCGCTCGCATGCTCGCCGAGCCCAAGGCGCGCCTGCGCCTGGAGGAACAACGCGGTGGTCTGCTGCCGCAGCTTAAGATCATCCTCAAACAGCAGCATCGTCGGGAGTGAAGTGGCGAAGAAATCGATCTTTGCAGGCGCGCGTTCCAGTGCGAGGGCGTAGCCGAGGAGTTCGCTGAACAACGCGCGGGCGCGGGCTTCGTTTCCCAGCCGGCGCCAGGAAAGCGCCGAGTAGAACGTCATTTCACTGAACGCCCTGACGCTCATTTCCTGGAAGTCGCCCTTGGACGTCGCAGCGGCACGCCAATTCCTGCGAGCGAGTTTGTTTTCGCCCAGTTCGCTGAGTGCGCAGCCAAGCCAGTAAAAAATGTCGCTCTGGTTCGCCAGGAGGTGCTTGGCCTCGCCGAGGTTGCGTGGCGACGTCAGCGCGTGTTCGAAGTGCGCGCGCGCGTTCTGGAAGTCGCCATGCGCGAGGGCAGCGCGTCCGAGCGCAAGTTGCGAACGCACATGCTGTCCCAACGGCCTGCCTTCGCCGCCCTCCCACGGCTGGAATATTCGGCTGCTGACCAGTTGCATGGCCTTCACGTGCTGCCCCGTCTGATTGTAGAGGGCGCACAGCTCGACCGAAAGGTCATCGCGTTGCTGCACCAGCGTGCTGTGTTTCTCCAGTTCTCGCAGCCGTCGCGACGGCTTCACTCCCAATCGCTTCCAAAGCTGGTCGCGTTCGTACAGCAGCCGCGCGTCGTTCGGATCACAGCAGAATGCGTGTTCATAGGCGGAGCGGGCGCGCGAGGGCTCCTTGCGAATGTTGAAGTAACCGAGCCCGAGATTGCGCCACGCGGTGGCAAACCGAGCGTTCAAACGGACACTCCGTTCCCACAGCGCAATCGCCTCCTCGTGACGCCTTCGATCATAGAGCAGGTTGCCAAGATAATACGGCGCACGACTGTCCCCGGGATTCACCTGCATCGCGAGTTCGAGAATGGCGATCTCCTCGATGCGCGCGGGAAAGCAGTAGTCGGGAGCAATCTCCGCGGCGCGATTAAAGCAATCGCGCGCAGCTTTCCCGTTGCCGTTGCGATGCTGCAGCCAGCCGAGTGTGTAGTGGACCAGCGGCAACGCGCCCCAGTTCTGGTTGAGCAACTCCCCTGGCGCCACCCGTTTTTGGGACGGCGCAAGTTCAAGCCAATCGATTGCCTCGTTGAACAATCCCGCGCGCGCAAAATCATGGGCGACGTCCAATCGCGCCTGCAGATCACAATCCGCGGGCCCGCCCGCCAGGTGCCGTGCCCACCAGTCCAGGGGATCCAGCGCCAGCGTGGCAGCCAGGAGTTCATCGGCTTCACTGGCACGATGCAAGCGTCGCAGCACAACGGCTTTCAGGTTTCGCGCGCGTGTGTTGTCGGTGTTGAAGCGAAGCGATTGATCAAGATGGTCCAGTGCCGTCGGCCATTGCCCGCGCCTGCAATCGATTTCAGCCAGCGCGTGGCAGCCCGCCGCCATCCATGCCTGGTTCCAGACCGCCTTGTAAAACACCCCGTAAGCTTCGTCATCGCGCCCCTGCAAACGAAGGCACACGCCGAGGTTGTAAAGCGGTTCGCCGTCTGCGGGATTACCGTTCCGCCGCGTAAGCCGTTCTATTGCTTTCCGAAAATGCATCTCCGCCTGCCCGAACTCCCCCCGCCTCAGATGCCAGAGTCCCATCCCGTTGTTGGAACGCGCATCAAGTGGATCTCGTCGCAATGCTTCCCTCCAATAAAGGCTCGGGCTGCGGGTCGCATGGCGGTATTGATCCAGGTGCAAACCCGTGACGAACAACTCATCGTTGCTCGCAATGTCCGCGGGCGCAGGCGGCTCTGAGGCTGGCGGTGGAAGATCGCGTTTAACCGGGGTTTCGGGCTGATACGAGATCACCTCGTTTCCCTCGCCATCAGTGACAACGACGCGCAGTCCGGTTTCCGAGTGACCTCGCGGAATCTGGAACTGCTCCACGAGCGGCTGGTCCGGGGCGAGGTCACGCGTGAAGCGCGCAACGGGTTTGGAGCGCGATGTGACTTTCACCGTGCATCCCGGCGCAAGACGGGTCACCGCGACGCCAACCGTTGCGGTGCGCTGCTGCAGGCGGAGGCTCACCGCTCCATCCAGATTGGCCATGCTGGCAGGGCCGATCTTCTGGATCGGATACCAATACTGGCTCCACGTTTTGGTTTCGCCCGGGTGAAGGAAACTGAAGTCGGGTTGGTTGTCGGTATAAACGCCCGCCATGATTTCAACATAAGGACCGTATTCGCCATTGGCGTCGGCATCCGTCAGGTTTCGATCCCACGCGTAACCAAACTCGTGGTTGCCCCATGTCCATTGCTTCTTGCCCGGCGAGATATGGTGATTCGCAAAGTGGACAATTCCGGCTTGCGCCTTGAAATCATATCCGCCGAAGAAGTCGTGCTGGCTGCCCATGCACATGTAAGACGTGGGCACCGGGATGTTGGCGTAGAACGAAAGGTCATTCGCTGCGTAATCCGGCAAGCCCTCGGGCTTTGTTTTCGTCCCGCCGCAATGCGGCGCGAGAAATTGCGCGGGCACTTCATCAGGCGGAACTCCCTTGCGCCCGCGCTCGCCGTAATTGACCCCATAGTAATGGCCGCGGCACAGCGGGAACTCGCTCGTCGATCGGCGCGCGTGATCGGCCACGTAGTAAACGTCGCCCGGAAAAAAACTCTGGTAAGCCTCGTGCACGCGGGTGGCGACATTGGCCCACCAAAGAAACGTCTGAATTTGCGGAGTGCGATTGTACGCGCGCACCTTCACCTCAACATACGCCCTGCCGGGATGCAGGCATATGCCGTGCATGCCCTTCATCCTCGCCAGCGGGTCGTGATCGCTGCACCAGATCGTAGCCGATCCATCGGCATGTTCCTCAATCTCGAAATCCACCGGCAGGAACGTTGCGGGACGATGGTGCTGGGGCCAGTTGAACTCAATGCCTCCTGAGATCCAGGGTCCTGCAAGGCCGACCAGTGCGGGCTTGATCACGGGCTGGCGATAGAGCGCGTCATAGCCATTTGTCTTGTCCTGCAGCGCGTGGATGCGGCCGCCAATTTCAGGCAGGACGAGAACTCGGATGTATTCGTTTTCCAGCCAGATGGCTTTCCATGTTCGATCGACTGGCTTCTCCGCGATGCGATCCGTAAACGGAATCGGATAAACGCGTCCGCTGCTGCCCTGGTAAACGCGTTTCTCGAGGAACATTGGGTTGCGATCCGGCGCCGCCGGAAGGTAGGTGGGAAGCGTCAACTCCTCGACGCGGACCTGGACGGCCGGCCGTTTTCCGGAACGATGCATGCCGGAACCATTCGCTTGTGAGGCACCGTTGTCACGTGAAATCAGGGTTGCAGTTGCAGGTTCGCGATTCTTACCACTCATTCAAATACCGTCTTTCGTCTGGCTATGGCCGCGGCACCGCACGGGGTGTGCGGCGGCCCGATGAAAACTCTCATTGCAGTTACCAGTAGTTTCGAAGCGCTGCGTCAGGCTTGGCTCCGTAACTCACGTCGGGATAACGCTCCTTCGCCTTGAACAGGTAGCCTTCCACGTGCGTGTCGCCGTAAAGGATGTTGTAAAGGCCTTTGCCTCGGTCGCTGTGCCAGGTGTTTGCGGCCTGGTCTACTGAGCGGTCAGGCGCGCCTGCCCAATCCATCGAAATGATCTTCCGCGTGGGATCCTTCGCAATCTCCCGCACTTTCATTGAAGGGACCTCCTGGCCTGGGAAACTGTTCCCCCCAATGCACGCGATGCCGAGCCAGCCGTAATCTGGCGCGGCCGCAAAACTCAGGCCGCGCCAGGGGACGACGAAACTCGTTCCCCAGGCGTCGAAACAGGTCAGCCCTGCGGGCCATGTCGGCTTGAGGGAATCACCCTTGTCGCCCGGGCAGCGATACGTGTTCACATTCTTGATGTAGGCATTCAGCGGACGCTTCTCCTCAGTCACGTGACCTCCTTCCATTGTGGTGCTTCCCTTTTTTCCGCCCCACGCAGCCCATTGCAGGAATGCCGGATAAAACTCGTTGTTGTCATCGGCATACATGGTCATCCCGACGCCGATCTGCTTCAGGTTATTGACGCACTGGATGCGTTGCGCGCGAATCTTGGCGCGCGACAAGGCAGGGAGGAGCATTGCTGCAAGGATGGCTATGATCGCAATCACCACCAGCAACTCAATCAATGTGAATCCCTGGCGAACGTTCGTTGTCCGCGCTCGCATCCGACTGGCTCCAGGGCCGGCTGATCTCTCAATTTTCATGTGGTCTCTCTCTGTTGCGGCAGCCGCCGCCGTTTGCAGCCGGCGGCTGGTGGTCGTTCACGGATTTCGCTGAACGCGATAGAATTTCTGATCCTCCGTCATCTGCACCTGCAGCGGCGAACTCGCGCCATTCACCTGCGACCAGGGACCGTTCAGGCTGTCCGCCTGCATGAGCACGCCACCCGTCCAATTCAGGATCAGCATGTTGCCCGAGCGTTCCATTGACAGCGACACTGTTGCCGCCAACCCCGTGTAGAGACTTTCGATTTCGGCGTCCGACAACGCGCGATTGAACAGCATCACTTCATCAATGGAGCCGTTCCAACGGCGGCCAATGTTTCCGCCGGCCGAATCCCACCCGATGTGGGTTGCGCCGCCGAGGGTGACGTCGCCGTGGGCAGCGACATTCTGGGCGCTGCGCACGCCGGTGCTGTCGATGACATAAAGCGTCGCGGCATCGGAAGTGACGCTGACCGCGACAAGTGCCCACTCGTTTGTTGGGATGAGAAGACCGCTTGCAAAGGTGAAGTGCGTTCCCTTCCAGGTGTAACGCAGGGCGTCGGATCCCGTTGCCGTATCCGGAAACACGCTCAAACCGATCGTGTCCGTGCCGCGATGGAAGAAGATCCCCGCATCGGGAACCTGTTCTGTCGGACGATACACCCAGGCCGCCATAGTCCCGCCGGAGATCAGCACGTCTGGTGTCGTCGCCTGCACGTCTGCAGTGAAGCCATCCAGCGCCACAGCCGTGTTTCCGGGCTCGAAGTTCGACACAGTCGGGCCGCTGCCGCTCCCATAGCCACCACGATAGGCTCCGTTATATTCAAAGCCGGCGCTGCCCTGGTTGGTTGCAATGCCAAGGCCGGTTGCGGCATCGTTCAAGCGATAATACAACAGCAGGTCGGGACTCATCACGGACGCTGCGTAGCTGCCGCTGGGCACGGGAATGATCGACAGCGTTGCGGGCGCGCTCTGGTCATAGCCATACAGATTGGTGACGAGGAGCCGATAACTTCCGGCGTCAGCGGACGAAACTCCGGTTAACGTCAGCGTTTCGTTCGTTTTCCCCTGGATTGCGGATCCGTTGAGCGTCCACTGATAGCTCAGGGGCGGCGTTCCCGACGCGGCGCCGTTGAAGGTGACGGTGGAATGAGCGAACACGGATTGCGATTGTGGATCTTCCGTAACGTTCGGCGCGGTCAATGCCAGCACCGTGACCGTGACGTTCGCACTCTGGCCGACAGCACCCGACACCGTGTTTGAAGACACCAGGTAATAGTCGCCCGCGTCAGCGAGCGTCAGGCTGTTGAACACAAGCGTGAGGTTGGTCTCGCCTGCGAGTGCGGTTCCAGGCGCCTTGTACCACTGCACTGTCAGCGGTGCATCGCCATTCACCACCCCATTCAGAGCGGCGCTGAATCCAACGTATTCAGTCACGGCCGCAGGACTGACCCATGCAGCGGGCGAACCGACTGGCAGAACAGCCAGGTTTGGTGCGCCATAGATGCGATTGGCGCCCCAGGTGTAACCCGAACCAAAGGTCGGACCGTTTGGCCATCCCGCGCCGATGTAACGCACGTCGCGAGTCGTCGCACCGTTCACGCCGACGAAGTAATCATCCCAGGCGGGTGTGGTGTTCGCATCGGGCCAGCCGTCACCTGATGCCGCGAAGGACTCTGCTGCAAGGATGTAAGACACTCCGTTGGTGAGGACGGCCGGCGGATTCAGCGCCGCGTATCGATAGCCGTTGGTCAGGTATCCCGACGTTCCAGCGGGAACGGTCACCCACGCGATCGGCTCCGTTCCGCCAGTGGCGGGCCAGATGCCGACACGATGATCCAATGCAAGGCCGTCACCGTTGTTGTCGTAGAATCCAAGGTGCGTCACCAGACGATCGCCGCCGCCCACCTGGAAGATGCCGCCGATGGTTCCCGAGAAATCGTCACGGCTTCCGGCCCAGGTCGAATGCAGGATTTGCGCGGCGGGCGCTTTGTTCGGGAGGACCGTCAGTGTCGCGTTCGCGCTTCCCGCCAATTGCGCGGACCCGTTGGCGAAGTTGGAGGCCACGACCGAATACACGTCGCCGTTGTTGGCGAGCGTTACGGGATCCAGGGTGTAGGTGGCGTTCGTTGCATTGGCGATGTTCCCGCCATTGCGACGCCATTGGAACGAAACGGGCGGGGTGCCTGCGGTCAGAACCGTGAAGGATACTGAACCACCTTCCAACACGTTGGTGCTGGCTGGCTGTTGCGTGATGCTCACGGGTGTGTCGTTTAACACGACGAGCGTCACATTCGCGCTCGGGGAAGAGCTTCCGAAACTGTTCGAAGCGATGGCGTAATAGCCGCCCGCAGCGCCGGCTGTGATGTTGGACAACGTGAGGGATGCATTCGTCTGCCCTCCCAGCAAAGTACCAGGCGCCTTGTACCATTGCACGCTCACGGGTGCCTGGCCCGCGAGCGCAGCCGTAACTGTCACGTTCATGCCCGTGTATTGGGTGACTGTTGTCGATGACACTGACACGAGCGCTGGGCCGATCGGCAACGTGGCGAGATTCGGGGCGCCGTAGATGCCGTTGATCTGGTTGCCAGTCGTCGGGGCGTTTGGCCATGCGCCGCCATAGCGGGAAAGGCGGGTGTCGTAACCATTCGACCCCACGAAGAACGGATTCCACAGGAGCGGCGGGAAGTTATCGGGGAAACCATCGCCACTGCCCGATGTCACCTCGGCGCCCAGTATGTAAGTCGTGTTCGCGCGCAGGAGGACTGGCGAATCCAACGCAATCCAGCGATACCCGTTCGTCAGGAATGCGCCCGCGCCCGCGGGAACTGTCACAGAAGCAATTGGTGTGGCACCGCCGCTCACGGGCCAGATTCCAACCTGGTGCGCCTGGTTCAAACCGTCGTGATTGAGATCGTAATAACCGAGGTGCGTCACGGGCACATCCGTACCACCCACCTGAAACGAACCGCCGATCGTGCCGCTGTAGTTGTCGCGATTGCCGTCACGGCGTTCGTAAAGGAACTGCGCGACGGGCCCCTGGTTAGGCACTACTGCAAATGTTGCCGCGCTGCTCGCCACAAACGTTGTGGCGTTGGAAACGAGGACGGAAATGGCGCCAGCATTCGCCGGGCTTGCGGAGGCGATTGTGTATATGCGGTTCGTTGCGCCCTGGATTGGCGAACCGTTGCGCAGCCATTGATAAGCCAGGGGAGGCGTGCCTCCGGCCGAAACTGAGAACGCTGCCGCCTGGCCCTGGCTCACGGAGAGATCTTGCGGATCGCTCTGAATTGCCAGCGTAGCGCTTGTGTTAACCACATTGGGACCAGCCTGGAAATTGCCCAGCGTTTCGCCCGCCGTCAGCACGTGGTTGTAAATGCGGAACTCGTCGATCTCTCCTTCCATCGTATTGTCACCATACTGCGAGCGGCCGATCCAGTTGTTGATGTCGTTGATCGCGGCAATTGAGTTCGAAGCGAACAACGTTGCGACCTGCAAACCATTTTCATAGGCGAGGATTTCTCCCGTGCTTTCCTTCCAGGTGACGACGAGATGCCTGTCTGTGTTGTACACCGCATTCTGCGTCACTTCGATATTGCGCGTCGCGTTGGTTGTCGTTCCCGCGGGATCAATGTCGCGGTTCGCCCATTCGAGCCGATGCCGATTCACATCGTTGCCAACCTGGATCGCATACATGAAATCGTCGAGCATCGTCAGGCCCGAGTTTCCGCCAGGCGTGGTCAGCTCCGTTCCGGCTGAACCCACAACTCCAGCCGAACCGAAGTCGAACAAGTGCGTCCACGGACGGAAACCCGTGACCTTGAACCAGGCTTCAACTGAAACTTCGCCTGAACCGCCATTGGCCGAGCTGTTTTCCGAGAGAATTCCGTTCGGAAGATCGGCGTAAGAACCTGTTGCCACAGGCCCGCCAGGAAGCACCAGGCGTGAGCCGGTGAATTGCGGGGCCGGGACACTGCCCACGGCCTGGATCGTTCCGTGTGCCGTTCCCACTGAATCGTTGAACGTCAAGCCGGCCGCATCGGCCGTTGCTGCCTCGTTGAACGAATAGCGGTGCGTGGGGCCCGACGCCAGCAGCGCCGCTGCAGGTCCTCCAGGAATGAAGGCGGTTTTCTCCACGTTGAAATTGTTGAGCACCTGAGAGGCCGTCAAGGCACCGTCATGAACCCGCACTTTGGCCATGGCGAGGGAAGCATACTGCCCGCCAACCGCCGTGCCTGCTGCGTTCCATTGCGCGCCCAACATGATGCCCGAGTTGGTTGCCACGTTGATCGAAACGGGTTCGCTGTTCATCAGCACGCCATCTGCATAGACGCGCGTGGTGGTGCCGTCGAAGGTGTAAACCAGATGATGCCACTTATGGTTCAACGGCGCGCCGCCGTTGTCTTCCCAGCCAAGATCCGTCGCACCTGCGCCATGATGCACAGCTGCGCCGAGCTGCCCTGAATAGCCGTAGGAAAAGGTCCGGTTGGCGCCGGCGGTTCCGCGGCGGCCCCAGCTCACCATCGATTCCTCCGTGCCGACGGTCGGATTGTAAACCCAAACTTCAATCGATGCGGACTCATTGACCCCGGCCAATCCTGACGCGGGCGGAACCAGCGAACCGCCGATGGAGTCGGCAAGCTGCAGATAGTCATTCGAGCCGTCGAACATCATGGCAACGACGCCCGCCACGTTTGTTGCGATCGGAACCGTGGTGCCGCCGCCTCGCGCTTCGAAGGTCCCTCCCAACGCACCGCCGTTCGGAACGTTGTTGACGCTTCCGATTGCAAGTGCGGTGGCGTCGACATTCACCCACAAGGTTCCAGCGGATTGTATCTGGGCATGACTCTCTCCGGTTGCGCTGGCGATACCGGCTGCCAGCAGAAGTTGTCTGATCTTCATAGGTTGTGTTGAGATTTGATCTGGCGCAGCCGAACGAAGGTCACCCGCGGTTCATCAAACGCTGACGGAGGGCATGAACGGTGGAGGTGGGATGACGCATTGGCTCAGGATCGTTTCGTCGCCGGCACCGCGTCACGTGGTGAACACCTGCCGGTTTCTGCAGTCCACCATGCCGCAGAACATGGCGTGCCGGCAATTGGCAGTCTTGCCAATCCTATTGTCTATTCTTACACGAACGCCGGAACTCCGTCGGGGACTGGCGGAACTGCTTCTGGAAGCAGCGGCAGAGGTGGGCGGAGGTGGAAAACCCGGAGCGATTGGCAATCTCATCGAGGTTCAGGCTGGTTTGCTGTAACAGCGCGCAAACACGGTCCATTCGCCGCCGGAAAATTTCGGCGCGCACGCTCCCTTTCAACCAGACGCGGAACCGCTGCTCCAGGTCCGTGCGCGAGCGCTTGACGTGCGTCATCACATCCTTCACCGCAATTCCCTCGCCCACGTGGTCGCGAATGAAACGCACGGCGTTGACGGTGATCGGATCCTCAATGGCCACCACGTCGGTTGACGCGCGTTCAACGATCCCGACCGGCGCGATCTGCACATGTCCCGCCGCGGAATTCGCGCCCTGCATCATTTGGTCCAAAAGAGCCGCTGCTTCGTATCCCAGTCGTTCAGTATCCGGCTCGATGCTGCTCAACTCGGGTTCGCAAAGGCTGCACAGGACATCGTCGTTGTCCACGCCCATCACTGCAACCTCCTCAGGCACCTTGATGCGATGTTCGCGGCGGGCGTTGAGCACCTGCTGCGCGCGGATATCATTGCAGGCAAACAGCGCGAGGGGACGCGGCTGCTTGTGAAGCCATTCGGCAATCGCGGGTTCGGCTCCCAGTCCGCTTTGCTCCACCGCTTGAATATGTGCGCGCAACCGGCCGGGGGTGTGCGGCGCGAACACGGCGAGCTGCTGCCCGTGCGCCGCCAGATATTCCGCAAATGCCGCCTGCCGCCGATCGGAAAAGGGAATCCCCTTGTATCCGCAATAGGCGAAGTGATTGAAGCCCGCGCGCTGAAAAAAGCTCCCCGCCAGCCTCGCAACAGCCTTTGCGTCGGTGTCGAAAAACGGAATCCCCGGAAACCTCGCATTGCCGAGAACATCGACGACAGGGTAGCCGAGGTTCCGCAGCGCGCGCGCTGTACGCGGGTCCTCGATGCGCGCAATGATCCCATCGCCCTTCCATTGCTTGAGCCACTTGGGTATCCCGCTGTGAAGCTGCCGCTCCTGCGTGAAGCAGGACCACGGGCCGTTGGTGTGCACGTACTTTGCAATGCCGCGAAGGATGCCGCGCCCATAATTACGCGAACTCTCTATCAGCAGCGCAACCCTCGGAAGCTGTTTGCTCATACGACGTGGTGGCAGTGCGAACGCAATGCCACGCTTCATTGTTGAAGTCGAATCAAACGGTGCAACGCCTGCCTCGCCCGCAATCAGGGGCGGGCGTAAGCTTTCTCCACGCGAGCCAGCTCCGCGCTGCTGATCGGCAGTACGGATCCGTGGCGGAATCGGAACGGGAAGGTAAAACCTTCGCCGGCATTGAACTGCCCGCCCGCGAGGTCATGGGTGACGTAAGGCTGGTAGCCGCGACCGCGACTGTAGTGATCCAGAATCAGGCACCACGTGGGCGGCTTGCCCTCCGATGCGGGTTCCACCAGGTAACACTCCGGCCCTTCATACCCGCGAAGATCCTTCAGCGAAAAATCGGGAACGTCCCGCCACGGTCCCATCAGCTTCTCGCTGGCTTCCATGATGATTCCCTTTGACTGTTCATCCTTGGTGAATCGCACGTAGTTCGTTCCGCTGCGGACGATCGTTGTGTCGATGACGGTTGCGGCCTTCTCGATATAAACGAACGGTTCGCCGAACGTTTGGAAATCCTTTGTTCGCGCGGCCCAGATGCGATGCTTGCGGAATTCATCGCGCCGGGTCGTTGACGCCCAGAAAACGAGGTAGTCGCGCGCCTCCTCGTCGTAAATCGCTTCAGGCGCCCACGTGCAGCCCGCGTCCTCCGCCGCCACCCGCACCAGCCGGGGTTCGGACCATTGCACGAGGTTGGTGGATTCCCAGATAACGATGGAGCGGCTGCCGGCTTCCACCGCGCGTTTCCAATTCCGATTGAGGTTGATGGAAAGGTCGGTGGCGATGAGGTAAAACCGATGGCCATCGTGCGAGCGCAGCAGATAGGGATCGCGCACGCCTTTTTCGCCCAGCGCGCTGACGAGCACGGGTTCGCCGCCATTGAGTGCGTTCCAGTTCCGGCCGTCGCGGCTTGATGCAAAATAAACCTGTTCGGTCATCGGACTTTGCTCACCCTTGAAGGTGACAAAAAGAAAACCGCTGTCGGCTGCAAAGACTTCGACCGCCAGGAACGCGAGAAGGAGACAAATTGTTTTCATAGAAGTATTGCTTGCCGGGCGTTGTTGCCAGGCTGGGTGACACAATGAAGTCTGGACTGATGAAATTGCAACCCTGGGACAGCGGCGCGCTGGAAAATTTTCAAAGCTCGAGCCTCCACCAATGGCCTGATTTTCGCCGCAACAGGACTCCTGGTGTGGTACTTTTTGGCCCTGCGAGTTGTGGTGCACGCGCCTTTCTTGACAACAAATCCAGCTCGCCTCAAGCTCGCTCCCAGTCGAGAACCATTCACCATGAGAACCTGGAACTGCGCGGCCTTCTTTTCGATCGCCATCCTGATGCTGGCCCACGCGCGAGGCCAATCTGAGGAGGCGATCACACACCCTGTCGAACCCCTGCCGGAAATCGCGTCGGAATCCTCCACCTCCAACGAGACTCTTCGCGCATACCTGCAACTGCAGCAGCAGATTCACGACGCGCAGCTCGCCATCGAGCGGACGCGCGTCGAAGCCGAGCAGGCACGCGTCCAGAATGCGGAACAGTTGGAAAAGCAGGTGCGCGACCTGGACCAAAAGCTCTCTGCGCAGCGCGCCGATGAGGCGAAATTCCTGGTGTATGTTCTCGGAAGCTTTGCCGCGTTGAGCTTCCTCGCTGTGGCCGTCACCGCTTATTTCCAATGGCGAACGGTCCATCGCATGGCTGAGATGACGTCTGCACTCAATCTGGATCGCTCGCTTGCATTGCAGGGGTCAAACCGCTTGCAACTTCCGGCAGGCGAGCCTGCACAGGCGCCTGTGGACTTCTCCAACAGCCGGCTGTTGAGCGCGGTTGAACGACTTGAGAAGCGGATTCTTGAGCTTGAACGCGCCGCGGCAGTTCCGCTGGCTCCGGCGCCCGAGCAACTTGCCGTGGAACGCGAGCCAGATCTCGAAGCCATTCAGCTGAATGCGGAAGCAGTTGCCGCCGAACCCGGGTCTGCGCGGGAGTTGATGGAGCGCGGCCAGAAGTTGCTCGATGAAGATCAGCCCGAGGCCGCCGCGGAAATATTTGACCAGGTGCTCGTTCACGAGCCAGATAACGCCGAGGCGCTCGTCAAGAAGGGCGCCGCCCTGGAGAGACTCCGCCGGCTCAACGAAGCGATCGCCTGTTACGACCAGGCCATTGCGGCGGACAGTTCATTGACAATTGCCTATCTGTACAAAGGCGGGCTCTTCAACCGCATGGAACGCTATGGGGAAGCGGTCGAATGCTATGAAATGGCATTGCGGACGCAGGAGAAAACGGTGCACGAATTGAAGCACAGCGTGTCGCAAGCCGGCTGATCGGCTGCGTCAGACAACATCCGAATAATTCCGGCTGGGATCGGGAAAGGCGTAATAAACCCGGGCTTTGGGGACCCACAACCGGTAAGCCATCTCCGCCGCCGCGCGGGCTGTGCGAAAGTTCAGAGCCCGCTTCACGTCAGAATCCCATTCGCCTTCGCGAATGTAGAACATTCCCGTCTCGCCGTTCTGCAATAACACGCGCATTTGTAAAAGCCGCCGCTCCTTTTCAGACCCTGCGGCCACGGGTACCATCGCCCCTCAGGAATCCTATGGCGACTCGACGCCGTAATACGGAGCAAGTTGCCAAAACTTTCAATGATTCTGTCCCCGATCAAAAACCCTTTGAAAAGCGCACCTGCCGTGCGCTCCCCCTCCTCGCTCAGTTAAATTCCAGTCGATGCTTGTCGCGCTCGATCTCGAGTTGCTTGCGAATGATCTGGATTTTGGCCTGAATAAGCTGGCGGTTTTCCGCATCCTTCACCGACAACTCCTTTTCCAGTTCCGCGATCCGCGTTTCGTAGGCTGACAGCCGCTCCTGCAGCGGCGCCTGGATTTTCTCGAGGCGCGCCTCCAGCTCCGCGACCTCAACGGCCGCGCGGCGATGCGCATCCATCATCTCAGTCCGTTGACTCACGAGCTTTTGGGTGAAATGCGACGCCATCCAGCCGGCCAGCTGCGACATCACCCCGGAACGTACGGCAGCCTGCGCCTTGGCAGCCTGCTGTTCCGCCTGAAGGGCCCGCTCCCGCCAGGCTTGCTCTGCGGGAGTCTCAAGTGGAACTGACGCCACAGGCAGCCGCGCATAGGGAATCAGGTCCATTTCCGGTGTGCGGCGCGGGCGTGAGGTAATGAGGATGAAGAGCAACAGCGCCGCAACCGTGCCGCCGGCCCACAGCCAAGGTTTCAGGTCCTGCACGGCTTCGGGGGCGGCGACTGCGGGAACAATTGATTGCGCCGGTCGTTCCAAAGGCGTTTGAATCTCTGTTTTTTCGGCCAGTTGATCCAGGGCGGCCTTGATTTTTCGATCCACTTCCTGACCGCGCCGGACGAGCACCGTGCCGGGTTCATAGCGATCCGCGATCAACAGCCCGCCGGTGCGTTCCTCGCGCAACGCACGGGTGAGTTCTGCTTCCATTTCGCAGTTGGGTTTGATGAAAGACGATACATACCGGCCCATCGTCCGTTCCTCCGCCGGAAACGAATTCAGGAGCTCGGCCTTGGCTCGTGACACAGAGATGAAGTTCGTCTTGGCCACATTGATCCCGCGCTCATTCGCAAGTTTGGCCGTTACTGTTTCATTGTCGGCCACCGAGATCAGACGAATTGTGGAACCGACCCAGATATCCTGCGGCGCCGTGTCTGGCCGCACATATTGCTTCATGGCAGCGCGCAACGGCGCGATCATCGCGTTTGCAATTTCGGCATCGGCCTGCCCCTGCACCCAAACGCGGGCCAGTTGCGGACCGACCGGGGATAGCACGTTCTGCTTTTGGAATTCGCCAAGGAAACGCTGGAAGGCGGGCGACAGAAGCTCAGAGTCAGGCAGAGTCCGCGCACCGAACCGCGTTTCAACCGCATCAAGGAAGTTCGATCGGGTTCGATCGAACGTTGAGCGGAAAGCGGCTTCCACTTCGCTGATGCCGTGCGGCAAGTAGCGGTAAATGACGGGAACGCGCTGCGCCTCCCGTTGCTTCAGCGCTTCCGTTGCCTCCAAGTCCACCACGACGAGGGGAACGGGCGTTTTGATCTCCTGATCGGCCTTCTGGCCAATCTGGTAAACGGGCAGCGCGCTGGAAGAAAGTGTCAGCAGCGCAACGGCGGCCACGAACCCGAAGGTGCAGTTTCGAATTACCATAGGAATGATTTATGTTCGCCCAACAAAACGTCGCCTTCCCACAAGGTCGCCCTCCAGGCCGTCACCTCCCCGAATTGCGTGTAATCTTCCCCCAACAGTGGAAGTGAAGTCCAGCGCCTGAAGAACGACGGCTTCACCGCCGTTTCAAGGATCGTTCGCGTCGGAAGATTTCCCCGTGCTGCCCCGCGCAATTCCAGGCGCAACAGCACAGGCGCGGTTTGCGGCCCCTTCAGTTTCCAATGCACGTCAAACCGAATCCCCGAGATCAGGTTCGTGTGTTGCCGCAAGTGCGCCTGATAGGCGTCCCGATCATAAAGGCTCGGCGCAAGCGTGTGCCGTCCGTCATTATCGAGCAGGTGCGGCAGCACCTTCATCACACGACCCTCTGCCGCGCGTGCCGGGGTTGCAACAGCCGCGCACAGGAAGAGTAACAGCAGGAAAGCGGAACACGGACGATGCATGCAGCTAGAAATATATCCGCATTCAAACGGACTCAATGCTGTTTTGAGAAATCCTGCAAAAGAATTCCCAGGGATCGGTTCACGTGGAAAATCGCCAGGAAGGATTCCGCGGCCGCAGGGTCGTTGAGAACCACAGCGCCCTCCCGGATGCGCGCCACGGGGCCGCCCTCCAACTGCAGCGGATAACGCTTCCGCATCTCTGCCGCATATGCTGGAAAACTGTCGCACCGCGACGCCTCAAGGCCGCGGCGGTTCACGATCCGAAATAACCCGGCGCTTCCAGGGCAGCTCTGTTTCATCAACTCCACCGTCAGCCTGCCCATGGTATAACGTGGATTGATCTCCACAACCGGCTTCAGGCGGCATGTTCCAGATGCATCACGATACACAAAGGCATCGACGCCAATCGGACCGCGATAATTGATGCAACGCAACTCATCTTCGAGTTGCCGGCACAGATCAGCGAAGATGTCGAGCATTCGCCGGGAAATGTCGGGAAAACCGGGAAAATGTGAAACCACGGCGGCGGGGATGCGCTTGTGATGGTGCGACTCCGCCCAATTCGCCTGGAACTGACCCCTGGCATCGTTGATCAAACCCGTGTAGCCGCAGAGCTTGAGCCCGTCGTCATTCATCTCAAGCTGCAATGAAAAATCAACCTCCCGCTCCAGCCACGGTTCAACCACAACCTTACGCCCGGCAGTGAGTGCCTTCTCCAGCCATCGCCGTTGTGTTGTGCTGATTTCAGGTTCAAAGAACCGCAAAGCATTTCCACCCGCCAGTCCGAACGCCTCCTTGGCGACAACACGCTGATGTCCGCGGCTTCGGATCGATTCCACCGCTTCCAACGCGCCCTCCAGGTCCGTCACCGCGCGGCCTGCAACATGGGATTCGCAGAGCATGGGATCGTTCCGATGATCCAGAAATTTGCGAAGGAATTCCGCGCTCCATGTTTTGGAGAAAAGCCGTGCCACATCGCTATTGAATCGCTGCTCCAGGGTCCGCTTCTCGGCGGTCACATTGGCGGACAAAGGACGCAACAATTCCACGCAGTGCGGCGACCAAGCCCAGGGACGCAGCCTGCCCAGTTTGCGGTTCGCGAGACCGGAATCGCCGTCTCCCGCGGACCGGAGTTTCGATGTCAGAAAAAATTCGCGCAGGCTGAATCCGGCTTGTTTGATCGAACTGAGGAATTGAACTGAGGGCTGCTTCGAGACGAGGACGATGTCGTCTTCCCGGCAAAGGAATTGCGGAAGAGTCTCCAGATCCCGCGCCAGCTGTTGTTGCGCGCGGTTCGGATTGAAGGTTTTCCCGTGAGCGATCTGCGCCTCAGCATGAGGATTGAACAGGAACACGCTCGGTGTTCGGCCCTTTGATTGCGCGAAGACATCCAGCCTCGCAATGAACTCGGGATCGAGACCCGCCGCGCGGCGGCCTTCAATGTTCAGCGAAAAACCCTTCGCGCGCTGCGGCGACAGCGGGAACTTCAATTGCCGGCAGAATGCGTCCCAATCGCTCTCGTTGGGATTTTTCCATCGCCGGAACCACTTTAACCCGTAAGCCACGTGGCCGATTTCATCACGATAAATCCTCTCGAGCAGAGCTGCCGTGTCACGGTCGCCCACCCGCGCAAACCCGCGCGAAAAGTGGCGCGCAAAATCAAGGTTTGCCTGTTCGAACGTGAGGCAGAGACTCGAGACGTAATCCATCGGGTTCTCCATTGATGAAACGGTCCGCCAAAAAAAGCCGCTGACAGGGATTTCACCGAATGCAATGCCGCACGCACGCATGCGTTCCATGTACAGACGCGTGTGTTCCTGCTCGTCCTTGAGCGTTTGCAGCACCCCCTTGCGAAAGGCGGCAGGCGCATCCGGAAAGCGCAGGAGCACCAGCGCCATGAGTTCCGTTGCAAGCAGTTCGTGGTTGGCGAAGAAGTGGAGCAGACGTCCCCGTTCTCGGGGATTTTCCAGCGCATGCAGTCCGGGAAAATCAGCCTTTCCTGAACCCGGCGGCTTGAAGAGCAACTCCTTCGGCCGGCCGGGAGCCACCGGAGCCTGGGCCGCAGGACCCGGTTGCTCATCCGTCAGGCTGGCAGGCCGCCGAAGTTTTTCTTCGAGCGATGTCGCATACAAGACGCGTTCCGCAAATTCTCGAACTTCCATTTCACCCTGAAGTTCCGGGTTCGGGCGGCAAATCTCAAACTGAATTCCCAATTTGCGCCTGGCTCGGTTCAACGCCATCATGCGCCGCATGGCACGTTCCCGCGTCATCGGCCTGTTGCTCGCCCTGGTTACCCTGCTGCTCTACCTGCCCGTCCGGCAGTTTGAATTCGTCGTGTTCGACGACCCGGATTACATCCTGGAAAACCGATATGTGCTGGCCGGAATCACCCTTGAAGGAATCCAATGGGCGTTCACGACGCTGCACGTGTCGAACTGGCATCCGATCACGTGGTTGTCGCACATGATCGATTCCGAATTGTTCGGGCCCAATCCCGCCGCGATGCACCTCGTCAACGTCATGATTCACGTCGCGAATTCTGTCCTGCTTCTGCGGCTGCTGCTGCAAATCACAGGCAGGATGTGGCCATCAGCCATCATCGCCGCGCTGTTTGCATGGCATCCGTTGCACGTGGAATCGGTGGCATGGATATCCGAACGAAAGGATGTATTGAGCACCTTTTTCGGACTGCTCGCGCTCGGCTCCTACGCGCGCTATGCGCAATCGGATTCAAGCCGCACGCTTGCGGAGAATGCAATTGTGCCGCGGTCCAGGGACTACGCCATGACGGTGGTCTGGCTGACGCTTGGGCTCATGTCAAAACCCATGCTCGTCACACTGCCGTTCGTGATGCTGCTCCTCGATGTCTGGCCATTGAACCGGTGGCACAAGGATCAGGCAGGATCCGGGTTGCGACGCGTTGCCGAGAAGTGGCCGCTCTTCGTACTGACGGTTCTTTTTTGCGTGATCACGTTTGCCGCCCAGCGCGGAGAAGCCGTCGTGGGACTGGAACGCCTCCCCTTCGGCGCACGCGTTCTCAATGCCATCGCAGCCTGCTTGTTCTACATCGGAAAAACCATTTGGCCTGCCGGATTGAGTGTCATTTACCCGTTGAACAGTGTTCCGTCTGGCAAGGTCGTCGTCATCGCGCTGTCATTGTTGGCGGGGGTTTCAGCGGCTGCAATCCAATTGCGCCGGTCCGCGCCTTTCGTCGCTGTCGGATGGTTTTGGTTCCTCGGAATGCTGGTCCCCGTGATCGGGCTGGTTCAGGTGGGGGGACAATCGATGGCCGATCGATACATGTATCTTCCGATCGCCGGCTTGTTGATCGTTGTCGTTTTCGGCCTCGAAAAATTGGCCGCGCGGATCAAGGCGCCCGACGCAATGCTGTTGGGAGTGGGCGCCGTCGCGGGCGTTCTTTGCCTCGGCGCCACGCGTCATCAACTCGGGTTTTGGAAGGACAGCGAAACCCTGTTCCGCCGCGCGCTCGCAGTAACGGAACGCAACGAGATCGCGCACATCAATCTTGGAGTCGCTCTTGAGCAAGCGGATCGAAAGGACGAAGCGCTTCAGCAATATTACCAGGCGCTGACCATCAGCACGAACCGCGCGCAAACGCACAACGACATTGCAAACCTGCTCGCCGACCTCGGGAAGCGCGACGACGCGCAAAGGCATTATTTGCGGGCGCTTGAACTCAAGCCCAACGCGCCCCTCGCACACCAGAACCTTGGCACGCTGCTCGCCGAGTCAGGGGATTTCGCCGGCGCCATGAAGAGCTACCAGGAGGCGGCGCGCCTGGCGCCGGAAAGCGCGACGCCGCATTACCTGATGGGAAAAGCCTGCTGGCGCGAAGACCGTCATCCTGACGCGGTGGCGCACTTTCGTGAGGCCCTGCGGCGCGATCCCCAGGACTTCCAATCGCTGACCCTGCTCGCGCGCGTGCTGGCGACCAGCGGCGATGCGTCCGTGCGGAACGGAGTCGAATCCGTGATGCTCGCGGAGAAGGCAAATCAACTCACCGCCTCGCAACAACCCTTCGTATTGGATGTCCTCGCCATGGCGTATGCCGAGACAGGCAACTTTGGAAAGGCGGCTGAAGTCAGCAGGCAGGCTCTTCAAATCGCCCGCGAAGCCCAAGTTCAGGAACTCATCGACGGATTGGAAGCCCGCCTGCGGCTTTACGAGTCGGGCACGCCATTTCGCCAGCCGCAGCGCCCGAACATGCCTTCAACTGAGTCGACTCAACAGCTCCGTTGAATGTTCAGGCGTTGCGGCTGAGCCGTGAAGACAGCACGGCTTGAGACGGCTCTGGCCCAAAGTGAAATCCCCGATGATCCTCGTATCCGAGTGGAGCTTCCGCTTTCAGGATCTTTTCAAATAATCGCACCAGCAAAACGGGCGCATGCGGAGCGGATGCGTTGGAATTCGCGATCCTCTGCTCCTGATCAGGCTGGGGATGTGGCAGGGCTTGCATGGGGAGATCCTCTGGAGTCGAAGGGCAAGGAGCTTTCCATCGGTTGGCGGGTTGTTGATCAAAATTGCAACCGATGCTCCTGGGTTTTGGCGAAACCAACATTTTACGGCGGCTGAATGCCAAGCTGAAACACTGGCGAATCGGAGATTGAACGTAACAGTTTGAATGCGGCTCCCCTCTATTGGCGACAATGCCCAACTGGCCGGCCATGTTATTTCTCCGCGAATCCTGTCACACTTCGCACTCCAGGCACGAACGATCGCAGTGGCAGCCCGAACAACCTGCAACCCGCAACGAACAACGAAAACTATGCCCCAGCTCAACATCAGCCACCCCGCGAGACGATTTTCCCGCTCGATCCAGACCGCTCTGCGAATGGCTGGCTTCATTGGCGCCCTTGTTTTTGCCTTAATTGGCGAACGTGCCTCAGCAGCAGCCAATGATTGGCCTGCGATTTCCAGCATCCAGCGTCCGTGGACCTACTGGTGGTGGATGGCGAGCGCTGTGGATGAAAAGAACATCACGCGCGAACTCACGCGCTACCGCGATGCTGGCTTGGGCGGGGTTCACATCATACCGATCTACGGCGCCCGTGGATTCGAATCCAATTACATCACCTATTTGAGCCCGCGCTGGATGCAGATGCTCGACTACACTGTCCGCGAAGCGCAGCGACTGGGATTGGGCGTGGATATGACCACGGGAAGCGGCTGGTGTTTCGGCGGCCCGAATGTGACCGACGCGGACGCGAATGCCTCGCTGGTGTCGCGGCAACTCGACGTTGCGGCAGGAGGCGTGATTGAAGGCAATTTCAAGACGAATGCTCCGCAGGCGTTGATGGCATTCGGCTCCAATGGCGAAAGAATCGATCTGCTGCCTCGCGTGAAGGACGACGGTTCGGTGGACTGGAGCCCGGAAAGCGGTTCGTGGAAAGTCTTTGCCATCTCGCAGCGTCCGTCGCCCCAGAAGGTCAAACGGCCCGGGCCTGGCGGCGAAGGCTGGATGTTGAATCTCTTTCACGCTCCTGCAATGACGCATTTTCTCGAATGGTTTGGGGAACCATTCATCCACTACAAAGGTGCGCGGCCGCGGGCCCAATATCACGATTCCTACGAGTATCGATCTGAGTGGGCGCCCGGCCTGTTCGATACGTTTCAGCAACGCCGCGGTTATTCGCTGCGCGATGAGCTTCCCGCATTCTTTGGGCTCGAAGGAACCGAGCGCGCGGCTCGCGTGAAGTCGGATTATCGGGAAACGCTTTCCGATATCATGACTGAAGTCACCCTGCCAATGTGGGTAAAATGGTCGCACGACCGCGGGTACATCACCCGCAACGAGGCGCACGGTTCGCCCGGAAACCTGCTCGACCTGTATGCGCTTGCCGACATTCCCGAGACGGAAATGTTCCACACGGACCGGAATAAAATGATTTCCAAATTCGCGTCCTCCGCCGCGCATGTCGCAGGACGTCCGCTCTGCTCGAGCGAAACGGGCACGTGGCTGAAAGAGCACTTCACTGAAACGCTTGGCGACATGAAGCATCTGCTCGACGACCTTTTCCTGTCGGGCGTAAACCACATTTTCTATCACGGTTCATGTTATTCGCCAGACGAAGCGGGCTGGCCCGGCTGGCTGTTTTATGCTTCGTACGAAATGAACCCGCGCAATTCTGTGTGGCATCACGTGGATGCGCTCAACCTTTATGCGGCTCGATGCCAATCCGTGTTGCAGGCCGGATCTCCCGACAACGATGTCCTGGTCTATTGGCCGATTCACGACCGCTGGAACGACGCACGCGGGATGGTGCAGCCGTTTACAGTTCACGCCCGCGACTGGTTTGAACAGCAACCGATCGGCCATGCTGCCGAATGGCTGTGGCAGCGAGGCTATCAATTCGACTTCATCTCGGACAAGCAGCTCGGCGGCGCCCGCGTTCAGAATGGATTTGTGCGCGTTCCCGGCGGTGATTACCGCGTCATACTCGTCCCGGCCTGCGAGTTCATGCCGCTTCCAACCCTCAGCAAACTCGTTCAACTCGCCGAGGCCGGAGCCACCGTTATTTTTGAAAAACAGCTTCCCCGGGACGTGCCCGGATTGGCCAATCTCGAAAGCCGGCGGGAAGCTTTTCAACGCAGGCTTGATGTCGCCCAAAGGATCGCGCGAAGAAACGAGCCGGGAACTGGTGGAATCCTGATCGGCGCGCTGGAGTCCGTGTTTCCTGCCAGCGGCACGCCGCGTGAACAACTCTTCGATGAACCAGGACTGATGTGCATTCGGCGCAAGGTGGATGATGGACGGTACTACTTCATCGCCAATCGCGGCACGAATGCATTCGAAGGATGGCTGCCGCTTGCGACTGAAGCCCGCAGGGTCGTGCTGATGGACCCGCTGAGCGGCGCGACGGGGGTTGGTCGGATGCGTGCGCGGTCAACTCAAGGTGCTGACCTGTACCTGCAGCTTCCCCCAGGCGCTTCAATCATCGTCCGTACACACAGCAAACAACGCGTGCGAGGCGCAGAGTGGAATTACTTTGCGGTTGCGGACAACACCGGGCCGTTGCCCCTTCCCCCAGAGTGGAAGCTGAACTTTGTGAAAGGCGGTCCCGAGTTGCCGAACTCCGCGGACATCGGAAGGACAGCGTCATGGACGACCCTGGACGATACCAACGCACAACGCTTCGCGGGAACGGGCCGTTACACGCTGCGCTTCGACGCACCCGGATCACGCGGAAAAACGTATCGCCTGGATCTCGGCAATGTCGGACAGAGCGCGCGCGTGACGCTGAACGGACGCGGCCTCGGCACGCTCATCACAGCCCCGTTCACATTGAACGTGGACAATTTAAAACGCCGAGGGAATGTGCTCGAAGTGGAAGTTGCAAACGTCTCAGCAAATCGAATCCGCGACCTGGATCAACGCAAGGTGAACTGGCGCAACTTCCGTGACATCAATTTTGTGAACATCAACTACCGTCCCTTTGACGCCTCGGAATGGCCGCTCACCGATTCAGGCCTGCTCGGACCCGTAAGCTTCACGCCATTGGCAAAGCTCAAGCCGCAATGAGCGGGCGCGATCAATCAGGCGCGCAGAGTGGGTTCACGCGGCGAGAACCTGTTGCTCGCCTTCCGTTCGCGCGATGATCACGGCGCCGCAACTGTCGCTGAAGACATTCACTGCGGTGCGGCACATGTCGAGGATCCTATCGACCGCTAGGATGAGTCCCAATCCCTCGGCGGGAACTCCGACGGCATTCATGATGATGACGATTGCAACCAGGCTTGCAGCCGGAATTCCCGCGACGCCAATGCTTGTCAGCAGGGCAAGCAGCACCACTGTGAACTGCGCGCCGAGTGAGAGTTCCACCCCGTAAACCTGCGCAATGAACAACACGGCCACGCATTCGTAAAGCGCGGTTCCGTCCATGTTCACGGTCGCGCCCAGCGGCACCACGATTCCCGAAGTTCGGCTCGACACGCCCGCCCGTTGCTCGATGCACTTCAAAGTCAGCGGCAGGGTCGCGGACGAGGATGCTGTGGAAAATGCCGTGACCAGCGCAGGCATCATTGCGCGGAAATGGCGGACCGGATTGACTCGTCCGATCAGCCGCACCAGCAGCGGCAAAAACACAAATAAATGGAGGGCGAGCCCAGCGACAACCGTTACGAAAAACAATGCCACCGTGCGAAAGACGTCCAGCCCGGTTGTCGCGACGACTTTAGCGACAAGGGCAAACACCCCGAGCGGCGCGAAGAGCATCACCCAGTTTGTCACGAGAAGCATGACCTCGTGAATGCCTTGGAAAAATCCAAGCACCAACCGATGCCGTTCACCGGTGAGGCGCCCGGCGAAGTAGCCGAACACGATGCTGAAGAAGATCAGTCCGAGCATGTCGCCATCGGCCGCGGAGCGAATGACATTCTGCGGAACGAAACGCATCAGCACATTCATCACCGTCCCCGCGCCCGTTCCCTCAACCTTCGCGAGCTGTGTTCGAGCCTCCTCAGTCATCGCGAGTGGCGCAACGCCGTCTCCCCGCGTGCCCGGCCGGACAAAGTTCACGAACATCAAGCCGATCAACACGGCGATGAATGTGGTGCTGACGAAGTAAATGAGGGCTTTTGTTCCGATTCTTCCGAAGTCGCGGCCGGGACCGAGACTCGCCACGCCGCTAATGATCGTGGCGACGACCAGTGGGACAACGAGCATCTTCAACAAGTTGAGGAACAAATCTCCGACAACTTGAAGAATGGATACGACCTTCAGATCCCCAATGCTTGCATCAGGATCGATGACTGCTCCGAAACCCACACCAAGGGCAATGGCGCCCAGGATTTGGAGGTGCTGCGGAATTCGCTTCATGCGGCGGCATTCTGCGATGGCGCCCTCAGCATCGTTCAAATCTCAACTTTGAGATTGGAAATCTGAGATTCTATTTGGTGGGGCCTGATTTCTTTCCGCCGCGCATGGCGAGAAACAGCATGAGCGCTCCGAAGAGAAGCAGGATGATGCCCCAGATCAGGTTGATGTTGATCCCGAGCGAGCGTTGCAGCACTTCGGGATTCGATCCCGTGAGCATCCCATTGATCGTCAGCAGTGCTCCGATGAGCGTGAACATGAGGCCGATTGGCCAGCGTAGGTCGAGTCCCATAAAAGTCCTTCGGTGCTTGGTTAAGGTTTACCAGAAGATGATGTTCAGGATCACACAGGCGATCAGCAGAATCGTTCCGACCACTGCAGGACGCACATACCAGGCCTGGTTCTCGTCTTTGATCTTGGGCGTGAGCGAATAGACCAGGCCCGTCAGCTCTTCATTGGTTTTGGTCCGTTTGGTTGCCAGTGAAATCACGAGCGTCAGGACAAAACACACGATGAACGCGAAGGCGGCCAGCCAGAAGTTCTGCGCCATTTCGCTCGGGAATACCTGCTTCACGGCCAGATAGCCGCCCTTCACCCCCGGCGCGTTGCTGCCCGCAATGGTCAGGGCATGGAACAGGGCGGAAGCACCAATCCCTCCGAAGAGCCCATAGAACGCTCCCGTCGCAGTGCAGCGCGCCCAGAACATTCCCAGCAGGAACGTCGCAAACAGCGGCGCGTTCACAAATCCGAACACGAGCTGAATGATGTCCATCGCATTGTTGTACTGCTTGGCAAAGTAAGCGCAGGCGATGCTCAACAGGATTCCCACCACTGTGATCACCTTGCCCATCCACATGTAATGGGAGTCGCTCTTGTTGGGAGCGAAGTAGGCTTGATAGAGATCATAGGTCCAGACGGTGTTGAAGGCTGTGACGTTGCCCGCCATTCCGGACATGAACGATGCCAGCAGCGCTGTCAATGCGAGCCCCAGCAGGCCCGGCGGACAATACTTCTTCACGAGCGAAAGGATCACGCCGTCGTAATCGTATTCAGCCACGGCGTCGTGCAGGCGCGTCTTGATCTGGTCGTCGTTCAAGG
Organism: Verrucomicrobiia bacterium; assembly: GCA_035629175.1. Lineage (NCBI taxonomy): Bacteria > Pseudomonadati > Verrucomicrobiota > Verrucomicrobiia > Verrucomicrobiia bacterium. The sequence goes on along the minus strand of DASPIL010000107.1, from coordinate 53,873 downwards.
TCGGAGCCTGGCTTACAAGCGCGACCAGTTTCACGTTGTCCATCTTCTTGCCCATGGCTTTCGTGATGGATTCGACAGCCGCATTGGGATCAGCGGGGCTGGCCTGCTTCACCACTTCCGCTGAAGCGGTATACACCTGCGAACTGATCGGCGGCGGCGGGATGCGAAAGCCTTTTTCAGGCATCGCCGTAAGCGCAACAGCGATCATTCCCGGAACAATCACCAGGATTGGAAAAATCATTTTCGGCACCGCCGCGACAAGAGGGGTGTTCCGGGCGGCCGTCATGTTCTTCGCCGCCATGGCGCGTTGAACCACGAGGAAGTTGGTGCACCAGTAACCAAACGACAGCACAAAGCCGAGTCCGAAGACCATTGCGAAAATATCGACGCCCATCGGATTGTTGGCGGGGCCGGCGAGCAGCGGCTGCCATGCGCTGGTCCATGCATTCGGCTCAAAGGTTTTGCCAGCTTCGGCCAGGTAAACGCCTGAGGGATTGGTTGCTACCGTCTCCAGGGTCTTGTTCATGGCACCCCAGCCGCCAACGTCCTTCAGCCCCAGGTAAACAACGGGAGCAAAGCCCAGCACAATCATGAAGAACTGCAGCACCTCGGTGTAGATCGCGGAAGTCAGGCCACCCTTGAGCACATACAACAGCACGACGCCCGAGCAGATCCACAGGGCCAGATGGTAATCCCATCCCAGCAACTGGTTCAGCAGCTTGGCCAGCGCGTTCATCGAAATGCCTGACGCGAAGACGGTCATGACGGCGAACGCGACGGAATTCAGCGCCCGCACGCGTTCATCAAACCGCATCTTCAAGTACTCGGGAACGGATCGCGCCTTTGAGCCGTAGTAAAACGGCATCATGAACACCGCCAGAAACACCATCGCTGGAATCGCGCCCACCCAATAGAAATGGCTCGTGGCGATGCCATATTTCGCGCCGCTTGCCGCCATCCCAACCAGTTCCAACGCTCCCAGGTTCGCTGAAATGAACGCAAGTCCGGTCACCCATGTGGGGATCGATCGTCCCGACGTGAGGAAGTCGGACGAACTTTTCATGTAGCGCTTGAGGGCAAACCCAATCCCCACAACGGCGGCTACGTAAATAAGCAGGATAGCGTAATCAATTCCACCAAGGTTGATGGTCTCCATAGTTGGTTCCAGTTCTGTGTTCGGTTCTGTTTCTGCCGTTCGCGGTGTTGAGGTGTCCGCAAGGTCCGGACAAGTCCGGCTGAGCGAATCACACTCAACCGGCGCTTACCAGCGAAAACTATGTGAGCTTATTGTGCGGCTTGACTACTTGAGTGAATGCCGCGCGATTTCCTCCGGCGTGTCTCCGCGCCGCAGCGGCCGCAGGCGGAAACTGTAGCTGTAATCCTTCAGCGGAATCAGAAACTCACGATGCGGCCAGGCGCCCCAGCTGTTGTCCCCACCCAGGCCCTGTTGCATCAAATCAATGTTAAGTGTCACGTAGTCGCGCTTCGGAATTTGATGGAGGTGATTGCCCGAATTCAAATCCTCGGTCTCATGATGCAGCGCATTGACACTCAACAACGGCATCCCCGTGGCAAGCAAACCCACGCCGCGGCGATTCGTCAGCGCCACCCAGCGCACGTCCACCTTGTTGCCGGTTTCTCCCGGGATCGAATAATGCGGATACAATTGTTCCGCAACCGTGCCGCTGTAGACGCCCACCTTCGCGTCTTTGCGATCAACGTACGTCTCATGCGGCCCGGGTCCCAGCCACGTGATCCGATCGAACCCTTCAGGCAGGGTCATCTGCATCCCAAGCCGCGGCAGCGCAGGCAGGCTGGTCTGGCCCGGAGAGAATCGCGCGGACACCACCACATCCCCCCTGGGATGAATCGTGTAAGTCGTCGACCAAACCGCATCGCCTGCATTCGGGAGCGTGGTCTCGGACGTCACTTCCACGACTTCGCCCCTCTGCTCGGCTTTGAAATTGCGGTTCGCCCGTTCTTCATGCGCCGTGCGCCAGGCGCGCTGCGGATAACCATTGCGTCCGCGCCGGCCGCGGTCATTGTCAGTCAGGGCGCGCCAGAAATGCGGAACCAGCGGCGTTCGGATCAATTCGGTTCGGCCTGCCTTCCACGATTTCATTCCTGCCCCCCGATCAAAGGAAATTTCAAAATCGCGCCCAATCACTCGCGCCGTGTCGCCGTTTTGAACCAATCGGAGATTCGCGCGGCGCGGGGCGGAACCCACTTCCGCTGGAGCTGAATCCGGCAGCTTGAACTCGTCCCACGCGACCTCATGTCCTCGCTTCGCCCATGGCTCGTTTGCTTTGAGGATGAAGCTGATTTCCAGAAAGTATTCAGCACCGGGTGCGGGACGAAACTCCTTTACGGGAACGGTGAATTGCAGCGTCGCGCCAGGAGCAATATCCAGTTCAGGCAACGCGCCGGATTGAATCACCTTTCCATCCTGTTTCAACTTCCATTCACCGCGTGCGATCTCCTTCACGTTGATGAAGTCATACCAGTTCTTCGCCTCGAACGTGCGCTTTCCAAGATCGATGGCTTTGGTATGAACGTATTGATACACATGCTTCATCTCATACGCGCCCGGATGCGGATCCCGATTCGGAGCCACCACGCCGTCGCTGCATGAATTCAAATCGCTCGGCGTTCCGGGAGGGCCGTAGTCACCGCCAAAGGCCCAAAAGAATTCATCTTTCCTTCCAGGCACACGCTCCCTCTGCGCCTGATCCACCCAATCCCAGATGAAGCCGCCCTGCAGATACGGTTTGCTGTAAATCTGGTCCCAATACTTCCACATGCCTCCGAGGCTGTTGCCCATCGCGTGGGAATATTCGCACATGATGTAAGGCCGATCGCGCGGTTCCGCCGCATAGCGCGCGAGTTCGTTCGGGCCCGGATACATCGGACAAATGATATCCGTGTGCGGACGGCGCCCCGCCTGTTCGTAATGGACCGGACGGGTCGAGTCACGCTGCTTGATCCACTTTGATGTCGCCTCGAAATTCGGGCCATCGCCCGCTTCATTACCCAGGGACCAGATCACAATTGAGGGGTGATTCTTGTCGCGCTCCACCATGCGGACGGTTCGATCCATGTGAGCCTCGGCGTAGGAAGCGTCCTTCGCCAGCGTCCGGTTCCCATAACCCATGCCATGGCTTTCGATATTGGCTTCGTCGATGAGGTAAATGCCGTACTGATCACAAAGATCGTACCAGGCCGGCACGTTGGGATAATGGCAGGTACGGACCGCATTGATGTTGAACTGCTTCATCAACTCAATGTCCTGGACCATTCCTTTCATCGTCACCACCTGGCCATGATCCGGATCGGTCTCGTGCCGATTCACGCCCTTGAAGAGGACGCGTTTTCCATTCACGAGCAGGTTGCCGTCGCGAATCTCCACCTCGCGAAAACCGACATTGACAGGAATCACTTCCATGATCTTCCCATCAAGGTCCTTGAGGGTGACCAGCAGCTTATAAAGGTGTGGGGTTTCTGCGGTCCATTTCAGCGGATTGGTGAAGGCGGCGTTGCCATCGAGCAAACGCTCCTCGCCCGCCTCGAGGGTCTGGTCGAATGCGTGGGAAAAGACCGAATCTCGATTTGGATTGAGGACGTCCACCTTGATGTTTACGGTCGTCCTCTCGCTGCCGTAGTTCACGAGGTGCAACTTTCCGCGCATCTCGGCATCGCGATATTGAGGATCGAGATCGGTTGTGACTTCGATGTCGCGCACATGCACGCCGGGCGCGGACCAAAGGTACACGTCGCGAAAGATCCCGCTGTAACGCCAGAAATCCTGGTCTTCAAGATAGGAGCCGTCGCACCAGCGGAAGTTCTCGACCGCGATCAGGTTTTTGCCGGGCTTCAGGTATTTCGTGATGTCGAACTCAACAGGCGTGCGGCTGTCCTTGCCCATTCCGGCCTTCTGGCCGTTGATCCAAAGGTAGAAAAAGGAGTTAACTCCATCGAACGTGACGAAGATCTTTCGTCCGTCCCAATCCTTCGGCAAATCAAACGAGCGGCGATACGCATTGACGGAGTTGTTGGGATCGTCAGGCGGAACGAACGGCGGATTCCAGGGCTCCGGCCAGGGATAGCGGATGTTCACAAAGATCGGCACGCCCCAGCCTTCCTTCTCGACATTGGATGGCACGCGGATCTCTGGCCATTTCGAATCGTCGAAGTCGGTGAGGCAAAAATCCGGAATGCGGGTGAGAAGATTTGAGCTGAGATGATATTTCCAGTTGCCATTCAGCGAGCGATAGAAGGGCGACTTCACACGCTCTTCGTTCGACACCGGACCGATCGACAGTGCCGTCTTCACATCGGGGCAAATCACCATGGTGGCATGCATCCGCTCATTGTTAACGCCTGTGAGTTTAGGCCGTTCCCAGTCGTTGGTTGCATCGGCTGCGGCGCTGGTGAGGACCACATTGCCAGCGATGGCCAGCGCGGTCAGCAGTGTTTCAAAACGGCGCCATGAGCGGCCCGCGCAAAAATGGCTAACAGAGTTCATCATGACCTTTCGATAGAGGATCGAAGCCTTGAACGAAGAGGGTGGAGCCAATGGTGGGGATTGAACCCACGACCTACGGTTTACGAAACCGTTGCTCTACCACTGAGCTACATTGGCGTTCGAAAAAAGGAACTCGCATAAATTACGGGCTTCGGCCGACATGGTCTATAAAAAACTCGTTCGCACAGGGCGCGTCAAGAAACTCACCCCCACCCAATCGGGTGAAAGGTCACTCCCAGGAGAATGCCCCTCTCAGGGATTTCTTCATTCCCGTCTTGGTTGCGGCGTTCCCAAGTATTTAAGGATGCGCGCGCGTCTTCAGGCGCTCGCCATTAACTGATTGCCCGCAGCGGGGAATTGACCTAGTTTTTGCCGCAACACGCGCGAGTAGCTCAATTGGATAGAGCGTCGGCCTCCGGAGCCGAAGGTTGTGGGTTCGACCCCCGCCTCGCGCACCACTTTCCTAAGGATCACATGAAGCTGAACATTTTGTTGCCCTGGATTCTTGCAATCGGACTCGGGTCAGGCCTCGCCGCGGTGTATGTGAAGAGCCAGGCGAAGGAAAAAGAACTAGCCCAACTCCGCGAAACCGCCGCCCTCGCCGAACAGCTCCAGACACAGGTCGCCGAATTCGAATCACGCAGCCAGCTTTCGGAAGATCAAGTGATGGTGTCCCGCAAGGACAAGGACGAGTTGATCCGCCTGCGCGGCGAAGTCAGCCAGTTGCGGGATCAATCCAAGCGGCTCACCCAGGACCTGTCGCGCGCGCAGAGTCAGGCTGAAGCGGCTCGCACCGAGGTCGCCCAAGTCGCGCAAAATGCGCAGTCGAACGCCATGATGGTTGCCAACATTCGCGCCGAACGGGCGTTACAGATGCAGATGAACGCCTGTGTGAACAACCTGCGGCGGCTGGATGGAGCGAAACAGCAGTGGGCTCTCGAGCATCAGAAACCTGCCACAGCCATGCCCCAACCCGCTGAGATCGCATCCTATCTCGGCAATGCCATTCCTGCGTGTCCTGTCGGCGGAACCTATACGTTGAACGCCGTCAATCAACCTCCCACGTGTTCCGACCCGTCGCACAAGCTGCCTCAGCAATAAGCTGGGAAAAACCGACGGGAAAATTGCGTTCGCACCGTTTGGCTGTCGCCTTGCCAGGCGGACTTAATGTTTTGGCCGCAGCAGAATAGCCTTCTTGTCCGTGCCTTCCACTTCCACGCTGTGGGTCTCAACGCCGGGATCATCTCGCAAGGCCTGATGAATGATGCGCCGGTCGAACGCGCTTAACGGCTCCAGTTCCACCACGTCACCCCAGCGCCGCACCTTTTCGGCCGCTTCCTTGGCCTTCTTGACCAGCGCTTCGCGGGCTTCGGCACGATAACCGCCTACATCCACCATCACCTTGGGCGCGGCCGGATCCTGCTGAAACAGCAGGCGATTTGTCAGGTATTGAAGGTCTGAAAGCGTCTGGCCCTGGCGTCCGATCAGCCGCCCGGATTCCTCCGTTTTCACGTCGAGGAGAACGCCATCTTCCAGCGTATGTTCCTCGATCGTGACATCGAACCCGAGCAGTTGCAGAACCTTCTCCAGCGTTTCTTTGGGTTGGGCAGGCATGTCAGTAAAGGGCGTTGGCGAATGGTTCGCGTCTATTTCTTCTTTTTCCCGTGCGCCGTCAAGGCGGGAGCAGGCGCAGGCGTGGGCAGCGGATTCGTTTTCGTCAGCTTGGTCTGAAGAATCGTCAGCAGATTGTTCACGGTCCAATACAGCGCGAGGCCCGAGGAATAATTGTAGAGGAACACCATGAACATGAGGGGCATGTACTTCATGATCTTCTGCTGCATCGGATCCATGCCGGGCGATGGCGGCGTCAAATGCGCCTGCCATAGCATCGTTCCACCCATCAGAAGGGGCAGCACGTTGAACGGAAAATTGATTCCGGGAATAAAGAAGAGCGTGTCGGGCCGCGACAGGTCGGGCACCCACAGGAACTCCGCGCCGCGCAACTCGATCGCGCTGCGGATCATGTAGAAGAATCCGATGAACACCGGCATCTGCAGCAGCATGGGCAGACATCCGCCCAGCGGGTTCACCTTGTTTTCCCGCATGAACTCCATGGTCTTCTGGTTCCGCTTGACCGGGTCTTCCTTGTATTTGTCGGCAATCGCCTTCATCTGCGGCTGCAATGCCGCCATGCGCTTCATGGAGCGGGTGCTTGCCGCAGTGAGGGGCCAGAAGAGGAGCTTGACGATGACCGTAATGACAATGATGCACCATCCGTAGGGCAGGCTGAGCAGATCGTGCAGGCCGTTCATGCCCAGCAGGAGCATTTTCGAAAAGAACCCGAAGAAGCCGCCAAACCACCCGCCAAATCCCATCACGACGTTCACCATGTCGTTGTGCGTTCCCGCGATGCTCGCCAGGGTTTTGTATTCCTTGGGTCCCGCGTAGAGCTCAATGTGGCGATCGATCGCCTGTCCCGGCGCGAGCGTGGCCGCTGCATACACCAGCGCTGCTTCGTAGGCTTTCGGCTCCTTCACCACTCGCGAGTTGGTGCGCATCAACTCAGCACTCGGCGGAGGCATCAACAATGAACGTCCGTAGATCTGATTCGCCGGTTCGCGGGGCATGGCCACGATCGCGAAGAACTGGTTGTGAACCGCGGCCCAGACGACATTGCTTTGTCCGTCGCGATATTCCGTCCGCGGTGTTCCTGGAAAACAACCTAGCGTGCGATTGGCGAACCAGCCGGAACTGATGTCCTCGGGTGTCTCACCATTCGACCAGAAAATTCCCAGGGTCAATCCATCGTCGTCGGGTGTGAGGGGCGTCGCCGTTCCAACCACCCATTTCTGCTCAGGCAACGCAATCGGCTGCTGCGAGGCATTCTGCAGGCGCAACGCGACCGAAACCATGTAGTTCGAGCGGATGGTGAACTCTTTAATGATCGCCAGTCCATTGGGCAGCTGCTTTTCCGCACGGACACCCGTGGGTGTCTCGGAAAGATGATACACGCCGTTGCCGTCAAGCATCGTTCCATCCATTGCAGCCATGGTGGCGATGCGGGCTCCTGCGTTCAGCGTGGGCGCAACACCCTGGCGGCGCTCCCGCGATGTGCTCGCGCCGACGAGGTCGATCTGCTTCAAGCCCCCGCCGTGCGTGCTGAAGGTGTAACGGGCGTTCTCGTTGCTGACCACGAGGGTTTGTTCCGCCACATTCGTGTCCGTCAATTGCGCAATGTTGGTGCCGAGCGTGCTCGTCGCGGGTGAAAACGCGGCATTCGCACTGTTCGTTCCTGCAACAGTAACGGGGGGCACCTCTGCCACGTTGTTGGTCGAGCTTTGAACGGGTACGGGAACGGGTGGATAAAGCCGTGAAATGAGGGCGTTCCAGCCGAGCAGAAGGCCAATGCAAGCGACGATGATGAAGATGGTTTTACGATCCATGAAAGTTATTTGGAAACGGCTGCGGCCTGCACCTCAACGCCGCGTCGGCGCTGGCTGGCAGGAGGCACAGGGTCCCACCCGCATCCACCGCGGGGATGACACCGGCAAATGCGACGAAAGGCGAGCCACGTACCGCGGGCAGCGCCGTGCGCCATCACTGCGTCCATGGCATATTGGGAGCAACTCGGTTCAAAGCGACAATGGCCCAGCGGACCAAAGAGGAAAGTCTTGGCGGGGGACAGCACCCAGCGATAGATCCGCACGAGCAGGACAAGAATGTGTTGCGCCGGATTCATTTGAATCGTTCCTCGCTCGTCAGTTCAGCAATCCCGCCTTGCGCAGGGTTGTCAAAAAGTCCTTCTCCACGCTTGCGAGTGGCTTTCCCACTATCGATGCGCGGGCCACGAGGACCAGGTCCACCGGCCCGAGTAAATCATGTTGATGCAATCGAAAAGCCTCCCGCATCAGTCGTCGTGCCCGGTTGCGAACCACCGCATTCCCGATTTTTGCGCTCGTCACCAACCCCAGCCGGGGTTGCGCACCCGCAGGCATTTTGTGCCAGTTAGCAATCAGGCAACCGTGAACCACACGCTGGCCCTGCTGGCGAATGCGCGAGAAGTCCCGCCCCTGCTTGATCCGCATCGCGCGGGTAAACGTCAGCGGCTGGGAAGCGGCGGCCATGGGCCGGTTCCTAGACGGGAGTCAGGCGCTTGCGGCCCACGCGGCGGCGATTCGCCAGGATGGCTTTTCCGCTCTTCTTGCTGTTGCGCGAAAGAAATCCGTGCTGCCGCTTACGGCGAATCTTCGACGGTTGATACTGTCTCTTCATAAAATCAAATCTGTTGCTGCCCCGGAAAACACTTGCCGCGCATGGCGCATGGGAACAGCCCGGAAACCGGAACGCGGGAGAATACCAGCGAACTTTCGAGTGTCAATAAAACGGTAGGCGCCAAATGCGGCGCCTATGGGCCCACGGTGGCGGCAGGCATCCTTGCCGGCCGTAGAACCGGGCTTCCAGCCCGGTGGAAGGAACCTCAAACGAAGCCGAGCGCATCGAGAGGATCTGAGTGTCTCTCGTGCTTAACGGTTTTTCCGGACGGCAAGGATGCCGCCCTCTACGTCAGGCAAGATGCCTGACGCCACCCTCATGCGGCTTCTTTGCGGGCGGCTTAGAGTTTCGGGAACTTCTCCTTCGGCTTCCCCCGAAAGAGGGAGTTTGCATAAACCAGGTTTGATCACCCACTTTTAGTCACGCCCATGCCGCGCATTCTGACGGCACTCACCCTTTCCGGCTCTCCTGATGGCATACCATGTCGATCACGACGGCGCTCGCCAGGATCAGCACGTCATCCTCGCCGTCTTCGACATCAATCCCATATGTATCCGACCAACTGAACCAGCGTTTGCTCACCTGGGCCACGGCTCTGCCGCCACGTGAAAACGCATACTCATGACTGAGGAAATCGCCCGCTGCCTCCAGGTCGTCTGGTCCTGGCACGTCGACCGTGAATTTTGCCCGGAACAGCGTGAACAGATGTTTCTTTACGACCGCAGTCAGTCTCCCGTGCACCTCGACCTCATACGTGGGTCCCCACGAGAGAAGTTTCTGCCGAATAAACGCTATCTCTTTTCCAGCGGCATCGTGGAACGACAGCTTGTCGCCCCAGCTGAAAGCGCGGCCGTCGACCTGGAAAACATCGGCGCCATTGGAATCCTTGATCGTAAAGTCATCGCCCCACGACCAAAACTTTTGTTTCATCACGTACCGCATAGCCTGGATTTATTTTACCTTTCCTTTGCCGAACCGTAATCGCGCGCGACTCACGGCGCAACGGCATTGTCTGCCACCGTTTCGTGCCGCAACAGGTTTCCCAACCTGCTGTATCGCCGTGCTTCCAAGCCGCCAAATGTGATCCACGCCGAGCAGGCTGGGAAGCGCTGCATAGCCACGCAACCCGCTACGCGACGCGGTCTCTGCGCTGTCCCGGAGCAATCGTCATTTGATATCGATGTCGAACGACCTTCACCCGCGCGCGTGCAGTGAAGGTATCGGACAGGTTGCGGCTTGTTAGAACATCGGCTTTTACCCCTGCAGAACCTACGCGTCCATTCTTGAGCAGCAGAACATGAGAAAACGCCGGCATGATCTCCTCCACATGATGCGTCACCAGGATCAACGTCGGGCCATCTCGGCGATTCCCGATACGCTCGACGAATCCGAGGAACTGTTCGCGCGCCGCGGGATCGAGACCCGCGCAGGGTTCATCAAGAATCAGCACCTGAGGCTTGGCCATGAGCGCGCGGCCGATCAGCACCCGCTGACGCTCACCTTGCGACAAGACACCCCATCGCCGATCAATGAGTTCGGAACATTCCACCTGAGCCAGGAAGCGGCGTGCCTCGCGCTCGTCGGCTGGCCGCGGACGGCCCCAGAAATCGATCATCGCGTACTTTCCGCTGACCACGGTTTCCAGCGCGGGTTCGTCGTCCGCCATCATCTGGCGCACGGACGAACTGACAATTCCAATCCTGCGCCGCAGTTCGCGCCAATCCGATTCTCCGTAGCGCTGGCCCAGCAACGAAATGTCCCCTGCCGTCGGCATGAGGTAACCCGTGAGGGCGCTGAGCAGCGAAGTCTTTCCTGAGCCGTTCGCGCCGAGAATCGCCCAGTGTTGTCCTCTTTGAACCTGCCATGACACATCGTGGAGAATGACCGTTCCGTTGCGCTCAATGCGCAGGTTGGAAACATCCAGGATGCGTTTGGAAGATCTCATTCAAAATGTGGCCTTAAAAATAATGGTGTTCACAGGATGCACAACGAACAATTCCTGCAAGCGGCGAATCAACAAAGCTTGTTCGAGGCAGTTGCGCCAGCCGGTCCAACCACTCGTAATTGCAGGGAACCTTTTTTTCGGATTGCGAGCGAACACTGCATCTGCAAAAAAAAGCGGGTGATTCCACTATGCTTCGCCCTGCCCGGCTTTTTATTTTTCCTTTCGTTTTCTGCTTCCGCCTCCGCCGCCGCGCCGTCATTCGTGCTGGATTCAACCTTGTCTGGCAATGCTTCCGCGGACGGGTTCTTCCTTGCGGCCGATTTCAACCAGGACGGCCGCATCGATCTCTTCGCCACGCATGGGATTGCACTGAATCGAGGCGACGGGCTCCTGGGCAACCTGAACCAACTCCAGATCGACGCCGTGGTGAGGCAGAGCGCGGCGGCGGACTTGAACGGCGATGGATTCCCGGACATTGCAACGCCGCTACTCGGAAGCGCTTCCCTTCAAATTCTGACGAACCATTCCGGATTGCTCAGCGCCAGCTCGCTGGTCGCGCTGGGCCACCCCACCCCTGGGGCTCTCAGTGCCGCGGATGTGAATGGCGACGGCATCCCAGACCTTGCGATCGCGCATCGGCAGCCTGCGGGGCCGCTGAATGTTCTGACCAACGATGGCCAGGGAACGTTTACGATATTGACCAGCATCACGAACGCCCTGTTCGGCCCAGTCTGGGTGCGCCTTGTGGACGTGAACTCCGATCAAAGCGCGGACATGATTTGCGGAGACCGGGCAGGTTCGGTGAGCATTTTCACGAACGCGATGGGCACGAACTTCGCGCTGAGTTCCGTGGTGACAAACATGCTCGGCACGACCACAGCGCGTCAGCGTTCGATCGGCGACATTGCGGATGTCAATGGCGATGGCCGGCCTGATTTGCTTTGTCCGTCATTTCTGACCAACGCCGCACCGTTTCTCAACGTGTTGAAAGTGGCAACCAATGCGGGCAACGGAATCTTCGTTCCCGCATCAACCGCAGCGCTGGGACCGCTCGCAACGAATGAGGCTCGTGGCGCCGTGTTGATTGCCGCGGAATTCAACCTCGACGGCAGGGTGGATTGTGTTTTTCAGTCGGAACCCGACGATCGATTTGTCGTCGCAACGAATCGCGGGGATGGCGTTTTTGCCGTCGCGAGGACGATGGTGACCGCACCCGAGCGGTCGGGATTGACAGTGGGTGATTTCAATGCGGACGGCAAAGCGGACATCGTATCGGGCGACAGGCACGGGTTGATTCAGATTTACATCAACACCACTCCGACATCCGCGCCCTCGGGTCGGATCGCGCGTGATGCCTCAGGATCTAACGTGATCTACTGGCAGGGCGCCCCTGGCCAATTCGACCTGCAATTCGCAACCGAAGCGGAGTCATCCAACTGGCACACCGTTGTGGATGGCACTCCCATCACCGGAATCATCGTCAGCAACTCCGCGCCGCAACTGTTCTTCCGTTTGCAGGAGCGTTGAGCGTTCTGCTTCTTCTCAGCTCCGCAAAATCTTTTCCATGGCTTTTCCCCTGGCCAGTTCATCAACGAGTTTGTCGAGATAACGAATGTCCCGCATCAAGGGATCTTCCACCTCTTCGACTCGAACTCCGCAAACGACGCCCTTGATCAAAGTTCGCGAAGGATTCAGCCGCGGCGCTTCGTCGAAGAAGGTTTCGAAGTCAACCTGCTTCCTAAGTTGTTCTTCCAAAGCCCGTTGATCGTAGCCTGTGAGCCAGCAAATGATGGCGTCCACCTCCGCCTTCTTCCGCCCTTTCTTCTCCGCCTTCGCGACATAAAGAGGATACACACTCGCGAAACTCGTCGTGAAAATTCGATGCTTTGTCGTCATTTTAAAGCTGCCAAGCCAGGAAACTTCAGGTGCGGCAACGGCACGAATTTACAAACAAAGCCAAATGCGGACAACCACCGACATGCAACCGCGGTCGGGCGGGCGGGAAGCCGGCCAGGAAGTCGACTGGTTCCAGTGCGTTCTTGACGCTGCTGCTCGTCGAACCTACAACAGGGAACGCCATGCACCCACAAGCAGCATCGTGGAGGATGACAATAACCTTATTCACATTTTTAGCCGTCCTGTCTGCCTCTGCTGCGACAAACGTCACTCTTTCCCTTCAGAGCGGGCCCTCGACTTTTCGTATTCTCGCGGCAGGGAATTCCGGGGCTCCCATTCTCAGTTCGGACGGACGTTATGTGGCTTTCGCCAGCACCGCCGGCAACTTGATTGCGCACAGCAACCAGCCACTGCGGAATTGTTCCCGCCACCAATCAACGTCTTCGTACGCGATCGCGTCCTCGACACAACATCGCTGGCAAGCGTCCACCACGCTGGGAACACAGGCGGAAATGGCGATTCCCTGCCGTCAGGAATTTCCGAAAATGGCCGTTTCGTTCTATTCGAAAGCTCGGCGAGTGATCTCGTGACGGGTGACACGAATGGAACCCGGGACGTGTTCGTCCGCGACCTGGTTCTTCAGACGACATTGCTGGTCAGCCGCGGGCTCGGCGGCGCGTGTGGCAACGGCGACTCGCGCGACGCCGTGATGACGCCCGACGGTCGTTATGTTGCGTTTGTCAGTGCCGCAACCAACCTGGTGATGGCCGATACCAACCGGGTTCCAGATGTCTTTGTGCGGGATCTCCTCTCTGGGACGACTGCATTGGTCAGCGTGGGCGCAATTGCAGGAAACGCGCTGCAGCCGGGGGCCGGCTCACATTCGCCGCGCATCACGCCCGACGGTACACACGTGGCCTTTTTCAGCGCGGCCACGAACCTGGTCCCGGGATCGATGCTTGCGAATGACGTATACGTCCGGGATCTCATCGCCGGCTCAACAGCGTGGGCCAGTATTCATGCGCGACAAGTCTCGAAAGGCACTGTCGTCGCGTCTTTCAATCCCCGCATAAGCGATGACGGCAAATTCGTTGTGTTCATCGCCTCCACCAATGCTTCGATCGGGTTCCTTCCCCGAAAATCCGCCGTATTGCGTCATGACCTGGAAAGTGGCGCGACCACGATTCTGCATTCGAACGCCTACGTTTCAACCCAGACGTACCAATCGCTGAACAATCTGGACATGAGTCCTGATGGACAGTTTGTGGCGTTCGTGGGAAGCCCGCCGGGATCCGCCGGCGAAACGTCCGCTCTTTACCTCTGGAAAACCTCACCTGGATCAAACGTGCTGGCGAGTCTTCCGCAGGAGGGCGGACTATGCGCCTCGCCAAAAGTGAGCGCCGATGGCCGTTTCGTCACGTTCCTCGGCGCGACGACTTCAGAATTCCACCTCTATCGGTGGGATCACCTTGCGGGCTCTACCGTGCGGGTGGATGAGGAATCGGGTGAAGCGCCAGCAGTGTTTCCGTCGGCTCAGACGGCGCTCAGTTCCGATGGAAATGTCGTTGCTTTCGAATCCATGGCCGCCCTGGTTGCGAACGATTCAAACCGTGAGAGCGACGTCTATGTCCGCGATTTAAGAATCGATACGCCCGAGTGGGTGTCTGCGCCGGATCCTGCTCTTCCTGGCGGAGGTCCAGTTCTAAGCTGGCTGGCTGGTAATCAAGTCGATTTCCACGTGCAGTTTAAGGAACACTGGAATGAAAATCATTGGCGCGACGTGATCGGCAATATCCTGTTCATTGGGAAACGGGCGTATGTGCGGGACCTTGCACCCGCTGCGGACGCACGATTTTACAGAATTGTCAGCGAATGAACTGTAATACTTTCATCCGGCGCGGATCCGCGACGTCTCGGGCATTCACCCTTTGCGAGCTGCTCACATTAATTTCAATGTTCATTATCGGGGCAGCCCTGCTGCTGCCGCTGCTGTCGAAAGTGCGTTCATCGAGCCAGGCTTTCCAATGTCTTAGCAATCTTCGCAGAATGCAGGTCGCATGGAGCACCTATTCGGCCGACCACATGGGCGTGATTTGTCCAACGGCGGGAACGGCGCACCCAAATTCACCACAATGGGTTCACGGGCGTATGGATATTCCGATCGAATCCACCAATACAAATCACATCCAACGCGGACTTCTCTGGCCGTATGCCAGGTCGGTAGCGCTGTATAAATGTCCAGCCGACATCAAGCGGGTCTCAAATGGCGCCGCCACCGTGCGCAGCATTTCCATGAACGCGTGGATGAATCCTGTTTCGACTCTCTATCAGAACGGATTGTCGGCACCAGCCCGTGTTTTTCGCCGCGAGTCGGATCTTGAAGGAGGTTTCTCGCCAGCGCAGTGGTGGGTGTTGATGGACGAGAATCACAACACGATTAATGATGGCTGGTTCTGTGTTTCCGCGTCGCAAAGCGGGGCAAACGCGTTCACCTGGATCGATATTCCTGCGAGTTACCACAATCAGTCAGGAGGCATTTCATTTGCCGATGGACGCGCTGAAATGAAGCGCTGGCGCGATCGAGCCGTCCTCAATGCCACAGCCGTCTTTATCCGGGCCGATGCCAGCCAATCTCCTGCCTACGGGGATCTTTCCTGGCTGAGGGAACGATCCACTGTTGCTCCCTAGTTTTCGGCATCGTCGCGCCAGGACGGCGCCAATCCGCTAACGACCAGGGACCGAATTCGTGCCCTGAACTGCGGGAGCCGGGAGGTTGAGCTCGGTGCTCAGAATCGCGCGAGCCTCAGGCGTCAGGCCTGTGTTCTCATCCATGAATTCGGCAAGCACGGTTTGTCTCGTTTCCGCAATCGTTGGAAGCCCGATCGCCGCCCAGCGATCCTGTGGGATCTTTTTCCGGTAATTCGCCCAGACCTGCTGCGCCAGCAATTGCAGTCCCGCAGCGCGATCGTGGTTTCCCTCGATCAACGCCAGGAAACTGTTTCCAATAAATCCTTCAAGCGCTGCCTTCACGCGATCCCGCGAAGTTTCGTTGATATCAATTTGCAGGTTGCTGAGCGCGTACTCCTCCAACGTCAGGTTGGCAGGCAGGGAATTCGGCTGGCCGTCAATCACCGGCTTGTTGGGATACTGCTCGCGCAGGTATTTGAACCATCCCGCCGCCGCCTGCATTCGATTATTCACATACAGCGTGTAAACGGCCTGACGCAGGAAGCTTCGATGCCCATTCTCAATGTTATCACGGTTGGCCGGGTCCTCCGCCATGTGCTCCTCATACGAGCGATTGACGTTGGGGATGATGTCCAGATTGGGCCCGAAGTCGAGGCCGCCCGCGAAACGGTTCGTCATCAGCCGTCCGCGCTGGAATGCGAGCAACATCGATTGATAAATCGCCCTCCGCAGTTGCATCAAATCATCCTGCTTCACCTTCGTTGGATTCTCCTTTGCCCGCTGCAATCCCTGTGCGGCCCAATAGATCGCATGCGATTCCGGCAGGCGCCATTCGAGCGGACCATACCGTTCGTCCAGTGACTTCATGAAGGCGGGATCCATGTCATACTCCTCGCGCAACAACTTTGCGCGGCGCTGTTGATCGTCGGTCTCGGGGTTGATCAGTTCATCCAGGCCCGAGTCCAACGAAGTCCCCAGGACCTCGTTCATCTCAAGCATCCACTCGCGCTTGTAATACACGTTCGCGTCATCAAGGTTCGCTCCCATCTTGTGCTGGAAGATCCACGCGATCTGCTGGTGCAGGCTGGGATCATTGGGGTTGTAACGAAGCGCCTCGTCGCGGATGAGTTCAAAGCCGCGTTTCACCCAGCGCCAGCGATCGGGATACTCACCCGGCGCCGTCTGCTTGAACTTCACGGAAATGTTGTAGGCCATGTTCCAGGCCTGATGCGTCCAGACGGTGGCGAAATGCGGTTCCAGCTTGGTGATCCAATCGGCAAGCTGGACCATTTCAAAGAACTTGTCCTGCTCCTGAAGGTCGTTCGCGCGAATCCACAACATGTTGGAGATCAAGCCGCGAAACCCGCCAAGCGCCACGGTTGTGAACGCAAGAACCGGGGGCGCGTTCTCCAGCGGCTCGACGCGTGTTAACCCAAGCCGATTCCGGTCGCGGTTGAGCGAGCCCTGGATTTGCGATGTCCCGAACAGCAGCGCCGCAGCGAGCACAAGCAGGAGGATTTTTTTCACGCGCGGGTTCATAGGATCACGGACTGCCCTGCGCTGCCAATTCGCGGCGGTTGAAAATGCCGATGCCGAGAAGAGCGACGATCCCTCCGAGCACGAAGACGATCTGCCCCACTGCGCGGGCGAGTTGCACCCAGGTGATGCTGCGCCCGCTGCTGAGCGCCTCGATCGGCGAGAAATCGCGCGCCAGGTTGATGACCGCGAGGGCGACCCGGAACGCAGGCACGATCACGATGTCGATGATTGAAGAACCCACCTCGCCAGTCTCCTCATTGGAACCCATGACCGTTCCTTCCTCCACGACCGTGGCGAGTGTTCCACTCGAAAGCGCCATCGTCAGGAGGCCAAGTGCGAAAAAAGCCGCAACAGGAAATGAAAGGAATGAAGCCGCGAACAAACCGAGTGCCGCAAGCAGCGCCATCCAGCAGAAGATGATCGCGAGCCCGCGCGCGAAGTTCAGTCCGAAACCCCCTTCGCGGTAGAGCACCTCAAACCCTTCCTCGAGGGGAAACAACAGCGTCGTGCCGTTTTCACGAAGGTTCCAAAACTCAACCCGCAGCAGGCCGTTTTCATCAAACGTATTCGGCGCGATCACAAATTCGTGGAACGTATCGGGCGCGAGGCTCATCGGCTCTGCTGTTCCCCAGAGCTCGGTTTTTTCGGGAATGCCAGCACGCCACATCCCCGCGAAAGTTCCCGTGGGACTCTTGTCCGCGGAGTTGAACTTCACGCGCAACTGCAGCGGCTTGTCCTTGAGAAAATGCCGGGCGACTCCCAGATCGATTTCCCAAACCCTTGTATAACCAGCAGGCACCACCTGGAACTCCGCGCGGATCTGCTCCGCGATTTGCTGGCGCACCTCCCGGATTTCATCGCGTTTCAAGGGCGGTGAATTCTGCAATCGCTCCTGTAATACGCGCTCGGTCTGCGCGGCGATTTCCTGCGTCCTGTCAGGCGGCCGTGCCGAACCGCGCGCGACAAGCACTTCATCCCGCAGAATTGCCTGCTCGTCGGCAGGAAGCTTCGTCGCTCTCCATTGCAGCAGGAAATAGACACTCGCCCCAGCCAGCGTGAGCAGCGCCGCGTTCAGTGACACTATTCCCAGCCACTTGCCGAGCCAGATTTGCCATCGCGCTATCGGCTTCGTCGCCACCACCTGGATTTGATTCTCCTCGATGTCGCGCGCAAGTGTTCCGCAGGACAGCCACAAGGTCGACAATCCCAGCAATCCCGTGATGACACTCAACGTATAGGTTAGGAGAATCTGCGTGAAACCACGGGCGGTGCCGTCGTCCTTGATCAGAATCGGCAAGCCCACGACTGCAAGGAGCAGCAGCGCGGCAATGACAAGGAACAACCTGAAGCGCAACGCGGCTTTCCAGGTCAGCCATGTAATGGCAAGGAGGCGTTGCATGCTCAGGGTTTGGGACCGCCGCCTAGCAGCGATGACAGCTTTTCATCGGCTTTGGAGAGGTCGGGCGCCTGCTGTTTGGGCGCGGCTGCAGGCGGTGGCGTGGAGTCTGGTCCAGCCGGGCGCGACAAATCCGCGAGCTTCTGCTCGTCGGCTTTTGATCCTGCGGCAATGACAGGCTCTTCGACATTCGACGTCTCCGGCCCAGCGGTCAGGCGCTCCAGCAACTTATCCGTTTGTTGCGTGGAATCGGCATCGCCACGCAGGTACGCGGCCACCCGCGCGCCCGATTGCGCACCACTGGTTTCCTGCGCCGCGCGCGCCTTCTGCACCACATCCAGGAAATAGCTCTCGAGATTCTGTGTCGGATTATCGATCCGGATCTTCTCCATCTCCACATCGCGCCGAATCAGCTCCAGCACGCGCTCCATTGTCTCTCGCGGCAACACGGGAGTGGTGATGCGAACAGCGTCCGGTTTCGCCAGCAATTCCTTCAAAGTGCCCATCGCCTGGATTTTGCCGCCGTAATAGATCACGACGCGATCGCACACATCTTCCACGTCGGAAAGCAAATGACTGCTCAGGATCACGGTTTTGCCGCGGCGCGCGAGCGCCAGGATCAGATCCTTTACTTCGCGGCAGCCGATGGGATCGAGACCCGCGGTCGGTTCATCGAGGATCACCAGGTCGGGATCATTGATCAGCGCCTGCGCCAGACCAATGCGGCGCTGCATGCCTTTTGAAAATTCGCCGATGGCTCGGGTGCGGGTCTGGTTCAATCCCACCATTTCCAGCAATTGCTCCGCGCGGTTTCCGCGATCGTCCTTCGACAGGTGAAACAGGTTGCCAAAAAAATCGAGGGTCTCGCGCGAGTTGAGATAGCGATACAGGTAGGATTCCTCCGGCAGGTAACCAATCCGCGACTTCGTTTGGACGTGGCGCGGAGAGCGTCCGAAGACTTCAATGTGCCCCTTGGTCGGATGCAGCAAACCCAGCAACAGCTTTACCGTGGTCGACTTCCCCGACCCATTCGGCCCGAGCAAGCCGAAGACTTCCCCGCGACGGACCTCGAAATCGACATTGTCAACTGCGCGGGCCTTGGGGCGATTCCAAAAATCCTTGAAGACTTTGGTGAGGCCCCGAACGGCGACGACAGTTTCCGACTTTACATTGCGCGTTTCGGGCTGCGGATCCGATTTAATCTGGGACGAGATATTCATTTCATTTCGGCAAATTCCGAAGCGCCATCACGGCCGGGCTTCATTATTCACTGCAGGACGGCTCACCGAAACAGCGCGACGCGGCCAGCAAGCGTTATGCAATCTTCGGCTGCAGCCGCGGCGCCGGCGCGGGATGTGAACCGCCCCGGTCCGCGGGCTTGCCGGTTTCAGCGTGATAATGCTCCAGCTCCTCACCCTTGCGCACCAGTCGCGCACTGTTGAACACCACGAGGAATGTTCCGCCCACGTGCAGGATCGATGCAAGGATCGGCCCGACATATCCAAGACTGGTCAGCGTCAGTCCGCCAATGATGAACAGCACGCCGAACGCAAAGTTCTGGTTGATCACGGTGCGCGTGCTGCGCGAGAGCTGCACAAGGAACGGCAAGCGCCGCAGATCGTTGTTCATGAGTGCGATCGTCGCGCTGTGAATCGCCACTTCGCTTCCCGCGGCTCCCATGGCGATTCCGATGTCGCCCGCCGCAAGCGCAGGAGCGTCGTTCACACCGTCGCCAATCACGGCCACCTTGTAGCCCTTGCTCTTCACGGCGCGCACGAATTCCACCTTGTTTTGCGGAAGGCATTCGCCCACGGCTTCTTCGCACCCAATTTCCTTGGCAACGCGGGTTGCGACCGCCTGGCGATCACCGGAAACCATCGAGATGCGCCGCACGCCACTGTCACGGAGATCAGCCAATGCTTCCCTGGCTTCCACGCGAGTCTTGTCCTGCAAGCCGACCCAGCCGACGCATTTGCCGCCACGCGCGACAAAAATGAGGCTCCAGCCTTCGGCTTCATTCAGGTCCACAGACTTTTCGAATCCACTCTCGACCCCGTTGTCTTTGAGCCATGCTGCGCGGCCAACGAGGACCTTGGCGCCATTAATTTCAGCCTGCACACCACGACCCGCGGTTTCCGAAAAATCCTTTGGTTCAATCAACGGAACATTCGCGTCACCTGCCAGTTGGGCGAGCGCCTTGGCTGTCGGATGGTTGCTGTATTTTTCAGCAGACGCTGCAAGCAACAACAGTTCGGCCGGCTTGATTTCCCCGATCGGCGCCAGACGGCTCACGGCCAGCTGGCCTGTTGTCAGCGTACCCGTCTTGTCGAAAACAAACGCATTGATCTTCGCCGCCAGCTCAATATCCGCGACGTTCTTAATCAGGATTCCGAGACGCGCAGCGGCTGACAGCGCGGCAACCATCGCCGTGGGCGTTGCAAGAATAAAAGCGCAGGGGCACGAAACCACCAGCACCGCAATCACGCGAGTCAGATCGTGGGTGAAGGCCCAGACGAGCGCGCCGATCACAAGCACCAGCGGCGTGTAAAAACCCATGTATTGATCAACGATCTTCTGCACCGGCAGCTTCGTCTGCTCGGCCGCAAGGATCAGCTCGCGCACGCGGCCCAGTGTCGTGTCTGTTCCCGCACGGCTGACTTTTACTTCCAGGACACCCGTCAAATTCTGTGTTCCAGCAAACACTTCATCACCGGGCTTTTTGTCGGCCGGCAGCGATTCACCGGTGATTGTCGCCTGGTTGAACGAACCCTGTCCCGTGACAATCAATCCGTCGGCAGCAACGTTGTCGCCGGGACGGATGCGGATGACATTGCCAATCGCCAGCTGGCTCGCCGGAACCTCCTCCTCGGACTTGTCTGCGCGGATGCGGCGCGCCTTGGTGGGCGTCAGTTTGATCAATGATTCAATGGATTCCCGCGCGCCTTGCGCGGTGCGCGTCTCGATGATTTCCCCCATCAACATGAAGAATGCGACGACTCCCGCGGTTTTGTAGTCGCCCGATGCAAACGCGGCGAGCACGGCGATCGCGACAAGCTCGTTGATGCTCAGGCGGCCTGCCTTGAGATCCTTGATGGCGATGAGAATGATCGGTGTTCCAAGAATAATCGCTCCGATCATGGCGCTGGCGCTGGCGATCGTGGATCCCTGGACAAAAAACCAATCCACGATGAAGGCATTCAGCACAAACACCACGCCGACCAGCGTTTGCTTGAGGCGCACGGGGGCATGCTCGTGATGCTCGCCGCAGCCGCAGCTCGGGCCGTGTTCGTGCTTGTGCGCATGGGAATGATCCTCATGGCTCATTAAAGATGTGACTTGCATGCTAAAAATATTAAATGCCAAACAAACAGCGGTTCGTGCTCAAGGCGGAGGCGCCTGGTTCCGCGGCTTCGGTGGTTCGCGATTCAAGATTAACCGCAGTTCCGAACTTTTTCCATCGACCTGCCCCGGCAACAGCCAGATTTCCGCGTTCGTGAGGCTGCGGCCCAGAACCTCGTGAAGCCGGCGCTGCTGGTAAAGTTGTGGATTCCCGGCATATTCCGGCAGCAGTTGCTGAAAATTGGTGGCGAGGCTCGTCATGTTCTGGACGTAAACAACGCGCTCGGTTTCGGCGATATTGGTCAGCGATTGGGAATCGGCCGTGGCCCGGCTGAGCACCTGGTTGCGATACTTTTGAGCATCGTCGAGCACTGTCCTCCGCGCCTGGCCCGCGCTCACGACGCGATCAAAGACGCCGCGGAGATAACGGGGCGGGATGCTCTGCACCTCGCAGCGGTCCACCACAACGCCCAATGCATGTTGCTCCAGCGAACGCGTCACGTTCTGGCGGACAGCATCGCGGAAACCCATGACGTCGGCCGTGAGAATGTCGTCCACTTTGAACCGCGCCGCGGTCTCCACGAGCGCGCTGTTCAAGGCGTTCTGCACAAGCCGCGCCGCATTCGTGAATCCAAATTCGTACTGCACGGGATCCTCAATGCGATAGAACAAGGTTGCCCTCGAGTGAACGACGTTTCCGTCCGCGGTGATCACGTAACCGTCCACAGCGGGATTCAGTGACGCCCCCGGCGGCGGTTCGGTTCCCGCAGCTTCCTGCGCGGGAGTCGTGGCATACCAGCCGACCGACGATTGAACCTGTTGCAAGCCGGTTATCGGGACCTTCACGTATTCATCGATGGGATACGGCCATGACCAATGCAACCCCGGGCCGAGCAGGGCGTCCTGCCCTTGTCCAACAGGTTTGCCGAAGCGCAACACCATCGCCTGTTCCTGCGGGCCAACCTGGAAAAAGCCCGATGCCAGGAATGCGACCAAAAGGATAAACATCACCACTTTGACAATGGCGAAGCTGCTGCGCAGCGCCTCGGAGAGCGCCTGCGATCCAGCATCGATCGGCGTCTCAGGCGGCGCCGGGTGCTGATGCGAAGGATCGTCGTGAGAATGAGGATGATCGTTCATCGACTAATCATTTCTGGTCAGCGTCGGACCGCGTTCGTGGAGATTCCCCGCAACAAGTCAAATGGCGGCGTTTGCGGATCGAGAATCAGCGTGGAACGTTCGCGAAGCGATTGTTCGAGAGCCGTCAAACGGAACAGGAAACTCGCGAGCTCGGGATTCTGCTCGAACACGGACAAGGCCTTCGTCGCTTCGAGTTCACCCATACCCTGAATCTGAGTGGCTGCACCGCGCGCAGATGCCAGCAATTCAGCGGCACGGCGATCGGCTTCTGACCTGATGATCTGCGCATCTGCCTCGCCCTGGCGTTGTAACTGTTCGATCAGCACAGTTCGCTCTGAGGTCATCTGAGTGAAAATCTCCTGGGTAACGCTCTCAGGGAATCCGAGCTTCTTGATGCCGAGGAAATCCACCGAGATGCCGTAATTGTTCACCTGCACCTGCGATTTGATCGATTCCAGCATGGCGGCTTCAATCTCCGCAAACCGTCCGCCATCCACTGAAACAAAGTCCGAAAGCGCGTGTTTGCCTACGGTGTCGGTCTTGGCGCCGCGGACAATCTGGCTGAGGACCTTTTCCGCCTCAGTCACCGAGCCGCCGGCAAACTTCGGGAAGAACGCCTTCGGGTCCGTGATGCGCCACCCAATATAAATGGAGGTGAGAAGCGTCACGTTATCCGCGGTATAGTCCTGGGTGAACTTGTCTTCGAAACTCTGCACGCGCTTGTCGAAGTAATATACGCGCTGAATCGGCCACGGGAGTTTCCAATAGAACCCCGGTTGCGTGATGCCTTCGCCGCTCGGCTTGCCGAACGTCGTCACAACGGCCACCTGCGTTGTTCTCACCTGGAAGGTGAAAAGGAGCAGCGCAAAAATCAGGATCAGCACCGCGCCGATCACCAGTGTCAGTGGATTTCTTTTCATGTCTTCGAAAATTCTTTCAGTTCTCCGGGGTTACGCTGAGTTCGCCCAGCAAGTCGCCGCGGATTCGGTCCTGCAGGTCAATGCTGATCACATCCTGCGTGTTGGTGGTCAGGATCACGTATTTCCGCGCCTGAGCCGACGCACGCGCGAAGGCGTCCAGGTAGGATCGCTGCATGTAAATGGATGGCGAAGCGGCGAATGCGGGAATCTGGTTCGTGAACAAGCCGGCCCGCGCCTTGGCGCCAATTTCGAGATTCACCCGCTGCGCGATTGCGCGATTGATCAGGTTCGTTGATTCGCCTCGCGCCACGGCATTCGTCGCAATCGCAGCTGCCTGGGCGGCAAGGATGCGCGCCTGTTTCTGATGCTTGGCTCCAATTACCTTCTCGTAGTCGGGAGCCACCTTCGTCGGCGGATGAATATCCTGCAGGCCGACGAACACAATCCGCACACCGAGTTGATGCTGCACGGCCGCCTGTTGAACGCGGTCCTGAAGGGCCGCAGCCGCGGCCCCGCGCTGGGTTGACATGATCTCGTTGATGTCAGCGCTGACCAGCTGGCGCACCACTTCCCGCGTCGCGATATTGCGCAGCAGGTTTGTCGGCTGATCGTTGTTGTAAACCCAGTGCAGGAGATTCGTGATTTGGAACTGCACCGGAATGCTGACTGTCAGCAGGCTGACGGGCGGTGTAGAACGCGTGCCACTCGCCGCGTTCGTGGAGACCGCAGGCTCGCGGTTGGCGACGAGAAAATTCTCCTCATTCGCATGCGGAACATTCCAGAGCTGTGCTGGCGCATTCTCAAACTGCGGGTCGGGTGTGAATCCCACATCGAAACTCTGGACCTGCTCGGTATGAAACCGGTAGACGCGGTCAAAGGGCCACGGCCATTTGAGGTGAGCGCCAGGGTTCAAGATCGTGCGGCCAGGGACTGGACGACCCAGATGTTCGAGCACGCCCTGTTCTCCGGGCTCAATGAACACAACGCACGTGGAGAGAAACAGGATACCCAGCTGCAGCAGCAACAGCCACCCGAGCGCGCGTTCGAAGAATCGATAAAACCAGGTGTCTGAAACCTTGAAGCCAAACTGATAATCGAGCGCCTGTGCGGCAGTCGTGATCAACCCTTCAGGTTGTCCCAGCAATCCAACGACGCGGCTTTCATACAATGGACGCACCACCTTGCCCCGAATCCGCGGACGATAAATTTCAAGGATCAGGTTGAGCAGTGTTTCAAAGGCAATCACCGCAAGCAGCACAGCCAGCCCGCGGGCGGCGTATAGGTCCGCATTTGGAAAGCCAGCCTCCACAATCACCATCGCCACGGTTACCGCGAAACAGAGATAGGCGCTCAGCAGGACCCATGCGGCGCCGGGCCTGAGCAGCCGATGATTCTCGATCCGGGCGATGGTTGCGCTGAACTTGCCGAGGAGAAACAGGATCAGCGCAAAGAGGCCGAACAAGGCCAGTCCTAGAGTGGGCCGCTCGAGGTCGGTCGCGGCATCCGGGCGCGAAAGCCCTTTCCAGATGAAGTATGCGCCCGCAGCCTCGGCAACGAACAGCAGCGCAGTGAAACCGGGTACAAAGAACCGTTCGAACTGTTCGCGCGAGCGTTGCGCGGGAAAGCTTTCCGCATCCTTGCCTTCAAACAACGTGCCGCTGCCACGATTCTTGGCCAGCTCATCGAGCTCCAGGCGTTCAAGATACTCCCGCTCCTCGAGCCGCATCTGAAACCAGCTCACCGCGGCAACCAGGACTCCAATCGCCATGATGACCGAGCTCAGCTCGCCCGACAGCGAGTGGGTGAGACGCGCTATTCCGAAGCCCGCCACCGCTACCAGCAGCAGGATCGCCAGGTTGATCAGTCCATTCTTCTTTGTGCTTCGTTCCATGTTTAGCCGCGGATAAGATCCATCGAAAACCATTCCCGCGCGGGATTTTGGATCGATCTGGGACGTTTCCCGTTCATTCCTGGTTTAGCTCGCTCAACTGAGTTCACGTTCTTCAAACAGCAGCACCGCCACCGCGAGCGCCGCGCCAACATAACCAACGACGTAGGTGAACGCCTTCGCCACGTAATCCCAATGGAAGGTGCTCCGGCCGGTCTCCAGCGCGTCTGCGAGCCAGAAAAGCTGCCAATTCGGCGTAACCGTGTAAAGCACCGACGCCCACCACACGCCCCTCTCGGCCGGGCGCCCGAACAGGTAATCAGACATGATCCCGATCAGGAAGAAAGCCGAACAGATCGCCAGCGTCGGAATCACGTCGAGCCGTGTCGAGCACGCGAGCGCGAGTGCGGCGATGATCCAGAGCGCGAACAGGATCAGGATGGCCGCGGGAATCATGTTCCACTCCACCTTCGCAATTTCCCCGAGGCTTTGCTGCTGGGTTGTGAACTGAATGATGATGAACGCCGCTGCCGTTACAGTGAACAGCAGCGCGAAAAACGCATCGCTCACAAATGGCCGGCGGAGGAAAAAATTGCTGAACCCGCCGATACCGTAAGCCAGCAGCACGCCGCCCGCAAAAATTCCAAGCGCCGCCAGATCCGTGGTGCCATACGCGTCGAACGCCATCCGGCTGGCAACCAGCGCAGCGACCAGGTTGATGTAGGTCATGAGCGTCAAGGCAACGACCAGTCCCGCGTACTTGGCGAGGACGAATTGCGCCCGTCCAACCGGCTTTGAAAGGACGGCCAGAGCAGTGCCCGCCCTCAACTCCCGCGCCAGCGCCGCCGAAGCCGCCAGCACCGCGCCGAACAACCCGGACAGGAGCATGATCGCCAGCACGCTGTTCTTCACGAGCTTGGGTTCATCCCCAAATGCGAAGTAATACGGCGTCGCCAGAAAAATCTCGAACGCTGCGGAAACGGTCGTCAGCAGGAGGAAAATCGGCTGCCGAACCAGTTCCAGAAAAGTGTTGCTTGCGATGGTAACAAACTGTCGCATCTGGCCAATCAGGTGGCACAGATTACGGACGAAGCATTCGATTGCAAATGGTTTCGCCCGATTACAACAGCGCCACCCCTGCATTCCATGTGGATGGGAATGCTTCACGACGCTTGCGTTGGCTGCGACGGAAAAGGAGACTGATGGCGTCACCACGCGGACACATCAACACGAACGCCCGTTCCAAAACTAGCGCATGAAAAATCCAGTCACTCGGCGAACCTTTGTTGGACAACTGGCGGCCACGGTCGCGGGCCTCAGCGTCCCAGCCCACCTTCAGGCGCAGAACACGAACGTCGCGGCGCGATCGACAGGCGGTGACTATGACTCGGTCGCGAAACTCGCCAGCAATGAGAACCCCTATGGCCCTTCCCAATCGGTGCTGGATGCAATGAGCCGCGCGACCAAATACGCCAATCGCTATCGCTACCCCGATCCCGGGCTGATTCAAGCCATTGCCGCGTATCACGGCGTGCGGCAGGACAACGTATTACTGGGCGCAGGTTCGACGGAAATCCTGCACGTCGCCGCAATGGCGTTTTTACAGAATGGGAAAAAGGTGATCGGCGTGGAACCGACTTTCAGCTCGGTTTATGAATTCGCAACGGGCCTGCGAACAAACGCCATCCGCCTGCCTCTCAAAGCCGATCACCGCCAGGACACCCAGGCATTGATCAAAGCCGTCGGGCAACACGCCAACGAAATCGGGCTCGTTTACGTGTGCAATCCAAACAATCCGACTGGACTGATTGTTCCAAGGAATGAAATCCGGGAGCTGCTCAATGAATTGCCGCGCGAAATTCCCATCCTGGTTGATGAAGCCTACCACGATTTCGTGGACACGCCTGAATACGACTCTGCCATTCCCGCAGTGAACGAGGGAAGGCCAGTGATCGTTGCGCGTACCTTCTCAAAGATTTTCGGCATGGCAGGAATGCGCCTGGGTTACGGCCTCGCTCCAGCTCCACTGATGCAGCGCATGCGTCCTTATGCCGGATCCCTGAATGTCAATGTCCTGGCGCGGTTTGGAGGCGTCGCCGCTTTGGAGGACAAGGCTGGTTACGATCGGGTTCGCACGGCCACCATCCAACTTCGCTCGGACACATCCAGGGAAATCCAAAGGCACGGCTACGCCGTAATTCCCTCTCACGGCAACTTTTTCATGGTGCATGTCCGCCGTGCGGTGGGTGAAGTGATCCAGGATTTTCGCCAGCGGAATATTCTCGTCGGGCGTCCGTTCCCGCCAATGCTCGAGCACTTGCGCGTGTCAATTGGAACAGCGGACGAGATGGCGCGGTTCTTGGCCGCGTTCAAGGAGATCTTTCCCAAAATCGAATCGAAGTAGAACGCGCAGCGCAGATTCCAATCTGCTGTATCGCCGCGCTTCCAAGCCGGGTGGGCGATCACCGCTCAAGCAGCCTATGCATCGTCGATACGGCCCCGCTAGACGTCTGCGCTGCACCCTCATTTCAAGCGTTCCATCAACTTAGAGTTGCGGAGATCCACTTTGCAGTGCAAAGTCCAACGTATGGACTCGAGTCATGCAGCGCAGCACCTTGAAGTGATTCGCACGTTAATGGAGCGTTCGGCTATTTACCGGCGCGCGCTCAGTCCAGTGATGACGCTGGCAGGCACGATCGGGATAATTGCGGCCGGCGCTGGATGGCTGCTGAACTTCGAGGCGCCGGTCGTCTTTACGGCATACTGGCTGTGCGTCGGCATGCTGGGCGCCCTCAGCGCCTTTCTGCTGGTGCGCCAGCAGGCTTTGAAACAGAAGGAGCCGCTCTTCACCCCGCCTGCACGGCGCATCGTTCAGGCAATGCTTCCATGCCTGGTAATCGGCTTCGTTCTAGGAATTGTGCTGCTTGCGGCTGAAATGCAGCGCGGCGATCCCGACGTCCTCCTGCCTTCTGCAGCAGGTGCAGATCTCATGTGGCTGCCCTTGAGTTGGATCATGCTCTACGGCTGTGCCATACACGCTTCGGGCGCATTCACCCCGCGCGGGCTGCGGCTTTTCGGGTGGATTTTCATCACGGGTGGATCCATTGCGTTTGCGTCCTGGGTGCTCACAAACGTCTTGGGGTCCGTGCGTCCCCAGCAAACCGGCCACCTGCTCATGGGCTTCTTCTTTGGTGTGGTTCACCTGGCTTACGGCGCTTACCTGTCGGCGACTGAACGAAAGAACGGAACGTGAACCCGGAACCGTTCCTCCAGCTCGATCGGGTGATCCACGAGAAGGGGCGGCTCGCCATCATGTCGATGCTCGCCGCAACCCCGGAACTCGCGTTTACCGAAATGCGGGACGCCTTGGAGATGACCGACGGCAACCTCACCACCCATATCCGAACCCTGCAGGAAGCGGGCTATGTCGTGGTGTCGAAGTCCTATCAGAACAACCGCCCGCTCACCACCTGCTCGCTGACGCCTGCCGGCCGGAAAGCGTTTGCCGATTACATCCTGCTGCTCGAGCAAATCGTCCAGCAAACCAGACAGAAATAATTTTTTTGAACACTTCCGCCGTTCATGGCGTCGTTTACTTTGTATTACAAAGCTTATGAAGATTCTGCGAGCTGATCATCTGGGAATGTGCTTCGGAGTGAGAGATGCCATTAACCTGGCGATGCGTACCGCCGATACCGCGCCGCTCACGGTACTTGGCGATCTGGTCCACAACGAGTCGGTCCTTGCCGCGCTGCGCGCCAGGGGCGTAACTGTCGCGCAACGGCCCGAAGCCGCCCAAAGCCGCACAGTGATGATCACCGCCCATGGTGCGTCGAATCGCGCCAAAGCACGCGCGCGCGCGCTGGGATTAAATGTCGTCGAAGCCACCTGCCCGCTCGTGCATCATGCCCATCGCGCTGTGGCGCGGCTGGTCGCGGATGGTTTTCATCCGATCATCGTTGGCCAGCGCGATCACGTGGAAGTTCGCGGTCTGACCGGCGACCTGGAGGCATTCGACGTCGTCCTGTCGGAAGGCGATGTCGCGGCGCTCGTGCCACGTCCGCGTTTCGGCATCGCGGCGCAAACCACACAACCGATTGAGCGCGTTCGTCATTTGGTTCATTTGATCGAAGAACGGTTCTCCGAAAGCGAAGTGCGATTCGTCGATACCGTTTGCCAGCCTACCAAGCAACGGCAGCTCGCAGCGATTGAGCTGGCGAGGCGATGTGACGTGGTCGTTGTCATCGGTGGTGCCAACAGCAACAACACGCGGGAACTGGTTCGAAGTTGCAGCCAGCATTGCGCCGCAGTGCATCACGTGCAGTCCGCGGTCGATTTGAGGGAGGAATGGTTTCATAACGCAGAAACCGCCGGGATCACGGCCGGCACGTCGACACCGGATTGGATCATTGACGAAGTCGAGCGGCGGATGAATCGGATCGCTGACGAATTGCGCAGCCAATTGCTGGACTCGACGGCGAATGGACATTGAACGCGGGACTGGCTGGCCGCTGTCGAATAACATCGAAAAGGACCTAACGTGCCTCCCGAAATCCCATCACTGCATCGATTCAAGATCGGAACTCTGCTGCGCGGAGAGCCCGAGCCGGTGCTGGGATGGACGCGTCAGTGGCAGGCACGTTCGCTGGCCACGCACGTCTTAATTGTCGTCATCGGTGCGGGTTGTTTCGGCGCGGCAGTGGGTTGGTGGCGCGCACCGCAACAGGCACTGTACACAGCGGTCAAATTTCCCTTGCTGGTTTTGCTGACAACGTGCGGGACTGCGCTGTTGAACGGCATGCTCGCGCCGCTGCTCGGATTGAACATCCCATTCCGCCAGTCATTCCTCACCATCCTCATGAGTTTTTCAATCGCCGCGGCCATCCTTGGAGCCTTCAGCCCGGTCGCGGCGTTCATGATTTGGAATGCACCGCCAATTGACAATGCAGCCATGCGGAGTGGCGCCTACAGCTTCATTCTGCTCACTCACGTCATCATCATTGCGTTTGCTGGAATCGCGGCAAACGTGCGGTTGCGCCAGCTTCTCCGCGTGATTGGGGGACCTGCGGCAGCGAACCGGGTTCTGTTTGCCTGGCTGGCTGCGAACCTGTTTGTCGGAAGCCAGCTCTCGTGGGTATTCCGCCCATTCATCGGTGCGCCTGGCCTGCCACTCCAATTTCTCCGTGATGAACCGCTCTCCGGAAACTTCTACGAAGCGGTATTCCGATCCCTGATGCGCCTGATCTCCTGAAATCCCTTTCAAATATTATGGAAAACACACCTCCACCCCACCCCTCCGTGCCGCCGCAATTTCCAGCCGCGGTTGCTTCACAAACGCCCGCCGCAATCGGCGACGATCCCGCGGAACGCGTACCCATCCCTAACAGCATGGCAGCGATTGAAGCGATTCTTCGCCAGCCCCGCCGCGTGTTGTATCATTTGCGCCAACCGGGCGCTGGAGGGCTTATTCTTTCCATGGTCATCATCGGCATCGCGTGCAGCCTCATCTATGGCGTGGTCGTGGGATCGTTCTCGATGGGAACGCAATTGTGGGCGGCGCCAGTGAAGATTGCAGGGGGATTGCTGTTCGCCGCCGTAATCTGTCTGCCGAGCCTTTACATCTTTGCCTGCCTGAGTGGTTCGCGTGCCCGGCTGATTGAGATAATCGGGCTCGTCGCCGGGCTTCTCATGCTGATGACTTTGCTGCTGATTGGCTTCGCTCCAATCGCGTGGTTGTTCTCGCAATCGACGGATTCAAAAATCTGGATGGGCATCCTGCACCTCGTCTTCTGGGGCATTGCCACGATTTTCGGCCTTCGGTTCCTGGATGCGGGTTTCACGCAGTCGCAGGCACGGTCGAAAGCGGGGTTGAACACGTGGGTCGTTGTCTTCATCCTGGTGGTCCTCCAAATGACCACTGCCTTGAGACCCATTGTGGGAACTGCGGACACCCTGTTGCCCACGCAAAAGAAGTTCTTCCTGGGTCATTGGGGGGATTCCCTCGAGAATCGCGAGTAAGATAATGAAGACAGCGCCGCTACCATTTCTCAGCCCCCGGACGTTGATCGCAGGCGCAGTGCTCGCAATCGGACAGGTCCTGTCACGAACCAACCGGATACTGTGCCGGCGTGAAACATTGGCGCCCATGGCCGCCCTCGCTTTTGGTTCAGCGGTCGGACTCGCCGTGATCTTTGGCCGTTTTCTCCTGACCGGCAGATTGTCGCAAGGATTCCTGGTTTGGAATCTCTTCCTCGCCTGGATTCCGCTCGGGCTGGCGCTGTTTGCGGATGATGAATTTCGCCATGGCGCGCGGCGGAAGTGGCTGCTTTTGGGATTGGCAGCGGGATGGCTCCTGTTCTTTCCGAACTCGCCCTACATTTTCACCGACCTGACCCACCTGCGATTCTGGTTTCACAATCCGTTCTGGGTTGAGCTCACGCTCATTCTACTCTTCGCGTTCACCGGATTGCTCGTCGGGTTCCTGTCGCTCTATTTGATGCAGGCGCTCGTTGCAGAGACTTGCGGGCGCGCGGCCGGCTGGGTGTTCGTGCTTGCAACGACCGCCTTGAGCAGCTTCGGCGTGTATATCGGGCGCTTCCTGCGGCTCAACAGCTGGGATGTGGTCCTGCGACCGGGGCGAATATTTCGGACCCTCGACACATGGACGCAAGCCAACATGTGGAATGGCCACGCTGTGGCCTTCCTGCTCCTCTTCGCCGCATTTCTGTTCGTCGCGTATGTGATGCTCCATGCCCTGACCCATCTGGGGAGCCGCACGGGTTCATCGTTGGCCAACCAAAGTCGATAATCCGGGATCTTAAGTGATGTCATCAATCAATTCAGGCCAATTGACGCGAAGGTTCAGCGCCATTAGCCTTGTCGCGCAGCATGATCGCACCCGTATCCAGGAATAATTCATCCGCCCCGGCTGGTTTTCGAACCAGCGACGAGCGGCTCATCAAGGTAACCACGACGGCCGCGCGCCGTGTCGGGACGTTGCTGCAAAAACAGGGACGCGCACAAGGTGTCCTTCGCGTTTCGGTGGTGGGCGGCGGCTGCTCGGGTTTGCAATATAAGATGGATTTGCAGGACGCCCCTGCGAACCGGGATTTCCTTGTGGAGACCTCCGGCATTCGCGTGGTCGTCGATCCGAAAAGCGCACTGTACGTGACGGGAAGCGAACTGGATTTCGTAGAAGGTTTGCAAGGCGGATTCAAGGTCACCAATCCCAACGCGGCCACGAGCTGTTCCTGCGGCGAAAGCTTCAGCGCATGATGCGGGAGCATGACTGATTACTTTGCGTTGTTTGGACAGGTGCGCCGTCCGTGGCTGGACGCCGGGATTCTGAAAGCCCGATTTCTTGAAATGTCCGGACGCTGGCATCCGGATCACCTGAGTCATTTGGACGAGCCACAGCGCCGAGCGGCACAGGAACGTTATGCCGGGCTCAACAGCGCCTACCAGTGTCTTCGTGAACCACGTGAACGGCTGCGTCACCTGCTTCAACTCGAGTCCGACACCCCGATTACAGACATTCAACAGGTGCCTGAAGAACTGGTGACCGACTTCATGGACGCGGGCAAACTCTGCCGGCAGGCCGACGCTCATTTGCGCAGAAAAGCAGAAACCACTTCTCCACTGCTGAAAGTTGAAGTTTTTGCAGCAGGCCAGGAGCTGGGCACCGAACTCCGCGAGTTTGCCGCGAGCATCGAACAAAAACGTGACGCCGCGCTCTCCGCAGTTCGGGAGCTCGATCTTGTCTGGGATACGGCTGCATCGCAAAACGAACAGCGCGCCGGCTGCCTTCAGCAGGTGCGGCAGCTGCATCATCGACTTGCATTTTATGATCGCTGGCTGAATCAGCTGCGGGAGAAATCAACCCAATTGATCCTCTGATGCGAAAGGTTTGCGCCACAAACGGGACACGGCTGCCTTCAAACAGGACAGAGCCGGGCGCTTCGCAGTGCCACACACCCTCCGAGGGCGCAATGCCGCAGACAGAATTATTTGCGACATCAACGCCGCGAACCCCATAAAACGGGTCTTTCGCCCGACATTTGCCGTCTCCAACGATCAAAACGCGGTGCACGGATTATTTGGCACATCGCTGGCTATGTAGCGTTTGTCTTCTGAATTGGGTTTGGTTCCTGGCGGCCTGCGAAAGCAGGCCGCCAGTTTTTTCGTGGCCGGTCATTCCAGGTGAACTTCTCCTTGAGATGTCTTCGCAACGATTGGACTCTCGATACATGAACGCACCCCTGACGTATCACGAAATCCTGCTGCGGATCCTTGCTGCGACTGTCGCCGGAATCGTGGTGGGATTGGAACGCGAAACGCGCGGAAGGCCAGCCGGACTTCGTACCACCATTCTTGCATGCGTTGCCTCTGCAATTTCAATGGTGGTGTCGGAGAGCCTCTTTGTAGATAGCGGAACGAACACTGCATGGCGTCCCGACCCTGCCCGCCTCGGCGCCGGAATTCTCACCGGGATCGGCTTCCTTGGCGCGGGAACCATCATGCGCAACAGCGACACCATCCGGGGAGTTACCACGGCCGCGAGTCTCTGGTTCGTGACGGTCCTGGGCCTTGCCTTCGGCACCGGCCTTTATTTCCTCGGGTTCATCGGGCTCGTCATCGCCCTAATCAGCCTGGGTGCGCTTCCAGCCCTCGAGAAGCTCCTGCCCGTTGATTGGTATTCAACATTAACGGTGATCGGGGCCATGGACAGCCTGAGCGAGCGAGATTTACGCGGGCGGCTCATTATCGCAGGCCTGAAGCCGAAGCGCGTCAAAATGCGGTATGACCTCGAGGCGCAGAAGATCACGGTGTCGGTTGAGGTTCAATTCAACCGCAAGAAAGCGCCCGATGTTGTTGGCAAAATCGTTCAGGATCTTCGGTCACTGCCTGGCATTCAGCAGATTCGCTGGTCGTAATTATTTTTCAGGCCTGAATGCAATGATGCTCAGAGGGGGAAGCGTCATCGGCGCGGAGAAATCCTGATTGTGCCACTTGCCTTCGGCCGCAACAACGCCGCCCATGTTTCCGACATTGCTCCCGCCGTAAACCGCGCTATCGCTGTTCAGAATTTCAAGCCACCTGCCGCCGCACGGCAATCCTATGCGATAGGCGTATCGCGGAACCGGCGTCAGGTTTGCCACGACGGCAATTGCTGCGGTGCCGTCGTTCTTCTGACGGACGAAGGACAGGACGCTGTTGTCGCTGTCTAGGCAATCAATCCAATAGAACCCGCCCGAATCGAAATCCCCCTCCCATAATCCGGGTGCCGATGCGTACAAGCGGTTCAAGTCCGCAACGAACTGTTGCAGGCCTTTGTGATAGGGGCCCGCATCCAGCAGCCACCAATCGACTTCGCCGTTTGCATTCCACTCCCCGCTTTGGCCAATCTCACATCCCATGAACAGCAGCTTCTTGCCAGGAAACAACCATTGATAACCCAGCAGCGTGCGGAGATTGGCGAACCGCTGCCAGTCGTCGCCAGGCATCCTGCCGAGCAGCGAATGCTTTCCATGCACCACCTCGTCATGTGAAAGAGGCAGGACGAAGTTTTCGTTATGGTGGTAGAGCATCGCGAACGTGAGGTCGTTCTGATGGAATCGGCGATAGATGGGATCGAGGGCAAAGTAGTTCAACGTGTCATGCATCCATCCCATGTTCCACTTGAATGAAAATCCCAATCCACCGAGATACGGAGGACGAGTGACGAGCGGCCACGCGGTGGATTCCTCGGCGATGGTCATGACTCCGGGAAATTCCACGTGCGTGATGTGATTGAACTTCCGCAGGAACTCGATCGCCTCCAGGTTTTCGCGCCCGCCAAATTGGTTGGGAATCCACTCGCCCTGCTTGCGCGAGTAGTCGAGGTAAAGCATCGACGCGACCGCATCGACCCGAAGGCCATCGACGTGAAACTGGTCACACCAAAACAGCGCATTCGCGAGCAGGAAATTGGTGACCTCGTGCCGGCCGAAGTTAAAGATGAGGGTGCCCCAATCCTGATGCGCGCCTTTGCGCGGATCCTCATGCTCGTACAACGCCGTGCCATCGAACTTTGCCAATGCCCAGGCGTCGCGTGGGAAATGTGCTGGAACCCAATCGATAATGATGCCAATACCTGCTGCATGCAGCTCATTGACGAGGTACTTGAAGTCTTCAGGAGTTCCGAACCGGCTGGTGGGCGCATAGAATCCCGTCACCTGGTAGCCCCAGGAGGGATAATACGCATGCTCAGCAATCGGGAGAAATTCAACATGCGTGAAACCCATTTTGCGCACATAAGCGATAAGAGGCTCCGCCATTTCCCGATAGCTCAATGACTCGCTTGCCGACTTCTTCCGCCACGATCCGACATGCACCTCGTAAACGCTCATCGGAGATCTCAAGGGATCGCGGCCACGCCGCTGTTGCATCCACTGTTGATCCGACCACTCGAATTTCTGGGTGTTCCAGACAATGGCGGCGTTCTTTGGCGGAGTTTCGAAGAACACGCCATAGGGATCAGTCTTCAGCGATACATGGCCGTGAAGGTCCCGAAGTTCGTACTTGTAGTGCGCCCCCTCGCCGACGCTGGGAATGAAGAGCTCCCACACCCCAGAGGAGCCGAGCGACCGCATCATGTGGTGTCGTCCGTCCCAACCGTTGAAGTCACCAACCACACTGACACGCTGCGCGTTGGGAGCCCAAACGGCGAAGCTGGTCCCCGGCACCCCGTCTATTGTGCGCAGTTGTGAACCGAGTTTTTCGTAAATTCGCCGCTCATCCCCTTTGCCAAAGAGGTATAAATCGGATTCGCCGAGCGTCGGAAGAAACGAATAAGGATCCCGGGTTCGGCGGACCTGCTTGTCGCCTCCGGTGATGACAAGGTCGTATGCGTAGACGTCGTGAGCTTCCTTCGTGACAGCTTCGAAGACGCCTGCCGGGTGAATGCGCTCCAAACGCAGGCGGGGCTTTTGTTTTTCGTGGACAGGCTCGATCTCAACCTTCGTCGCATCAGGAACAAAAGCCCGGACGACAAGGCCTGCGCGGCCTCCGAGAGGGTGCATGCCCAGCAACTCGTGTGGGGTGCGATGATTCACCTGAACGAGCCTTTGAAGTTCCTGTTGGGTCAAAACCATGGTGCCGCAATGTAGCAGACCATTCAGAAAACGACATGCAAAACAACCCCTATTTACAGGTGCGCGAGAATGCGCTTCACCTGCTGCACCGTTATTTCCATGGGCCCTTCGGTCCAAACCACGAAGGTGGATCGTTGCATCTTCTCCTCGATAGGCATTTGGGATGCAATTCGCTGCTCAATGTGTTTTGAGATCCAATTGCGCGCTGATAAGCGATTCCATTGCGACGTCGTCGAACAAGCTACGCAAAGAGTATGATCAAACTCCTCTTCCGCGTTCGTTTCGAAAAGGAGGGGAATAACTACTACGCCGTTCTCTATTCCCGCGCGGCGCCACGCCATGAGTCGCGCCTTCCAGGCATTTCGGATTCTCGGATGCAGGATCTCGTGCAAGCGGTGGCGGGCGGAAGAGTCGGAGAAAACCAGGTCGGCAAGGGCTCCCCGGCGCAACTCGCCTTTTTCATCGACAATAGAGGATCCGAAGGTCCTGACAATTTCCGACAGCGCCTGCTCCCCTGGTCGCGTGAATTCACGGGCCAGGGAATCTGTATCCACCACCTCGAACCCGAGGTTCCGCAAGACTGCGGCCAGCGTTGACTTGCCCATTCCCACCCCGCCCGTCAAACCCCACAGTTTCATCGCTGGTACTACTGGGCAACAGCGCGGTAGAACCGGTAAGGCTGCGTCCCCACATTCGGATCGGTAAAGATGAACGGCGGCACGTTGGTGAAGATCGGCAGCCATTGTGTCAGGTTCGTTGAAGCCTGAACCACTGTTGGAACAGCAGCCCCGCCGACCGACAACTGAATTCCAAAACCTGAACGCACACCCGTTACGGTGGGGGGCGTTGCAGTGGTGACATTTGCCACAAGGAATGCGACATCATCCGCAGCATTGGGATCCGCAGTCGCTGTGCGGCTCAGAATCGTGCTGACCTTCGCTCCCACGGTGGTGGCGTTCACCGTTACGGTCATTCGGCCGCCCGCATTGACCGCCAGCGTGCCAACGTTCCACCTGATGGTGCCAGCACTTTGGACGAACGAACCGGCCGTCGGAGTTGTAGAGACAAAGGACAGCCCTGCAGGCAGAAGGTTGGTAACGACGACATCCGATGCAATTGACGGGCCGTAGTTCGTTACGGCGATGACATAGACCAGTTGTGCACCTACCGGAATGTTGGTTCCCGCCGCGCTCACGGAGACACCCACGTCAGCCGCTCCAGCCAAGGGATCAACGGTTGTGAGGGAGAGAGACCATCCCCCTGCAATAGAGCCAGTGTTGAACGGAGCGTTATCCTTTACGAACAAGGACCACACGCCATTGGGATTGGCGCCATTGAATGTGGAGAGATTGGTTGAATAGGGCGCTGATGGAGCCGGATTCGGAAGAGATGTGACAGTTCCCATCACCGTTGGGCGATACGTGCCCGCAGTAATCTGGTTAGTCGTGAGGTAAGCGGCAGCGAGATCGTCGAATGTGAGGTTCACGTTGTTGATTGTGAACGAGCCGCCCGCATTGCCCTGGACCATCACTGACGGCGCAGCCGGCGAGGCAACCAAAGCCTGAATGTCGCGCGGGAAACTATGACTCACCCGATTCAATGAAACCGTGGCTTTCGTGAGAATTCGTCCAAGTCCCGAAACAGTAATGGTCGAGGGATATGGCGACGCGGATGTGTTGTCGTTGATGGCGATTGGCGTCGCGTTCGAAAACACCCGGGTGAAGGAACCGAGCACAAATGGGAATTGCACGAACCCGATGGGGTTTCCATTTTCCCGCACCTGCAGAACAGCCACGATTTGCTGGCCGTTCGTAAATGTGGGATTCACGGTGAAACTGAAATTCCGGGACGCTGACGGCCCGCGAACCGACAACGCTCCATAAGAATTGGATGCAGGGCTTGGCGAAACGATTCCGTTCGTCGCAAGCAGTGTCGCCGTGAGATTTCCGATGTTCGTGCCACTTGCGACCCGCAATCCAAATGCGAGAGTCACCGTTTCGTTGGTGTCGATCCAGCCATTCGGCGTGCTTTCTGAAATCAGGGCTGCGCCCGATGCTGCAATCGACAACGCTTCGTCGTTGTCAGCCACTGAAACGACCGTCGTGGATGGCACACCGAGGCTGGCGCCGCCCGTGGGCGCAGACAGGACGATCGAGAACCGCACCGTTCCCTGAACCGCACTGTTGTCAACGAGCGGCACAGTGAAGCTTCGGCTGGATTGGCCGTCGTTGAAGGACAGCAACCCGCTGCTATGGACGTAATTCACGCCCGAAACACCATTGCTTGCAACGGTTGTATAGCTGACTGAAACGTTTCCAGATGTTCCCCCTGTGCGAATCGCAGTCACAAGCACGCTCGAATCCCCTTCACTCGCGGAATAGGTTGGGCTGGCGAAGCTGATCGTTCCGGGAGCGATTACCGTATCAACGATCGTCAAGATTGCCGTAGACGGTTCCTGCAGAAATGATCCGCTTGGATTGCTTAAGGCGATCGCGACGGTCTTATTCCCCTGAGGCAGGCCATTGTCAATGACAGGAACCCGGACGGATTTCACCGTTTCGCCCGGAAGGAAGGTCACAATGGTGTTGGTCGGAATGTAGTCCACTCCCGCGACAGCAGTACCGCCAGTCGTCGTCGCAAAGGCCACTGACGCCGTCCCCGCTGACCCGCCCTGACGAACAATTGAAATGTCAGCACCCCCAGTGACAACATTCTTCAGGACGCTGTAAATGGAGGAGGAGAGACTGACCGATGTGTCAGTATTCACAATCGTTAGAACCGCTGTTGATTGATTACCAATACCTGCGGGCGGTGTGGGGTTTGAAAGCGAAAGATTGACAGTGAGGTTTGAAGTGACCACAAAGTCATCCATTATGGGAATGGTGACAATCTTCAGCACTTCCCCGGGCGGGAAGATCAAAGTGTTGGTGGTTCCAAGGTAATTAATCCCTGAAACAGCCGTGCCATTTGCGGTGCGGAACAGGATGCTGATATTTCCACTGCCGTCGGGATTTGGCCCGCTGGTCCCACCGGTTCGGCGGACAGTAACAACGGCGAATGATCCAAATTCCGTGACCTCGTAGTTCGCCGACGTAAAGCTGAACGCACCAGAACCGGTGGTCGAACCGCCGTAAACGCGCGCGATGTTCTCGTGAGGCTGTTCGTCATACTCCGTAAACGCACCGCCGATCACTATCATGCCATCGGGCTGGACCAGCACAGCCTCCACGTCCCCGTTGGCTCCAGCTCCAAAATTGATCGTGGGATCAACAGAACCGTTGGCCAAGAGGCGCGTCACGTGGTTGCGGGTGACGCCGTTACCCTGGGTGAACTGCCCTCCCACCACAATCCTGTTGTCGCTCTGCAGTGCGATTGCATTCACCGTGTCGTTGAATCCACTGCCCAGGTTGGCAAGGAACGCCGAATCCAGATTGCCGTTGGACGTGAGAAGGACCAATCGGTTCACGAGCGTGCTATGGAAATTCGTGAAGCTGCCACCAACTAGAATCCCGCCGTCAGGTTGAATGACGATCGCATCTACGTCAGCCCCGGGGCCGGAAGCGAGGTTCGCGACAAACACCGTATCCAGTGAGCCGTCAGCGTTCAATCTTGCCAGACGAGGCACCGGAACTCCGTTGAAGTGTGTGAAACTGCCCCCAACGATAAGTTTCCCAGCGTGGATTGAGTTTGTCGGGTAAACAGCAAGTGCTTTAACAATCCCGTCGGCACCGGTTCCCACAGAAAATGAGGGATCGGCAGAACCGTCATTGTTCAACCGAATGAGACGCGGGCTCAGGAAACTATTGACCATGCTGAACATTCCGCCTGCGTAAACCTTTCGCGCGCCGCCAATGAAATCCTCCGCGACTACGAGCACGCTGTTATCGGCTCCAGCTCCAGGATTGAAGCTCGTGTCCAGCGAACCGTCAGTCATCAGCCGGGCCAGGAAGTTTCTGTGC
The DNA here is from genome assembly GCA_035629175.1 of Verrucomicrobiia bacterium. NCBI lineage: Bacteria > Pseudomonadati > Verrucomicrobiota > Verrucomicrobiia > Verrucomicrobiia bacterium. Next base: position 13,237 of record DASPIL010000107.1, on the reverse strand, counting down.
ACGCCATTGACCGATGTGAATGAGCCACCGAGAACGATGCGCTGATCTGTCTGGATTGCGGCTGTTAGCACAGGACCGTTAGCACCCGCCATTCCGGCAAGGAAGTCTGCATCCACGGCGCCCTCGGTGTTAAGGCGAACGATCCGGTTACGGAGAATAGGTCCAACGGCGGTAAAACTGCCAACGGCAATAATCTGTCCGTTCGCCTGCAATTTAAGCGAATGGATGCTGTCATTGAACTTGGTTGCAATATCGAATTCCGTATCAGCCCCTCCAGGCGGGCGAATGAATGAATTCGCGTCGATGACGTTCACGAGAGCATCCTGCAAGGCCCCAAGCGTGGCGTTTACGGGGTTCGACAAATGAACGTTGAACGTCAGAACACCAGGAGGATTTACGGCCCCGTCGTTCAACAGCGGGATGTCGAATGAGGCGGCGAGCTGGTTGGCACTGAATGAAAGCACGCCACTTGTGGCGACATAGTTCACTCCGGCGGCGCCATTCGGTCCGTTGCTGGTTGAGTAACTTACCGAGGCTGCTCCGCTGGCACCGTCAGTCCGAATCACTGTCACGGTCGCAACGCCACCGTTTTCGTTCACCGTGTAAGAGGGCGCATTAAACTGCAGCTTCCCATAGCTGTTGTCGTTGATGATTGTAACGATCGCGTTTGTTGTGAGACCAGCGAGCGCGGGGGTGTTCGTGCCATTGAGGGCAAAGTTTGAAAGGGCAAGATTGAACTGCCGGTTGGCGCCCACGACACCCGCGTTTAGCAACGGCACGGATATCACCTTCGGCGCCACATCGCCGCTGTTCCAAACAAGCGTGTTCGTGGTTCCGATGAAATCGATGCCATTGACGGCTGATCCGTTCAGAGTGGCATAGCGCACGGAGACACTCCCGAGGCTGCCTGCCACGCGATTGACAATGAAGTTAACGAAGCCGGCGCTCTGCGCGCCTTGATACTGGTTGGTGCTCAGCGTGACATAACCCTGGTAGTTGGGGTTGATGAGCCGAATGATTGCATTGGAAATGCCGAAGGTAGCGCCAGGGGTGGTTCCCAGGTTCGAGAGAGAAATCTGAACCGTTTTCTCCTGTGCGTTCGTGTAGATGAACCCATTGTTCCGGATCGTCACAACAAATCCATTGCTCACAACGTTCTGATTAAACAACAGGGTTCGGTTCGTCAGGCCAACGTAATCGGTTCCGACCGTTGCTGTGCCGTTTGCTGTGGAATACCGCATCGACACGGTTCCGAATGTGCCGTTGCTGCGCAGGACTGTAATCAGTGCGTTGGCATTCGTCGCAACGAAGGTTGGCGATTCGAATCCAAAGACGCCCGGCTGCTGCGTATCGTCGATCAGTGCCAAAGGCGCGGTGGAGACACCGAGCGCGGCGGCAATGGGGATATTCTGCCCGCCCAGCAGAAAGTTTTCGGAATAGCTCGGATTGGAGAGCTGGAAGCTCGCATTCAGGTTTCCGGCGATTTCCGTGTTCTTGATGATGCTGACAGTTACCGTCGACAGGTTGTTGATCTCAGAGTCGGAGTTGAACAGGTTCAGGCCGTAGGGATCGATCAGGAACCCGCTGGTTCCAAACAAACCATCCGAACGCTCGCGCGTCGGACGGCTGAGGTACTGCCAGCCAATCCAATACAGCGGCGCATCACTGGTGTAGACCAGATCGCGCCCAGTCAACGCAAGGCCTGGATTCACTGAAAAATTGGCGGAGACCGGGCCGAGGACGCCGTTGGTTCGGAGCAGGCTGACAAATAGCGATGACTGGCTCTTGTTCGCTGTGTAGCTATTCAACTTCAAACCGATATTTCCCGGCCCCGGCGTCGCTCCGCCGATGAGGCGTGCAATGCTTCGGCGATTTCGTGCTCCATCGCGGCTCTTCGGCTCAACCCAAAGGTTCGGGTCTTCAAAGCTCTTGGGATACCCGAACGAATCGTTAAGCGTGTTGAACACATTGGTGTTCGGCTGCCCGCCACCCACTTGTTCGAAGGCACCGCCTATCATGACGTTCCCGTCGGTCTGCACGCCCGCGCAAAAAACTGCGGGCAAGTCCCAGGAATACACCCGCTTGAGCCCGGCGAATTGGTTGTATGCTGTATCCAGAAAAGTGGTATCGACCGTCCCGTTCGGGTAAAGACGGGTGAATCCACGACGGTGAGTGCCGTTGAATTTCGAAAATGCGCCACCCACATAGATCGTTCCATCCAGTCGCGGGATGACTGTGTAGACAACATCGTCGGCACCTGTTCCGATGAAGAAATTGGTAGTGTCAACGGTGCCGTTCTGGTTGAGGCGGACCAGGTGGTTGTTGGGGCTGCCGTTCACCGCGGTGAACACGCCGCCTGCGAGAATTTGACCGTTCAGCTGCCACGCAAGGGACAGGACCGTGTTATTGGGACCAGTTCCCGGGTTGAAGGCTGGATCAATCTGGCCGGTAAATGAATTCAGCAGCGCGATGTTTTTATATGGGCGCCCCGCAACGTCAAAACGGCCCCCGACGGCAATGCCCTCGGTTACGGAAGGAAGAATCTGAACGGAAGCTGAATAAGACCAGAAGGTGCCGCTCTCGCCGCCTCCCATGTTCATCACCAGTGTTATGAAGTTCGTAGTGACGCCGTTGGCTGGTCCGAATGGGATTTGGATCGTTCCAGTCCCGCTGACATTTCCCGTCTGAAAGATTGGAGTTCCATTGGTCTCGCCGTAATACACCCGAAGACTGTCAGGGACACCCAACATGTCATAATCGACCCGGAGTATGCCAGTCGTCGCTGGCGCGAAATTGATCACTTCCACCACTTCGTTGCTGCCTCCCGTCGACTCTGCGCCTGCGTGAATGACGAACGGCATTGGAGCCGACAGGGCATAAACAGGACCATTGAAGGTGGTGCCAGGATCGAAATCCGTGTCCAGGGTTCCATCGAAGTTCAAGCGCGCCACATGAAGTCGCTGGATGCCATTTACCTCGGTGAAATCTCCGCCGATGACAATCTTCCCGTCGGGCTGAACCAACATTGCCTGGACGGCGCCGTTGGCAAAGGGCGTGAACGATGCATCCAAGGTTCCGTCCATGTTGATCCGGGCTATGCCTGATGATCCGTTTCCATTAAACGACGTGAAGTCGCCTGCAACGACACATTGCGCACCCGAAGGCATCATCGCGACAGCGAAGATCGCCCCATTGGCGCCCGAGCCCGTTTGAAAAGACAGGTCGAGCGAGCCGTCCGGATTGATCAAAGCAATATTTCCCTGCGGATAGCCGTTGTACGACACGAAGTCTCCGACAGCTAGAGTCTGATCGTTGGTTCGCACCACCATCGCGTATACCTGACCCGCCACACCTGGATGCGCGAGGTTATTGTTCGGCCAGGTTTGGGGAACGATGTCGGGTGGAAGTGCCAAGCTCGCATTGAAGTCCGCATTATAGAGCTGGTCCACTGAACCCGCAGGCGGGGTCCGATCGTTGAACAGGATGGTTACGGCTGTTTCATTGACCATTCCAACCAGCACGGGGGTGTTTCTTCCGTTAATCTGAACCTCGCGGTAGAGCTGAACGCGGAAATCCTTGTTGAACCTCGGAAGCGCGTTCGGGGGAACCGTGAATGTAATCCGTTTAGGGATGAAATCGTTCTCGCCGAAACTGACGGAGCCCCGGGCCATCTCGAAATCGGGATTCGCGCCACGGATGGGCGGCCAGTCGGGCGGAGTAGGAACCGCGTAGTCCGATCCCGGCTGCAAGGGGAAAAAGATGTTCCGCTGCTCGTCGCCGTCTTCGCCGTCTCCCAAATAATTATTAACCCGATATTGAAGGGTGGTTGCAGACCGGTTCGTGCCAGACCGCGAGATATACAGGGAAACTTCCGGCCAGTCCGTATTCGTCTCGTTCACGTCGGAAGGAACCCGGAAATTAGCTTTTTGAAAATTGAAGATCGCGTTGGTGGGAGAGACGATCATCATGTTTGTGGTCATGGTGTTCGTGTCAACGACCTCAATCGTGTTCGGGCCGTAAGGATCTGCAGAAGTATTGAGAATCTTCACCAGTGCCAGACTCCGGTCCGAGTCGATGCGCGGCGGTGCCACGTCTCCAGATTCAAAGGGATCATACTGCGGATTTGAAAGTGAGACTCCGAAAACGACATTGCTGAGGTCGCTCCCGGAGAAGCTTGAGATGATCGGAATAAGGATGGTTTTGCTCATTTCGAAGTCGTCGAAAATGAGCGTTCCACTTACCGGTGCGTAATCGAAGCCAGCGATGCCTGCGGCGTTGTTGGTCGGTAACTGAGGTAGTTCAGTGCCGTCGATTGTTTGGTAATCCACCATGACGCGTCCAACAGCACCGCCGACGCGTGTCACGGTCAGCAAAACTCCCGGCGCGTTGAAAGTGTAATAGGTGAGAACTACCGAGTTCCTGTTCACGTCGTTACCGACAGGCGGGAAGCTTTCGGTGTCTGCGGTTTGATACAGAGGGAGTCCCGTTGAAAAGTCCATGTCCTCCGTTGCGAATCGGAACACGCCAGAGGGTTTGTAGGCCCAACTAAGTGTTCCCTCACCGACACCAAATATTGTTTTTGAACCCACAACGAAGTAATAGGTCGCTCCTCCTTTTGCATTAAACCTCAATCCGCTTGGGCCGTAGTAGTTTTGCGTGAAGGTCAGAATGGGCAAGCTGCCCCGTCCGGCAAGGGCCGCATAATCTCCGCTGCCGGAGTATGTGAACTGCGGCACTACACTGATTGGGAACAGGTCATCGTTCGCGGCTGTTTGAGCAAGGGTCGACAATTCCGTTCCGGAATAAACCGCGACCACTGTATCAAACGTTGAACCGAGCGTATCGAGGGTAACCTCCCCATCGCGTGGCGCTGTCCATTTGAACCAGATGGAAGCCTGCGCAGGATGGCCGGCATGACTCGGCTCCCCGACTTCGCTGGTAGCGTTGGTAGTGTCGAATGCGATGCTGCCCCAATCGCCGAACACTTCTTCCGCGCTTGAGAAATTATCGTTTAGCGGCTGCGCCACCACGGATTGCAGTCCGCCGATTGCCAACGCGACCGCGGCAAGCCGCCTCAGTTTAAGAAACGGATTCCAAGCCTGAATTGCTGTATGCATAGACACTCTTCTGACTGATATGATTTGACCCCGCGCAACCAACGCTGCCTTCCCCGAGCACCCCTTTATGGGGCAGGCGCGATTCCAAGAAATCACACCTGCACGCGACACCTGCACGCGGCACGCGACACCTGCACGCGACACCAACTCCTATCCTCGCCGCACTAATTCCCTATTCCTAGGGTGTGGCGCGGATATGGACTCGTCCGCTATTCTCGAATCCGAGGAAGAAGCCGCCTCCGAACCCTGCTTTCTCCAGATAGGCGCCGCGAAAGACGATCGCGGTCCCTTCCTCGTCTCGAACACTGCCGCGGAACAAACCTGTTTGCGGCGTGAATGCGATTGAAAAGTCGTGGGGCTGCTGCCTGGAGGCAGTGAATTTTTTGCCCAAGGCAAATCCGTTTGTCAGAGAGGAAAGGAGATCACCATCCGTCAATACTGCCACGCCGCGTCGAATGTTCGGCGGGGGCGTATAGCGGGATCCCATTGTCCAGGCTGTGTGGTTGAAACCCAATGGGTAGGCGCCGCCTGCCCCCTCCGGCTTGATCCACAGCGTTTGCCCACTGAAATCAGTCTCCACCTCGTCACGGAAATCGATCCATCCAATCAGGACCCCGCCACCACGATACAGTGGCGCGTATAACGGCCAGTGACCGTCGATCGAGAGCGCACTCTTTTGACTTACCTTGCTTCCGTCAGCGAGGACCGCTGAGAAGGTAAGAACACCGTTCTTTGAGACACTTACGGTTCCAAAGCCGTCACCCGCCGGCCGATCGGTGGCGCCGGCTTCTCCCTGGATCAGCAACGTATATTTGCCGGCGACGGAACCCGGGTTGAAACCACGGGTAAAGCCGCTGCGGTCGGCGGTCAGATCGGCAGTCCATTCATCAGTGATGATGCGTCCCGTGATCTGTCCCTTACCTTCCAGGTCGAGTTGCAGTTCGATCTCGGCACTTCCGACGAAATTGGTCCAGCGCCCGAGAGAATTGAATTGGCCGCTAAAGGAAGTCGATCGCGTCCCAAAGCGCATTTTCGCGCTGAAACGTCCTTTTGTCGTGGTTGCAGCAGTGAAGAACCCAGAGGATTCAGGCATCACGCCTGTTCGCGCATAGAAAAGGCCGCTGTAATTTCCCCTTGCTCCGGCAAACCCCGGATTGAAGTTATTGGCAAGTTCGTCGCGCAATGGCAGATCCGAGAAGTTGGGAATGCTGGGTGTTGATACAAAAGCCTCTGCTGCCGGGATGGGCGTCGGATCAAATGCGTTGACATCCCCTTCGCCATCGGAATTTATGGTCGTGCTCTGCACCAAGGCACGGTTGAAAGCCAGCGGACCGCTGCCATAGTCCAGGGTCACTCCACTGAATGAACCGGAGTAACTGGGCACCCAAATGAACCTGCCACCATTGCGGCCGTCCAATTTCTCAGCGATAGACACGCCGTCCGCCGTGGCTTCTGCATAGTAGATGCGGATGTTGGAATCGATGACGACATTCGTCGCGTTGAATGATGGGTCGAAATTATCGACGTTGTCTCCGAACACCAGTTCGTCAATATAGATGGCGTTGGTTGTTCCAATGACTCCGGCGCCGGTGAATCGGAACTGGGCTGCCGGCGTGGCGGCGTTCAGGACAACGCGGCCAACGGCTGCATTATCTTGAAAACCCTCAACAGTGGGCCCGCGATCCTCGGCTCCCCACGTGTGTCGAATAGTGCTTGCGCCGAACTTCGGGCCGTAGCTGGATAACGTCGTAGCAAGTAGGTCCCCCACAACGGGCTTTGTTCGCAAATTGAATCCGTCATTCACCTCGATGAAATTGGTAACACCCAAATCGCTGAGCACACCGAAGATTCGAAGATCCAGGAATCCAAGCGTTATGAGGTGATGATTAGTCAGAACGAGATTGTTCCCCGTCAAACGGATGTAGTTGCTCGAGGACATCTCCCCGCCTGTGAGCAGCGCTGTATTGAATCGCAAGTCGATCAATCCCAGCGAATCCACCGTTCCGGAGTTGTGCAGGTCCCAACTGTTCGCCTGGACGCTCCTTGCTCGGACGGTGCCGGTGTTCACCACCGCTGCAAACCGGGAACGGTCGTCGCCCCAATGAATCGTATTCGGGAATGAGACGGTGCCAGAGTTAGTAAGGTAGAGGAGCCTCGGCGCATTCGTTCCAAACCAGTCAGCGAGCGGATTGCCAGGAGCCGTCAGCCCGCTAATCGGATCCACCGGAAACACGCCAGGAACGTTAATGATTCCATTGAGAGAGGCGCTCCGGGCATCGAGGAAGAGATGCTGAACAAGCGTCATGTTATCGTTCACTTCTACATGGTCCGCATGCGCCATGAAATCGTAAACGTAGGCCGGAAGGGTGCTGGCCATTCCCGTCGCATCCAGAATCAGAGCATGGTAGATCACCGTTACGACATTGGTAAGTGGCTGCTGCACGACGATGCCGTTCGTGTCCGGTCCGTAGTTCTCATCGATAATGACGGTCACCGTATTCGTCCAAAATCCGCTCCACGCCTGAATCGTTCCGCGGGTTCGCCCCGTCACTGAATCCGGAATCAAATCATTAACAATGAGCGTTCCGTTGGTGGAACCGATGTCGAGAGCGATATTGTCGACATCCAGCAGGGTATTTGTGCTTGGAACCAGGTGGTCCGTCACGATTGAGATCTGGCCTTGCGCGACCAGTTTGGTCTCGGAGAGGTCCAGATTTTGGGACTCAATTCGAATACTGCCCGGAAGGTTTGTGAATGTTCCACCGCTAACGTTCGGAGGCCGGGAAATCACGTTGTCGATCACCGCTGTGTATGCTGAGTAAATTCCTCCATTCGTAATGATAGTATTCGTGGGAAACTCGATGCCGACGAGGTTCACAAGGTTGGAAAAGCCCCCTTGTTCCGCATTTCCTGAAACCTGGAAGAAATCAGAATTCGGAACCCCATTGTTTCCTGAGGCAGGACCAAAAATAAACGGCGGGAAGCTCCCCAAGCGGTCGATGCTGTAGTTGACAGGCCGGTAGGTTCCATCGTTGAGGTTCTGTAACAACCGTCCCCGATCATCATCGGCAGCGAGTGTGTCGATAAACTGGATCGTGTTGGTCGTGGTGATTCCTGTGAGCGGATCGGTCGATACCGATGACAAGTAGACGCTGATCGTGCCATCCGCCTCGAATGCGACACGCCCATCGAATCCTTCTGGAATCGCGACGAATGCCGCCTGCTTTACGATGTTGCTGCCGACCAGGACGTTAGTCGTACTCAGATCCTGGTTTGTCACGACAAGGGGAATCGATTGAAGGATTCGAATATGCGAGTCCGCAATGAATTCATCAGTCGATGCATTTGGAATTGTAAAACCCGCGGCCGGCAGCGACGGCGCCGGCGCAGCAAGGACCGAAGGCGCAGTCGCATTGGTGCCGAACACCCCGACATTCCATAGGGCCGCGGTGTTAATTTGACGAACAATCGGCGCCAGGTTCGTGGTGCTCCAGTTCTGGTCGTACACAGAAACAGCCGGGATAAAGAAGTTCGTCTGGAACGGATAAAAGCTGAAGCTTGAAAACGTCGCCAGAGAAGGAACAGCGAGCACGCTCTCCGCCACATCGACGTTGCCACCGGCAATCGCCATAACACCGCCGGAACCTATGGACAGCGTTCCGCGATTGATGATGTTTGTTGCGTGGATGATGAGGTGACTGGCGGCGTCGACAATTCCGAGCCGGCCATTGTAAAAGCTACGCGACGGGACCGCGATGCCAACATTGCTGGGATTATTTCGAAAGCGAAATCCCACGTTGGCAGACATCGTTCCCGTATTTGTGTAGTTGAGCGTGCTGGACGTCTCAAATGGGATTTGCTGCAGAACCGTCAAGACCAAACCATTCTGGGCGATGAACGTGCCGTTGTTGATAAAGTTGAGGGCGTCGATCGGAGGAGAATCCCCGGAAAACCCGTTGTTATAATAGAAAGTGGTCGTCGTGTCGTTGAAGAAGTTCTGACCCGCGGCGATGGGCCCGGATAGAATCATGCTGACGAACAGCGAGGCAGTGAACAATCGCTTCATAGAAATCCAGCTGGCTGACTAATTGTTGCCTCTGAGAACCCTGTTCTCCAAAGCTTCCACGCTCTCCCGTTCAGGAAATATAACCGGTGGGTTAGTAGTGCCATCGAACGCTCCCCAGACATACCCGACCTCCAGCACGTTGGCTTCATCCGCGAAGGCGGGAGACTGATGGAAATTAAACGGCCCAACGTTGTTGAACGTAATGACCGCGGGCGGTTGAATGACGCCAGGCCCAGCCTGCAGATTTCCACTTTGCGAGTTTAATGCCGAGTTGTTTTCCCAAAGAACGGTCAAACGTTCCAAAATCGCGGGATATCCGGACGCTCCGACCCCAATGTCCCCCGCTGCAAACAGCAGATCAGGAAGTCCGTTGGTCACGCCGCCGTTGATTGAACCGGCAAGAACGCGCTGGGTTTTTTGTGATCGTTTTCGTCCGTTCAGGATGTATGTGTCAGTATACCGGTTGGTAACCACCTTCACCCACCCAACACCGCTCTCATTGCCTACGCGCTTGAACACGATTTTGTCGACCCCGGGCCGAAGTGCCAGGTTGACCAGCAGGTTGGTATTCTGATTGTTGGTTCCGCCGACAGGAGTCCATGCCGCGGTACCCGGAAGCGTGCCGGGGAGCAGGTTCTCGTAGTTGTAATTGTTCGGTCGCAAAATGTAGCGGAGCCCACCGACGTCGTCGCGGGTCAACCCGGTGTAGAACATCCCGTATAAGTTCACCGAAACAGCGGAGGAATAAAAATAACTTGCCACCGCAGTGTAAGTCGGTGCCAGGGGATCGACGGGAATCTCAACGGCTTCGGAACTGTCTGCAGCCCAGTACGCATCAATAATGGTATAGGTGTAAAGAGTTCCATTGATATAACGGGATGGCTCCCACGTGACAGGATCAAAGTTCCGCATGATAACCGCATACCAATTCACACCCGCAGGTGCGCCAGGCACGGGAACACGGGACCGAAGCGACCATACAAACCGTTCAGGACTGGCGAGTCCCATCTGCTCAAGCAAATTCGCCATGGTAGCCGACTTCAAATCCAGAATGTTCAGCGCTGCGGCACGCGAATTGTAACGGCGTGTATCGTTCGGAAACTCCAGCAGATTCCGGCTCATTTTCGAAACAGGCGGGAGCGCGTTCATGATCGCCATCGCCTTGTTGACCTCCTCAACTCCCCTCTTGCCAAAATAATCGATGAAGGTTTTGTCGAAACCATACGAGATGGTTTTGATGTTCAGTCGATACTCTTCCGTGAGGTTCATCGTGCCGCCGATATCGAGACCGCCCACCTGGTAACCAAGTCGGAATGTCTGCCAGTCGGGCTCCGGACCCAGAAGAGAAAAGGCCGAGGCGCAGGGAGCCGCACCAAGAATTACGCCCAAAAATAGTGAATAGATTCTGCAGGACATATTTTAGTTGCTTGAGAACGAATAGACCTGGGCCTGGAGATCGACGCCGAATGTCGGGAGGATGCCTGACCACACGACCAGGAACCGGTCCTGTCCGTTGGCAATCACTGCCGGCAGATACTGGCGACTGATTGTCGTGGTGTTGGCATGAACATCGGGCCCTGGCAGGGCTCCCGTCAGAGAGCATGGCTTCCCAAATACTCCCTCCCGTTGGTCGCCATCCTGTTCGAGGCTCGTCCACACGATGAAATAACCATTTCCGTTGTTCGCGAGCCGGGGGCCGTACTGATCGCCGAAAGTATGAGCGTTGATCCGGATTGTGTCCGAACCGATTGTTTCCAGGTCATAAAACCGGGCATACACGTCCCAGCCATCCGCATTCTTCTGGGTGCTTTCGAATCGCGTGGCCCATGGCTTTGCGATCGGGTCTTCAAACCCTGTAGGATCATTGGGGTCGCTTGGCGCAGAATGTCTTGAAATCTCCCGCTGGCTCCAAGCCACCGCAAAACCACCTGCCTTGGACCCAGCTACCGCAGGGTTTGCGCAAAGCTTCTGGGTGGCACTGTTGATCAGCAGTTCGGGCCCACCGCTTCCCGCAGAGTCAAACACGCGGCCATAAATATCGACGCTTACTTCGTCGCGCTGCAGCTCCGAAACCCACACCACAACAAAGCCCTGCCCGGCAAGAGCGGCAACTGCAGGACTTCTCTGATTGCCTTCTGTCCATTCGTTCACCCGAAACTCTTTTCCAAGAGGAGCACCATTTGCAGAGTAGCGCCGGGCATAGATGCCCTGCAGGCTGCCATCCTGACCGTGACTGCTCCAGACCACAACGGCACTATCATCCGCTAATACAGCGACTGCAGGATCGGACTTCTGGGTCTTTCCGCCGCTGACCCTGATATCACTACGAAGGGGAACCCCGTCTGCTCGAAGGAACCGCGCATAAATCTGCTGACTGCCATTCTTTCCGCCAGACCACGCAACGACTCCGCGTCCGTCCGCAAAAACACCAATGTCAGGATCGTTCTGATCGCCTGCCGTTTTCGATTTCCACGCCGAGGTGGCGGTGAAAGGAGCCCCGACGGGTGCAAAATTCGAGGCAAGTCGCTGGACGCGGATCCGGCTTCCCAGTTTAATGACGGAATTGTCGGACCATACGAGGTAACCACCCGAATCATTAACTGCCCCGCTCGCAAACAACTGGTCCCCCAGGACCGGCCCAACAACCGGCCACTCGCCACCATCCGGATTGACACTCTGTCCAACACCCAAACCCCGGCTAAGTAACAGACAGCCGCAAACTAGAAAACTCCGGAGGGACAACGAGATAGGCATACTTCTATACTGTTTCTATCAGATTGAGAAAACTTGTCGATGCATTTTGACGAGGTGGCTCGTTCAAACGGTTACATCCGGGGTTCCTGAACCGGGATGCTGGACTGAGCGAATGGTAACTCCTCCTCGTTGTGAACCGGATTTCCGGCAGGATCAATGATCGTCGGAGTTACAAAAATAATCAGATTCTTTTTCTGTGTCTGATTCGATTCACTGCGGAACAGGCGCCCAAGGAACGGCAGATCGCCCAGCACGGGGACCTTGTCCTTCGTGCGGATCATGTTGTCAGAAATCAACCCGCCAAGGACAACGGTCTGGCCGTCCCAAACAATAGCCGATGTGGTGACCTGACGAACACGGAAGCGCGGAAGCGCGACGGGTTGCGCCAGAGGCGTCGACGCCCCGCTGCCGCCGCCCGTCGCTTGGATCTGCAGCGTGAACTGGCCGGGATCATCATAGCCGATGAATTCAGTCACGGTTGGGATGAGCGTCATCTGGACGGTATAGCCATCAGCAGAAACGTAGGGAATCACGTCTAGTGTTGGGCCCAGGGGGATTGGAGTTGGAATCGGTTGAACACCGAACGGAACTGCTTGCTGCACGACCTGGCCCACCCCCGCGGCGGCCCCTCCGCCAGCATCGCCGGTAAAGGGAACAACGGCCGTGACAATGAAGCGCAGATCAATCACCTGGATTTGCGCCTGGCGGCCACTCAGCGTAGTCACACTGCTCTCAGTCAGAACGTCAGCACCGTCGCGCTGCTCGAGCGCGCGTAAAACCACGCGAAATTGGGGATCGGTTAAGATGCCGGTGAGCGTTCCGAGCGCGGGGGCTGTATTGCGCAACCCGCCGGTGAGCAATTGATCGCTGGTGGATGGAGGAATCGTGGTCCCACCCACAATATTGCCTGGGAACTCACCGCCTGGCTGGCCGTTTTCAAAGCTGGGCGCAGTGCCGCCCTGCACACCCATCGAGCCATTGCCCATAAGGAAATTTCCGAGGTACCAATCAAACCCGAGCGCCTTGGAGTCATTCTGCGTAACTTCCACAAACTTGCTCTTTATGTTGATTTGAGGAGGAGCGATATTGAGCGTGTTGATCGCAGCTTCGATGACATCGAGTTCCTGAGATGTCGCACGGACCATCAGCGTCCCTTCGCGGTCGTTCCAGAACACGTTTTTGCCATTTTGAGGAGCAAGGTCAACACCAACCGATGCGAAGAATTGGATCACTGCTGTTTGAACTGCAGCCATCAGGTTCGTGCGTGACACGAAGGACAAGCCAGCCCCTTCAGTGCCGC